>JBBODD010000001.1:927000-1236000 GCA_038002745.1 Bacillus sp. FSL H8-0547
AATGGAAATCTGACAGCCGGGGATTTCAATAAACAGTTCGGAACAGCTCTTGAATCATCCAGCCTTGCGTTCTTTAAAGATGCATTCCCAGGCTTCGCTAACGGAGGCAATAGAGCCATCTCGATTAAAGACCGCACAGGAGCTGAAGTTATCTCCGCAGCTTATTTGGCCAATGAAACCGATAATAACGGTAAAACAGTTAAGTACCAGTACCCGAAAACAGGAACAGAGATGGGCAAGCTTCAAACTCTTGCTGATCCTGATCCGGGAGCCATATCCGCAGAACAGGTCCCTTCTTCTCCTGCGAAAGCTCCTGAAGAAAATAATGATTCTGTTAAGCCTGAAATCACGCATACTCCTGTAACGACAGCAGAAGGCTTTAAAGAGATTGCGATTGAAGCTGACATTACAGATGATAAAGCTGTCCCTTTTGCAACACTGTTCTACAAATCAGAAAATGACAGTACGTTCCTGTCTGTTCCGATGAACCCTGATGAAGCAAAACCTGAACAGTACAAAGCAGTGATAGCAGGTACTGACGTCCATTCAGATGTAATCTATTACATTGAGGCCTCTGATGGCATCAACACTGCTGCTACAGAAGAACAAACGATTGCCGTAGATCTTCCTGAAGTGGATACGGAAAAGCTCCCTTATTTCCTTGTTACGGAAGTCGTTCCTGATTCGTCCAATGTCGGTTCAGGTGACGGGTATGAGTTTGTTGAAATCTACAATAATACGAACCAGACTGTTAATTTTAAAGACTACAAGATTAATTACCGTTATGGAATGGAGGCATCTACCGATGTTGTCTGGCCTTCGGTACCTGAAGATCTTTTGATTCCTTCCGGTGAAACACTTGTTTTCTGGATCATCAATGATCAAAACAAAAACAGCACAGTAGCCGACTTTAATAAGAATTACGGCACAGACCTTGAAGAAAACAAAGATATTGTCCGTATTTTCAGTGGTGGCATGGCAAACGGAAGTACAAGGGGCCTTGTCGTTTCAACCAACACAAACAAAGAAGTTTCGGTGGCCTACTATAATGAGCAAACCGGAATTGACGATACCGCAGCAGATAAAGGAATTTTCTACAAATATCCTTCTGACGGATCGACCGTTCAGGTGAAGGTCAGCGCAGGCGTGAAGGCTGCAGCGCCGGGTTCTGTTGAAGCCTACCAGATTCCAAAAAAACCGGTTACTCAAAAAGAGGACAACAGTCCGCCAACTGTAAAAGACCTTACTGATCTGACAGAAATAGATCAAAAAGAAGATATTCATATTCTTGCAGAAGCAAAGGATAACAACTCTTTAACATCGGTCCGGCTGTTCTACAAGACCGATCAGCAATCTGACTACCAGAGCGTCATTCTCAAGGAAGATTATGATGATATGCTCTATCACCATACGATTTACTCACCGGACCTGATTGGAAGAAAATCAGTCGAATATTATTTTACTGTCTCAGACGGAATGAATGAAACAGTCAGCAGCAAAAAGACAATTGCCATTACAAGTGATTTTGATGATGCCGATCTTCGGTTGAATCTTGAAGATGGACAAATTCTAAGCGGAGAAAAAATCATAAAAGCTACAGCAAAAGACGGAAATCCGAATCAGATTTCCATTAAAATTGACGGCAAAGAGGCAGAGGAAACCTACCGTTCAATTGAGCGCACCGCCTATTTCGCATTTGAAGCGAACGGCCTCAACACGTATTTCCAGAACGCTGTTACGATGGGCGAGGACATCCTTTATTTAATGGACAAGGATTGGTTGACCGACTGGAAAACGTATACCGTTCCGGTTGATCCCGAGCGAATACAGACAGGCGAAAATATTCTCACAGTCCGTTCAGGAAATAAAGCGTCGCCATTTGATCTTGACTCAGAGGAAAACCGTGATGATTATACAATCCGGAACGTTAGACTTGTTTTATCCGACGGCACTGTCCTTAGACCGGACAATTTCCCAGATGAAAAGAAAGTTATGACCATGAATGATGCTCACCCGTTTGAAGATTTTTCTTTCCAGCTTGCAGATGAACTTGCAGCAAGCAAAACCTATAAATGGGATACAAAAGCTTCGTTTGACGGAGACCATGTCATATCTGTCCAGCATTTAAATCATGCCGTGACAGCAAATGTTAAGGTGGACAATACGGCTCCGGTTATCACTCCTTCTATTGAAGAAGGCAAAGAATATAAGGGTTCATTTGAAATCAATGCGGGGATCGAGGATTCAATAGCAGGCATCGCTTCTTCAGAGGCATGGCTTGATGGTGCAAAAATTGATTTTCCGTACAGCACCGCCTCCGGGAAGATGAAGCCCGGTGACCATCAATTAACAGTTAAAGCAGCAGATAAAGCAGGAAATCACGCTGAAAAAGTCATCACATTTAAAACGGCAAACGAAAATCCTGAAAAAATTGAACTGATTGGACCGGCAGACGGTGCAAAAGGACTTCCTGCAGGCGATCCGAAGCTTCAGGTAAAGGTGACGGATCCTTCAAACGACAGCATGAACGTCTCCTTCTTTAAAGGGTATCAATACACCCCGTCTGACAGCAGTGTTAAATCATTCAAACATGCAGCAGATACAGAACCGCCCAAGCAGCAAGCACCTGCAGGTGAACAGGCATTTACGTCTGAAGATATTCAGCTGACGTCAGAAAAAGACGGCACCTATCTCACGACAGATTCAAGCACGCAGTTCCCTTATCACAGGTTTGATGTAACCGTTGATCCGGCTGTGGATGACAGTGACCGCATTGAGCTCAAGTGGGACGGAAATTCATTAGAAGGCAGAAAAGTTTCCATGTATGCCTGGAGCCATAAGCAAAAGGACTGGTCCCTTGTAGATGTTGAAATTGCAGGGACAGAGGACTTCGAGCTTACCGGAAGCGTTCAAGCAGGAGAATTTGTAAAAGGCTCAAAAATCAACGTTCTTGTTCAGGACGAAATTCCAAAAAGTCCGGAAGAGTATGATTACACATTTGCCTGGATGTCCGACACACAGTATTATTCGGAAAGCTACCCGCATATTTACCAGCGCCAGACAGAATGGATTGCACAGAAACAGGAAGAATTAAAGATTAAGTATGTTTTCCACACCGGAGATCTCGTCAATATCTCTACGGATGAGAAACAGTGGGAAATTGCCGATACATCAATGAAGGTGCTTGACGATCAAAACATCCCGTACGGTGTACTGGCCGGTAACCACGATGTTGATCAGGTATCAAACGACTATACCGATTACTATCGTTATTTTGGAGAGGACCGCTTTCAATCAAAAGATTATTACGGCGAATCTTATCTTAACAACCGCGGTCACTTCGATTTAATTTCAGCCGGAGGCAATGATTACATCATGGTTTATCTTGGCTGGGGAGTAACAGATGAAGGGATAGCCTGGATGAATGATGTTCTTTCCGCCTACCCTGATCGAAAGGCCATCTTAAGCTTCCATGAGTATTTACTGTCAACCGGCACACGCCACCCATTGGGAGAAAAATTGTATAATGAAGTCGTCGTTCCAAATAAAAACGTATTTGCTGTACTGAGCGGCCATTATCATGCCGCGAAAACGTATGTTGATCAAATTGACGATAACGGTGACGGCACGCCTGACCGTACGGTTACTCAAATGCTTGCTGATTATCAGGCAGGCCCTGAAGGCGGGCAGGGATATATGAGGCTCCTTCATTTTGATCAGGACAACAACAGGATCCTTGTCAATACGTATTCACCTTATTTAGATGACTATAACTATTACGATACGGATGAATTCCCTGAAATGGATGAGTTTGAGATCAGTCTTGACCTTGCTCCTGTAGAGAAGAGAATTGCCACCGATTCCTTTGCAGTAAATGTTTATACAGATGAGACAATCGGCTCGGATGAGAACATAGAAAGCGGCTCGATTGCAGAAACAATCTGGACAGGCCTTGAAACCGGCCAAACCTATTTCTGGTACGCATCAGCCGAAGATTCGTTTACAGGAAGTACAGTTTCCGACATCTGGTCCTTCACAAAAGGAGAGAAAGTAACGGTTCCTGATGAAGAAGACCCTCCTGCTGACGGCGGCGGAGACACAGGTAATCCTCCTGCTGACGGCGGAGAAGATTCAGGTAATCCCCCTGCTGATGGTGAAGGAGATACAGGTACTCCTCCTGCAGGCGGCGGTAATCCGGGAGAAGACAGCGGCAATAACGGCCCTGGTGCTTCCCCTGGTAAAAACGGACAGCCTAAGGGATCTGAAAATCCCCGGGATCCAAACAAAGAGGATTCGGCACCTGATCATGACCGTGCACAAGGGGACAGCGATGATGCAGCTAAAGGCAGCCATTTGCCTTCTACTGCTACAGAAATGTATAACCTGTTTGCTGCAGGAGGCTTATTCATCCTCGCCGGAGCATCAGTTTTGCTTTACCAAAGAAGAAAAAGAAACATCTCTTAAACTAGCTGAACAGCAGCATGCACGAACAGGAAAAGGAGACGATCCCGCCGGATCGCCTCCTTTTCTTATTTACATTCCGAAATAATCTGTATCGCGGTTATAGGTATGCATCTGCTGTTCAGCTCTCATTGCTTCAGCTTTAGGGTCGGAGTGATAAACATTCAGCTTTCGTCTTCGCTTAGATCGCAGGTCACTGATCCATCCTATTAGAACAAGCACGAGAAATCCGGCAAGAAGCCAGGCCCAGAGCGGCATTGCTCATCCCCCGTTTCCATTTTCAGGTATGCTCTAACTATATTCTGGATGATCTGCCTTTTCAAGAGACAAATGTATCAAGGACTCACATGGCAGCAGGATTTACGGCTTTACAGCTTCTTCTTCCGCTTTCTCAATTAAAGTTGCTTCGTACATTTCCTCATCAGTCTGCACTTTAATACTCTCTTCCACACGAATTCTTCCTTTACCCATTTTATCTCCTCCTTTATTGATATCATAATTAATCTGAAAATTTAGTAAATAATGATTTCGCCCTATTTATTTGACGAATTTTTGAAGTCTGTGTAAGCGGATAAGAAAGTTCATCCTACTTTATCTGCAAAGTTTCGACTTTTAGCTTTCTAGAATCCACTCAGACGTACATTTTGACGAATTGCCTAAAAAAAGGACTAATGGCTTATGCGGGAAATGTCTTATTCCATCATTTGATGATGTTTTTTTCCGGATTGTGTCATGCTAGTGAATGCTTCTCTTTTTAAACCTGCCGCCTCTGACTTCGGTTATGTTTGCTACTGCCAGAAATGCAGAAGGATCCAGCTCTTCCACAATCAGTTTCAGCTTAGCTTCTTCAAGTCTTGTAATCACGCAGAAAATGACTTTCTTGCCTTCACCCGTATATGCGCCTTCTCCGTTTAAGTAAGTGACTCCCCGCCCAAGCCTGGCAAGAATAGCCTGACCGACCTCATCCGGATTTTCACTGATGATCCAGGCAGATTTTGATTCATCAAGCCCCTGAACGACGACATCAATCGTTTTATATGCTATAAAATAAGCAATCAGCGAATACATGGCCCGGTCCCACCCGAATACAAATCCTGCACTTCCTAAGATAAACAGGTTGAAAAACATAATCAGTTCCCCTACAGAAAAAGGAGACTGCTTGTTAAAGAGAATAGCCAGAATTTCCGTACCGTCAAGCGAGCCGCCGTATCTGATGACAAGCCCGACGCCAATACCGAGAATAATCCCTCCAAAAACAGACGCGAGAAGCAAATCTTCGGTTAAAACAGGAACAGGATGCAATAGAGCAGTTGCAAAACTCAGCACGACGACACCAAACAGAGTAGAAAGAGCAAATGTTTTTCCAATCTGATTATAGCCGATGAACAGGAAAGGGACATTGAGGAAAAAAAGAAAAAGACTCAGCTTCAAATTTGTCAGGTGAGACAGAATAATCGAGATTCCCACAATTCCGCCGTCAATGATGCGATTTGGAACGAGGAAAATCTCAAGACCGACAGCCATTAGGACCGCACCCGAACAAATGAGCACCATCCGCTTTCCAATCTCTGCTTTTGGCAGCTTTTTATGCTGTTTGATCAAGGAAACTTGATGGGGCTCCATTTATCCTCCTCCTTTTAGTCACTCTTTTTCTTGTGGATTTATATATTAAATATAAGTACAGAATGAACGCGGCATGACTATTGAGCAAAAAAAAAACCACCCTTAATCCGGGTGATTGCTGCAAATCTCTGTGATAAAATGAAAATAAAGAAAATTCGGACGGTGATGCGGATGAAACTGGTCAACATATGTTTGAAATGCAATGGAAAAGGAAAAATCAGATCCAAACTGCCTTTTTTCAAGAAAACCTGCACTCTCTGCAATGGGACGGGCAAGCGTCAGACGACAATAAAAGAATCTAAGCGCGCCTGACCGCCCTCATCCTCTTTTCATTTTTCTATTGATTCTCCTGCCACTTGCCCAATGCTTTTCGATTGGTGGCGATAACTGCCTCCTTGATCAGACGGCTGTATCCGCCCTCTACAAGAACGTTTATTCCTTCCGCTGTAGCTCCCCCTGGTGTTGTCACTTGTTCTCTCAGTTCCTTCGGCGCTTTTTTCAGCTTCAGCATGGCAGAGGAACCGGCCATCATTTGAGAGACAAGCTTTGTTGCATGTTCATGTGAAATTCCGTACGTCTCTGCCTGTTCGATCAAGCTCTCAGCAAATGCATACAGAAATGCAGGGGCACTTCCTGTAATGGCCGTTAACTGATGAACCTGTTCCTCTGTGCACACCTCTGATTCACCTATCGCATCCAGTACATCCTTCAGCATCAATTTATGATGTTCTAAAGCAGCCTGACCGTAAGCAGCAAGTGACATCGACTCGCCGATTTCAGAAGCTGTATTTGGCATGATCCATGCTGCAGGTACATGCTGGCCGAGATGTTCTTCCAGAAAGGACGGGCCGATACCGGCTGCAATCGTCACAACAAATTGCCCCTTTAAGACCGGTTTAAGCTCCTTTAAAAATTCAGGGTGAGCTTCAGGAGGCATAGCCAGCAGAATCATGTCCGCTTTTTCAGCATCACTGATCCAGCTGAACGAAGGCCTAATGCCGTACTTGTTCTCAAGATACAGAAGCTTATCTTTGTTTCTATGATTCGATACATAAATATCCTCGATGTTCGGCGACTTTACGAGCCCGGAAATGATGGATTCTGCCATCCGGCCTGCACCAATAAAAAGAATCGTCTGTTTCTTCAAAGCGTTCTTCCTCTCTTTATGTCATGTAATCAGTGTACCAGAAAAACCGGTGCATCCGCACCGGCTTTAGCTGTACTGCTTTTCTTTTTCTTTAACTTCCTGTTTGGCTCCTTCAACGTAAATGGTCCGGCTCGGAAATGCGAAATCGACGCCTTCCTCTTCCAGGATTGCCATGATTTTAAAGTTGATGTCCTGCTTCACGCTTAAATGGTCGGCATAAGCAGTTGTTTTCGTAAAGAAATTAAGGAAAATATTGAGGCTGCTGTCGCCAAAAGCGTTAAAAACAACGTTGATTGTTTCATCATGAACGCCGTCATGCTCTGTAAGCATATGCTCAATTTTTTTCACGCACGTCTTAAGCTGTTTCTGCGTTGTATCATAAGTGACCCCAAGTGTGAACTGAATCTGCCTTTTCCCCATCTTCGTCCAGTTTGTAATCGGCTCATTGGCAAGTGTAGAGTTTGGAACCGTCACAAGGGCCTGAGCGAATGTCCGGATTTTTGTGCTCCTGAAGGATATGTCTTCTACAACTCCTTCTACACTTGGTGTTTTGATCCAGTCACCAAGGGTAAACGGCTTCTCTGTGATAATAATAATGCCTCCGAAAAAGTTGCCGATCGTTTCTTTGGCAGCTAGGGCAAAAGCAAGTCCTCCAAGACCGAGTCCGGCGACAAACCCGTTA
Organism: Bacillus sp. FSL H8-0547; assembly: GCA_038002745.1. Taxonomy (NCBI): domain Bacteria; kingdom Bacillati; phylum Bacillota; class Bacilli; order Caryophanales; family Bacillaceae; genus Bacillus; species Bacillus sp. FSL H8-0547. The sequence continues at coordinate 934,914 of JBBODD010000001.1, forward strand.
ACATCATAATTAAATTCCTGGGCAATGATGCTGAAAGTAAGAGCCAGAATGACAAATCTCATGACTTTGGATAAAAATGGCCCAAGAATATCATCCATCTCAAGCTCAAACCGTTTGTTTACTTTATCAAAAAGCAGAGATGATGATGCTGTCAGGTTATACAGTCCCCACGCCAGTGTGAGAACAATGGAAGACCGGTAAAACTGGCTGAGTATGTCCCTTTGATTGTCCAGAAAAGGAGAATACAGAATCGCCAAATACAATCCGATCAGAATAAAAAACATCCGCAGCGGTTTATCATAGGCGACCAGTACATTTCTGAACAGATCTGTCGGCGTTTTGCTGCTGAATTTAAGAATCATCTTAAACACATATTTCGTAAACAGCTTGCGCAGGACCATGAACAGAACGAAGATCCCTATACTGACGGCGATCTCAATCAGGCTTTCAGTTGAGGTATATTTTTCAAGCAATATGTTTCTCTCCCTTATGTTTGTATCCCTTATGTTTTTCACAAAATACTATTATACTAAACTCTTCGAGATCCTCATGGTCTTTTAGTCCCTATTTGAAGAGACATTTTTCTTAAGCTTCCATTCCGTATTTATCAATCCGTCCGGGTCAGAACAACTTTCTGGATTTTTTCCTAAGATTCTGATACCGTTATCATAAAAAACCAGAGAGAGGTACATTCAATGTCACTAAACACTTGGTTTGCAAAAGGGTTAACTGCACAGGAATACATGGAGCAAATGAATGTCAACAAGGAAGAAATGACGATTATTCATGAGGGGTTTTCGCTGGATGAAGATGACATCTCCATTCTCGAAAGCATGAGAACCCAGTCTCTTCGCGTCATTGTCCTGACAGAAGACTGGTGCGGAGATGCCATGCTCAACAACCCGATTCTTTTGAAAATTGCTGAAGAGGCAGGGATGGACGTGCGTTTTCTGCTTCGCGACTCCAACCTTGACTTAATGGACCAGTACTTAACAAACGGAACATCCCGTGCCATTCCAATCTTCATCTTTATCGACCGGGACGGAAATGAAAAAGCGGTCTGGGGTCCGCGCGCCCCGAAAATCCAGCAGCTTGTTGACTCACTCAGAAAACATCTTCCTGAAAAAGATCACCCTGATTTCAAAGAAAAGCAGTCAGAGATGATCAAAAAACTGACTGCCGCTTATAAAGAAGACGAATCGCTGTGGAAAGAAGTTTCATACAGCATCATTACAACGCTCAAAAAACGAAGATTGCATGTATAAGCAATCTGAATAAACAGCAAAGCAGCCGTTACTCAGCGGCTGCTTTCTTGATTTCTGCCTGAAGTTCAATTTCCACATTCCCTTTAACCGCACGGCTGATCATGCACGAACTTTCAGCACGTTCAGCAAGTTTCTTCGCAAGCTCTATATCCTTTTCCGATGCTGCGGCTTTTAGCGTGATAACAGGACGATGCACGATTCGTTTATAGGTGATTACCCCGTTTACCACTTCAACAATCCCCTCAGATTCCATCGTTAAATCCTCTTTTTCAAGGCGGCTGCGCCCCATCATGGCCGCAAGCGTAATAATGTAGCACGTTGCTGCAGCGCCGAGGAGCATTTCATCAGGATTTGTTCCGACACCCGGCCCATCCATTTCAGGCGGTATGGAAACTTTTGTTTTCAGCTGTCCGCTCTCGATTTCCCCAACGTCATTTCTGAGTCCGGGCCAATGGGCTTTTAGATAAAAAGAATGTTCAGCCATATAGATCCCTCCAAAAATAATGTTCATCTCACCATTAAAGTATAGCTTCAGCAAACATGAATGTCAGAAATTGTGCTCAGTCAGGAAACCGACACACCGGACATCAGTCCCAAATAGGCTGAGACAATGAAAAGCAAAGCAAGAACAACGGCTGCATAAGCGTTTCTTTTTTTCATAAAACTTAAACCAATCATTCCAAGAAAAAGGCCTGCCAAAAATAATAGAAGGATGCCATCTATTGAAAAATCAAGGCTAAGCGTTACCTGAGGCTCTATGGCAAAGCCCTTGATCCACTCAAACAGGGGAGCAGCTCCTTCTGAACGCAGCGTCACGTTCACGTCGTGAGGCGGAGCCTGTGTTCCAAGAAAGCCTGTCAGAAAAAAAACAGTTCCAACTATCAAACTCTCTGCTCTGACCCACGCGAACGTTCCCCTTTCGCCTGCCTTCCTTCCGATAAAGCCATTTAAAAAAGCAAATACCAGCAGGGGGATAATCGCCAGATGCTTTAGCAGAATCACTTGGCCATACGACAGCGGCCATGCCTGCACATAATCCCGCAAATCAACCATCAGGTTCATAACAAACAGACCCGCTGCGGTCAGGACCGCGAAACAGGCAACCGCAAAAGGCGTAAACCACTTAAGAAAGGCCGGCCAGTTTACAGGATGAACGGTAAACCAGGCTACATGAAGCAAAACACCCGCCCATAGAGCCACAGCAAGAAAATGAATACTGTGCGAAGCCATGCCCATCCAAAACGATAATGACGCAGCATGGCTTGCATAGCCAAGTGCAAAGATCATAAACAGCAGCAGCATGCCCTGAATGAATTTTGGACCATCCATATAAAGAACGAGCCATAAGACAATCGCAGCAGCCGCTGTGAGCATCCAGGATTGTCCAATCTGGAAATCCATCAGCACGGACTGCACGGTCTGGCTGATTCCTGCCGCTTGATAAAAGCTCAGGATCACCTTTAAAACAGGCAGAAATGTAAGCCCGATGATCAGAACAACAGACAGCAGCAAGAACCTCTTAGACACAACCATTTCAGGTTTTTTTGAGGCCGGTACAAGCTGCAGAACCACATGGCCAATTAAAAAGGAGAAAAGAATATAGGTTATTCCTTCTCCGATGGGTATCAGGATATTCACAGCTCTTTACCGTTTTTTTCTCATGAGAGAAATGATGAAAATAACGGCCAGAACGCCAATTGCCGCAAGGGCTATTGTCATAACCGGAGAGCCTTCCTCCGAAGCTTCTGCACTTCCGGTCTGTTCATCAGCCGGCTGTTCCTCTTGAGCTACTTCGGATTTCCCGCTGTCTTCAGGTTCTTCTTCCGTTTGCGGAGCTTCTTCTGCAGCCTCCTGCTGAACATTGAAAGCAAGCGTTCCTTCCATTTCATGTCCGTCTTCGCCGATAATTTTCCACTCAGCTGTGTAAGCTCCGTTTTCAAGCTCACTTTGAGGCGTGCCGATAAGCTTTTCCCCTTCTGCTTTGACCTCAACAGGCACCTCAGATCCATCTTTCACAAGCTTCATTGAACTTAGGGGTTCTATCTTTGTATCAAAGGTCAATTCGATTGTTTTCAATGGTTCTGTAACAGTTGAACCTTTTTCAGGAAGAGAAGAAGTCATATGTGTGTGCGCCATGACGGCATTAGGAAAAATCAGCAAAACGGCCATTGCCGCTATACTTATCCATTTTTTCATCTCGATCAATTCCTTTCACTTATATCATCCACTGTATCTTATCACGGTATACCGGCGGGACATCCGCCTAATTTCAACAGTTTTCTAAACTTCTGTCAGCACTGATTACATTGATAACGTGTTTTTTATGAGTTTGGATGCTTGTTTACACAAACAAAAAAACCCGGATATGTTTTACCTTCCGAGTTTTACTGAATGGACTTTCAGCTGATTTAAATCATTTTCTAAGAGAGTGCGGTTTTCTTCCCTTTCAATCTGATCACAAGCAAGAATCGCACGCTCCATATACTCGCTGTATCTAATGCCGTTTTCTTATGAAAAACATCCATTGTCTCAGCACTCATTCTCTAACCCCCGTGTTGCTGTGATTTTATTCTTTTTCTTTGAACATAGCGCAGCAGGATCATTCCTGCAAATAGTGCGCAGCCTGATGCTATAAAAGCCGGGCCAAAGCGGTTTAACAGGGCATTAACTGTTTCAGCCGAGTCTCCAAACTGGTTGCCGAGCCAAAAAAAAGCGAGAGCCCATATAAAAGCAGATCCGTATGCAAGCAGCGCAAATTTCCAGAACTTCACTTTGTTCATCCCCGCAAGAACGGGACCTAAATGACGCAGAAGCGGAAAAAAATAAGTGATTCCAAGCGTGTATTCTCCGTATCTTGAGAAACGAAGCTGAAATCGTTCAAACCGCCTCTTTGCCCTTTCTTTTCTGACAAGAATGGAAAGAGCAAGCCCGCCAAAACTTTTCCCAATTAAAAACCAGCATGTAAGGGCCGTCATAATGCCCAAATAAGATGTGAAAAAAGCAGGAACCGGATGCAGGATTCCGTGTGAAGATGCAAATCCCCCCATCATGATGATGACTTCGTTAGGAAGGGGAATAAAGAAGGTCCCCGCTGACAGCATGACGTAAAGGGCAACATATCCGTATTCCTCCATAAAAATAAGAAGCTCAGAACTCTCCATGTTTTTCACTGCCCTTTCGTTTAAGTGAGCCTGATTATTCTAAAGTAATGAAATTCCGAGTTCTGAATCCTACTCAGAAATCTCTGCCGCTTCATGGATTTCCCCTTGAAAAATCGCTTTGATTTTTTCGCGGTTCTTTTTAGAAACAAGAATATACAGCGTATCACCGGAGAAAATATTCGTTTCCCCCCGCGGCGTATGAAGTTTTTCATTCCTGATGACAGCTGTTATAAGCGCATCATTCGGAAGCTCAATGTCTTTGAGTTCTTTTCCTGAGACAGCAGCGCCTTCTCCGACTTCCAGTTCAACCATTTCATTGTTCGTCCTCCCGATTGAAATCAGCTCAAGCGAATGAGGCACGGAAATTTTCTTGCTTTCCGACAGTTTTAATTTGTTTGCAAGAGGCGTCAGGGTTGCCCCTTGAAGCAGTGCAGATGTCAGAACGACGAAAAAGACGACGTTAAAGATCAGCTGGCTGTTTTCAAGCCCCGCGAGCATCGGATAGGTTGCAAGGACAATCGGAACGGCTCCTCTCAGCCCTGCCCATGAAATAAACAGTTTTTCTTTCACTGTAAACTTGGAAGCAATCATGCTGAGGAACACTCCTGCCGGACGCGCGACGATCATCAGGATAATGGACAGTAGCAGTCCTTCCCAGATGATATCAACAAGCTGATTCGGGAATACAAGCAAACCGAGTAAAATAAACATTAGAATCTGCATCATCCAGGCGAAGCCTTCGTTAAAACGGATGATCGAATGACGGAATGTAAGATCCGAGTTTCCGACAATAACTGCCATCACGTATACCGCAAGCAGTCCGCTTGCATGTGCGGCCGTAGTAAGGCCGTAAGTAAGAACTGCCATGGCAAGTGACAGAACCGGATAAAGACCGGAAGAATCGAGATTGATTTTGTTTATGACCCAAACAGCCAGTTTACCAAACAGCAGTCCTGCCGCGAGCCCAAAACCCATCTCCCAGAAGAAGCGCAGGATAAGACCGAAGAATCCCGTTTCAGGCTGGCCGATTAAATGGATAATCGTAACGGTTAAAAAGACGGCCATTGGATCGTTTGTTCCTGATTCTGCTTCAAGTGTCGAAGTCAGTCTTTTCTTTATGTTTTTATTGCCGAGCACGGCAAAAACAGCTGCTGCATCCGTAGATCCGACGATTGCACCGAACAGAAGCCCTTCAAGCCATGTCAGATCCAGAACATATTTAGCGAATACCCCTATGATAATGGTTGTAACAAAAACGCCGATTGTCGCAAGCATAGAAGATGGAACGATGATCTTGCGTACATCCATCCATTTAGTCTGAAGACCTCCGTCAAAAATAATGATAATGAGGGCAATCACGCCAAAAAGCTGGGCAAGCTTTGCATTATCGAAGTAAATATAATGGCTCAGCACCATCCCGACAGCAATAAAGAAGACAAGCGAAGGCAATCCAAGCCGCGAGGAAAACTTAGCGGTCATAACTCCGATTGTCAGGAGAACAGCGAATATGAGAATGATGTTATCTACAGAAAATGTCAATATGGCCTCACCTCTGGATTCAGATTTATATTAAAGAATATTTAAATGAAGATGTCAGCCTGGGGCTGGTATAAAGGAATTGCGGAAAGACCGGTTTTGAAGGTCCTAAATAGGGGAATAAGTCTATTTTATCGTATTTCTGCCTGTACAGTCTAATAATTGAACCGGGAAATGGGTTTCTTTTCAAAGCTGCTGGATGCTTCTTCCTCTTATAAAGCATCCCCGATATGGTAAGATAGTTTTCAGATGGCAGAAATCGGGTCATAACACATTTAATTGATGGATTCTGAGGTGACAGAATGAATATAGATACTGCTGCTTTTACAAGGTTGCTGCTTGAGGGCAATCAAAACAGCGCATGGAACATCTTAAAAAAAAGCCATGATGGCGGTGCACATCCTCTGGCGGTTATGCAGAAGCTATTAACTCCTTCTATGGCAAAGATTGGTTTGCTGTGGGAAGAAGATGAGATTTCTGTAGCTGATGAACATCTTGCAACCACAACCTGCGACTTTATTCTGTCGCGGTACAGAGAATACAGTTTAAAGCAAATACCGAAAACCGAAAAAAAAGCCATGTTTCTTTGCCTGGAAGATGAACTTCATCACCTGGGGCTGAAGATGGTTTCTATTTTGTTTGAATGGCACGGTTATCAGACGAGGCTGTTTGGAGCGAGCCTGCCGCTGGAATACGCTCTTGAATACGCAGCAGACTGGAAGCCTGATGTAGTCGGCCTTTCTTTTTCTCTCCGTAAAAACTCTGAACGTCTGTCACATTATATAGATGAAATAGAAAAACTTGATCACTCTCCTCAAGTGATTGTGGGAGGCAGACTGGTTACAGCGTCTGACTTTAAGCACTGCTGTTCAGAGAACACACAGCTTTTCTCAGGCTTATCGGACGCAAATGACTGGCTGCTGAAGGAAGACAGCCATGCTTGACGGCAAACATCTTCCGCTTCCTTTCTATAAATTAGATAAAAATTTCCGCATCATTGAACGTTCTTTGGCAGCAGGCAAGCTGTTTGAAGAGCAGGAAAGCTTTCTTGATCTGGCTGATGAGGACAGCAGGAGAAAAGCCGAGAAAGTGTTATCTTCCGGAAAAAGCGAAACAGAGCTTGTACTCAGAACCTATCAATCTCCTCTTGCTTTGTTCAAATTGAATATGAATACAGATGATGATTTTCTGTATCTTATCCTTACAGAGCAGAATTCAAAAATGGAGACGCTCGTTCAGCAGGTCGAGCTTCACCGCAGAAGACTTGCGGAAACAGACCTGCAGCTGCTGGCAAAAAAAGAAGAGGCAGAGGACGCTTACAGGAAAATCATTGAGCTTTCGTGTCCATTCATTATGCTCACGAAAAAGACCGCCCTTCTTCCACTCTACGGGGAATTGACGGAAGAGCTGATTTCAGCTAACGCCGGAAGACTTTTAAATCTGCTTCAGGAAACCTGCGCAGAACAGATCCTGATTGATTTTCATGGTGTCGGATTCATCGCTGAAACCGGCATGAAGGCTCTGGCAGATCTCGTGAAGGAATTCACCCTGATGGGGGCTTCCACCTGCTTTGCAAGCCTAAATCCGGTTCAGGCTAAACAGGTTTACCGTTGTCATACGTCACTGGATGTCACATATGTAAACAGCCTTAGTTCCGCCCTTGAAACCTATCTCTTATGATGGGTTTTTCTTTTTATCTCTCTTCACAGCAAGGATTTTGCGTGATGATACAGAAGTTCTCCTTAAACGCAAATACAGGAGGCTGCGATGAAAAAAGAACCTTACAAGAATGAGAACAGAGATTTGATGAGCTCGATTTATGATGAATTTGAGAAAAAAGGCGGTGCTGCAAAACTGCCGGGAATGGGAAAACCCCTGCCAAAAAGTGCTCTCAAAGGGGATATTTTCTCCAAAATCGTCAAAAATGCTAACTATCTGCCCGCATGGCTGCAGCGTCAAAAAGAAATCAAACAGCAAATTGAGATTGTTATGAAACTTAAAGATGAAAAACTGCGTATTAAAGAAGTTGAGCGGATCAATCAGGACATCATCAAATATAACCGTATGTGTCCGCCTGCTCTTCAAAAAAATCAGCTTTCATCAGGCCAGCTTGAGAGCCAGTACAAACAGTGGGAATAATCACTTGGTTTCATTCAGTCCCTTCTCGGGAAAAGCTGATTATGGCAAATTGCCGAAGCTCACGAAGGTGAGAAATATTTTAGAAAGTGGTGCATCTATTTGCCGAAAGACAAAATCTTTAAAATCGGATACGGCATTATTATTTTTCTGACAATCATTCTTTTATCAACGAAAGTGGATTTCATCTTCAGACCTCTTGAAATCATTTTCACGACTCTATTCTTCCCTTTTCTTGTATCGGGCATCATTTTTTATCTGCTCCGGCCCATTGTAAGATTTCTCGGGAGAAAAGGAGTTCCAAATACCATTTCCATCATTATTATTTACTTGCTTGTGATTGGACTTGGCACACTCGCTGTTTTCCTGATCGGTCCGCCGATTCAGCAGCAGTTTCAGCAGCTGATCAACAACTTCCCCCAAATCGTTCAGACTCTGCAGGACAACCTTCTTGCACTGAGGGAAAACAAATGGTTTGCCCGCTTTGAACAGAATGACATTATGACGTTTGAAAAAATGACGGCTTCTGTAACAGATTATTTTCAGTCAAATGTCAGCAATATCGGCAGCAGAATCACTGGGTTTATCGGCATTCTGACAAGCATAGCGACGATTTTTGTGACCGTTCCGTTTATCGTCTTCTATCTGTTGAAAGACGGGGACCATGCACCGAAACAAGTGCTGCGCTTTCTTCCATATACAAAAGCTGAAGAAGCAAAGCTGATCTTGAAGGACATGGATCATGCCCTCAGCTCCTATATTCAGGGGCAGGCTCTTGTCAGCCTTGTGGTCGGGGTCATGATGTATATTGGCTACCTGATTATCGGGCTTGATTATTCCATTCTCCTTGCTCTGTTTGCGATGCTGACGAACGTTATTCCTTTCCTCGGACCATTTATTGCGGTCATTCCGGCTGTGATTGTAGGCTTTTTGGACTCACCGTTTATGGTTATACAGGTTCTGATCGTGGTCATTATCGTCCAGCAGATTGACGGCAACGTTACATCCCCGCTGATTATGGGCAAAAGACTGGATATTCACCCGTTGACCATTATCCTGCTGCTGATTGTCGCAGGAAGCATGGGCGGCCTGCTGGGCATGCTTCTCGCCGTTCCGACTTATGCCATTTTAAAAGTCATAGTCAGTCATTCATACAGACTGTATCTGCTCAGAAAAGAAAAGAAGGATCCGCTCCGCAATTCATCAATTGACATCGAAACGGAGTAATTTTTCCGCATTTGCAAGATAGTAATAGGAAATGACCAAATAAAAACGGGCAGGTGGAACTATGTCGTTTTTTCAACTACTGAAAAAGGGAAACAAATCATCAGGGATTGCCGCTCTTGGAAATACGGCTTTGACCATTATTAAAGGGATTGCCGCCTTCATAAGCGGCAATGGAACGATGTTTGCAACAACTCTGCATTCAGCGGCAGACGCAATCAATCAGGGCTTCGTTTTTATCGGGAGCGCGCTTGCAGAAAAGGCTCCGACGAAGCGTTTTCCAACAGGCTTCGGCCGGGTGGTGAACCTTTTTGTACTCATAGCGGTAATCGTCATTTCCATAATGGCTTATGAAACGCTTCATAAAGGATGGGAACTGATCCAGCATCCGAAAGAGACCACAAACATTTTGCTGAATGCCGGAATTCTGGTGATTGCCGTTATTGTTGACGGGCTCATACTCATTAAAGCCATGAAAGAAATTGCACACGAAACAAGAACAGAAGGAAAAGGACTTGGGCTTGCCTCGAACGCATTCAAAAATGTGAGCCTTGCCTCTCCCCCGACCCGGCTTGTTTTTTATGAGGATATTATCGCAACGTTCGGTGCGCTCCTTGCTCTTGTATCCATTGTTGTTTCTTATTTCACCGGCCTCTATGTGCTTGACGGGATCGGCACACTGCTGATTGGAATCCTGCTTATTGTCATCGCAGTTAAAATCGGATATGAGAATACAATCGGCCTGATCGGGGTTGCTGCACCGAAAGATGTGGAAGACCGGATCGCCGAATTAATCCTGACTGACCCGGACGTTGATGATATTAGAAACCTCCGCATACTCCAGGAAGGCCGGAAATATCATGTTGAAAGCTACCTGGAGCTGAAACCGGGATTATCCCTTGCTGTAGCTGATGATATTAAAATCAGGGTCCGGGACCTGCTCTATACAGATCCGGACGTTGCCGATGTTGTACTGGGCATTTTTGAATCTGACGGAATTAAGTCGTGGAGAGACGAACCTACCGTTTAAGCATTTAAGCTAAATACAATCCGAGCTGGGCTAACCAGTTCGGATTTTTTTATGGATAGGAAGGCCTTTTCGGCAAGGAAACCCCTAATGTGTTCTATTCCTGCTATTTTCCTATTTAAGGGTTTTAAACTGGACAACAAAGGGAAAAGTTCAAATGTTTTCCAATAGTGTCAGGGGGTTAAAAAAAGTGAAGCTTTAAGTGATGTCAAACGTTTAAAAGTATGTACAACTTGATAGACCAAATCGGAGAGGAGCTTGTTTATTTTGAAAAAGTGGAGTTTATTGATCGGTTTACTGTTTACACTCGTTTTGGCCGGATGCGGACAGAGCGCAGCAACAAATGAGGAGAAAGAAGACAAACAAGCAGAAAAAGCAGAAGCTGAAACGACCGAAACAGCAGATAAAGAGAAAGAAGCTACAGCTGAAGAAGTCCTTGCATCGGCTTCCGAGAAATCAGCTGACCTTAAAAACTTCGCCATGGACGGAACAATGGATATGATCGTCACTTCAAGTGAAGGACAAATGGAAACAACGGCCGACATGCAGACAAAAACGAATATCGAGCCGCTCGTCATGCAGCAGACGATGAATATGTCGGCTGAAGGACAGACAACTTCCATTGAAATGTATATGGATGACCAGTACATATACATGAACGACCCTGTTTCCGGAGGCTGGATCAAAATGAGCCAGGCAGGACCGGGCATGGGAGAAATGATGAACCAGGCAAAAACAATGACGCCTGCAGACCAGATTAAGCAAATGGAAGCAATGGCAGACGACATACAGCTTGAAGAAACAGACACTGAGTATATCCTGAGCGTAAAAGGAAACGGCGAGAAACTGATGAGCCTGACTGGAAACATGATGGGTTCTGATCCGAACATGCAGGCTGTTATGGACCAAATGGACATTGAACAAATTGATTATACGTATACACTTGATAAAGAAACCTACTATCCGAAAGCACTGGATATGGTTATCAAAATGTTCGTTACAGAAAACAACGAAGAAGTAGAGCTGCAGCAGTCCATCTCCACAAAGTTTTCAGAAATGAACGAGCTTGAAGGCTTCAGCATCCCAAAAGAAGTTCTTGATCAAGCTGTGGAAGTTCAGCCTGGAGGTTAAATGCGAATCATCCGGAATTTATTCCGGGTGATTTTTTTTTCTTTTTTTATATCCAACAGAAAAAAGACCCTCAAAAGAAGGTCTTTTCATCATTCATCTGCTATCCAATCATCCCAAGCACAATCCCGCCGGCAGCAGCCAGAAGTACGACAAGCCATGGAGGCAGTTTAAAGTAAACAAGCAGAGCGAATGCTGCCAGGGCAAGTGCAAAGTCTCCTGTCGATTTAATCGCACTTGTCCAGACCGGATCGTAGAGTGCAGCAAGGAGGATACCGACTACAGCGGCATTTACTCCCATCAGTGCTGCCTGCACGCTGCTTTTCTCCCTGAGAAAATTCCAAAACGGAAGCATGCCGACAACCAATAGGAATGAAGGCAGGAACATGGCAGCTGTCGCAACAAGAGCTCCTGTTACACCGTTCATTGACGCCCCGAGATAACTCGCAAACGTAAACAGCGGTCCTGGAACCGCCTGGGCGGCCCCGTACCCGGCAAGGAAGGTTTCCTCAGAAATCCAGCCCGGAGGAACAACCTCTCTCTCGATCATCGGAAGAACGACATGCCCTCCGCCGAAGACGATCGATCCGACACGGTAAAACGTATCAAACATTGCCATCCAAATAGACGGGAAGACCTGGCGGAGCAGCGGAAGTCCGGCCAGCAGTCCCGCGAAAAGAATCCAGGCTGCAGCTCCTGTCTTTTTACTGATGGAAATAGCAAGTTTATCAGCCTTTGGAACGTCCTGATTCCGGTACATGATGTAACCGGTCACTCCGGCAATGATGATGATGACAATTTGTCCGATTGCTGTCGGGAAAAACAGGGCGCAGACTGCAGCAATCACAGCGATGGCAATTCTTGGCCGGTCAGGGGCAAGATTCTTCCCCATCCCCATAATCGCCTGTGCAACAACCGCAACTGCAACAATCTTCAGACCCGTGATCCACCCGGCATCTTCAGCCTGAAAACCGGTAACAAAGTAGGCAAACAGGATAAGGGCAATCACAGAAGGCATCGTGAATCCAAACCAGGAGATGAAGCCACCGACCAATCCTCCTCTGACAATTCCTATGGATATGCCCACCTGGCTGCTCGCAGGTCCGGGCAGGAACTGGCAGAGCGCCACAAGATCTGCATAGCTGCGTTCGTCAAGCCACTTCCTCTTTTTCACATATTCATCTCTGAAATAACCCAGATGGGCCACTGGCCCGCCAAATGAAGTGAGGCCAAGCCTCGTTGACACCAGCAGAATTTCAATCCAAGTTTTAAGCATCAATACTCCTCCCTTAACACTTCTTTTGCAAGCTCTCTAAGCATTTTCTTAGCATCTTCCAGTGCTTGCTCTCCTTCTTTTGTGATGCTGTAGTATTTGCGGATCCGGCCGTTTTCTTTCCGGTCTTCCCTCGTTAAGCAGCCTGACTTCTCAAGATTGTGCAAGTACGGATAGAGTGTTCCGGGGCCGATTTCATATCCGTGGCTTCTAAGCTCCTCAATCATGAAAGAACCGTAGACCGGCTCTATTTTCGCATGGTACAGGATGTGAATTTTAATGGCGCCTAAAATAAATTCACGCACGAATGACCATCACCTTTCCTGATATCGAATACCGATATCGTTAATCAATATTTTAACAAAGATTTATTAATTTCATGTGAAGATTTCATCATTTATAAAACAAAAAAAGCCTCCGCTGGAAGCTTTTAGTGATGAGAATGTTCTTCGTTTGATTCTTCTTCCTTATTTGTGAGTTCACCTTTGCCGACAACAAATTCTTTTTTGGGCATCACATGCAAGTCACGTGCCGTGACATGTGTCTGAACAAAGTAGCTGCCTTCTTCACTGAACGATTTCTGAACTTCATAAATGCCGTCACCTGTGTGCTCCGCTCTGATCATTTCACTTTCTTCCTTGCTGTCTGCTTTCCAGATTTCAAACTGCACCTCGGAAGCATCTTCCACAGCCTGATCTCCTTGAGAGACAGTGACAGATAGGGTTTCTTCCTTGTTCAGGCTGATCGTTTCGGGAACGCTGATTTCAGCATGTACCATCAGTGAACCTTCTGCCGCGTTTTCTCCTTTTGAACAGGCAAAAAGAACAAACACAGCCGATACCATTAAAATCCCCGCTGCAATACGTTTCATCTTCCATTCATCTCCTATGAAAAAATAAAGCCCCTATTATTGTAACCGCTTCAATGGACAAGCACAACTCGGCCATTGTGGTTATTCTGCTTCATATACAGCCTTTCCTCCAAAGAACACGGCCTTTCTCTTTGTTCTTCTCGCAATGGCTTCCGCAGAGCAGGATGCTTCTGTTAAAAGAAAATCCGCACGGTCTCCCGGTTTTGGCCAAAGCTGCTCACCTTCTTTTGACAGCGGAGTTATTCCCTTTGTGATATAGCCCAGCGACTGACTCAAGGCAAGTTCATCCTTCCACCGGTTTACCTGGGAAAGCACGTTAGCCTTCTCAAGCATATCCCCTGTCCCAAACGGATCCCAGTGGTCGGTAATGCTGTCATTGCCCAGATAAACGTCCACTCCTTCAGCCTTCATTAAAGCAAGCGGCATCTTAAAATCAAGGGGTACGGTTGAAGCAAGACTGACACCACGTTCTGCAAATCTTATAGCAAGCTCCCGTGCTTCGCCTTCTGACAGTGCAGCAAGTCCAAATGCGTGGCTGATTGTCACAGGCTTTTTGAATTTCGCATCTTCAAGCATAGTTAATAGTCGTTTGATCGTATAAATGCCAAGGTGTCCTCTGTCATGCAAATGCAGATCGATTCCTGCCCCAAATTCCACAGCAATCTCGATCATCGCAGAGAGTGACTTTTCAATATCTTCATCTACCGTCGCAGGATCGACTCCCCCGACAAACTGTGCTCCATTTCTCATCGCTTCTTTTACAAGTTCAACGCTGCTGCTCCTGAGCAAACCATGCTGGGGAAAAGCTACGATTTCGCCTTCAAGCTTGTTCTCAAAGCTCTTAAATGCCTGCTGGATCAGCTCAATATGCTTCACACCGATAACCTGATCGACATTGCAGTGTGTTCTTACAAACGCTGTCCCGTTCATCAGCTGGAGCTCAAGCAGCTTTTCTGCGCGTTCCTGCACTGAGGGCAGCTGCTCGAGAAGAAGCGTTTGTTCCTCTTCTATTCTCGTAAAAATCGATTTCGCCTTAGTCGGGGCCTTCCATCTTCCTCCGTAATAGGTCTTGTCCAAATGGATATGCATTTCCGCAAACGAAGGAAGTGCCAATGCGCTTTCTGCATCGAACAACTCATAATCTTCCAATTCTCCTGAACCGGCACGCACAATCTCTTCTATTCTCCCATCAGCAAGAATGAAATCAACCATTTCTGTTTCTGTAGCGGTTACATCTCCCAATTCATTAAAACCATAGCCCTTTTCAACAAGCACATTCTTTACAAGCGTTTTCTTCACGATTACCCCTCCGTCTGTCCCTTTTTCTTTTCTTGCAGAAGATCAATAAAGTTCTGTGCCGTTTTCGGCAGGTAGTGATTTTTCAAATATATAAGTCCGGATTCCCCTAACCCCTCTGTCTCTTCAAGCAGATAAATGTGAAGGCCTGAAGGCGGTTTTAATTTGATGACCGTCTCCGGGACAATCGTTGCCCCGAAACCTGCTGAGACCAGATCAAAGAGAATGGTGACATCCGAGCATTCACATATGACGTCAGGATCAAGGTCCCTTGATGTAAAAACAGATAAAATCTTGCTGTAAAGACCGAGCCCTTCTGTACTTGGGATAATGAGAGGCACATTTACAGTTTCCTCTGCTTTAACCGTTCTTTGATCAGGATTAAGCGGACTTGAAGAGACAAAGTAAAACGGTTCAGGTTCAAGATGAATGACATGATAATCATTTAGATCGAGAGGCAGTCTGACGATGGCAAGATCCAGGACTTTTTCCTTTAACAGCCTGCAAAGCTGGGCGGAATCATTCTGCTGAATTTTATAGGTCACATCAGGATATTTCTTTTGAAAATGCTTTAATAAACCGGGCAGCTTATCGTTTGAAAGGGTGTTCACCCCGATGGACAGCTTCCCCTTTTTCCCTGTCCCAGTTTCTTTCACCTCAAAAAGCGCCTCTTCCATTGCATCTGTTACTTTTAATGCATGCTGGTAAAGCTTTTCCCCGGCATCTGTCAGCTCAAGTGATTTCCCTTTGCGCTCAGCAAGAATAAGTCCAAGCTCTGTCTCCATCTGCTTCAGCTGCTGGCTGAGGGGCGGCTGGGCCATTTTCAGTCTGTTTGCAGCTGCTGTGATCTGGCCTTCTTCAGCAATTGCAATGAAATAATTCAATTGTCTGATATCCATATGCAACCCTCCTTATTACCATACTTTTTTAATATACTTTATTGATTATATAAATATTTTTCATATACATGACTGTATGATAGCATAAATTGAATGGATGAAGATGGATGTTTTTTAAAAATCTAATTACGGTTCCCACTTTAAAATGATGTTTGATAGATTAGATACTGAAGTATGTCAGAGAGGATCGATTGAAACATGAACAACTCTAAATTCACGACACCGCTTGCCTCCGTGCAGTGGCTGTTCTTTATTTTTGCAAATACGATTGTGGTGCCGATTTCAGTAGGAACTGCTTTTGATCTGACCCCGGACCAGATTGCCGTCACTCTCAGAAGCTCCCTGATTTTTACGGGTATTGCCTGCTTTCTTCAGGGGTGGATCGGCCACAGATACCCGATTATGGAAGGCCATTCAGGAATTATTTGGGGTCTGATACTTAACCTCGGCATGTCTGCGTCCTCACTTGGGATGAGTTTTACCCAAATTGGAGGGGGCATTGCTTCAGGCATTTTGCTCGCGGGCATTGTCACAATCATCCTTGCTGCTTTTAATTTGACTGCAGTGGTTCAGAAGATCTTCACGCCAATGGTTGCGAGCGTCTATTTATTCCTGCTTGCCTTTCAGCTGATTCTTACCTTTTTTAAAGGGATGCTGAAAATAGAAGATGACGGAACCTTAAACGTGGCTGTGAGCTTATTTTCCATCCTGCTCGTTCTTTTTGTCAGCCTCCTTAAAATAAAAGGAAATGCCTTTCTCGGAAACTTTTCAATTCTGCTTGGAATTGCGGTCGGCTGGATTCTCTATTTGATCCTCTTCCCAGGCGAAACTGCAGCAGAATCCGTTTCTCCTGAAGGGTCCATTTTCTTCCCTCTTGGCCTTCCTAACCTGGAATGGGGAATTGTCCTAATTGCCTTTCTTGGGGGGATGATGAATCTGAGCAATACGATCGCTTCCATCCAGGCGGCTGAGAAGCTTTATCAGAACGAACCTGAACCTGCGTCCTTCAGAAGGTCCTTTTTCCTTACAGGCTCTTATTCCGTTGGCGCTTCACTGCTTGGCCTTGTTTCGTATGCGCCATTCACCTCTACCATCGGTTTTTTGGAGAGCACTCAAATACTTCGGCGCAAACCGTTTCTGATCGGCGGAGCAATGATCACGATTATGGGAATCTTTCCGCCTCTTGTATCCATTCTGGTCACTCTCCCGATCACTGTAGGCAACGCCGTCCTGTTTGTCGCCTATCTCCAGCTCTTTGGCACTGCGCTGAAAAGCATACAGGGCAAGGCATTTGATTCAAAAACCATCTTCCGGATCGCCGCCCCTCTTCTGATCGGCGTCAGCATCATGAACACAGATCCTGCCGTCTTCCGAGACCTATCCGTCTACATCTCGCCGCTGCTTTCAAACGGACTGATGATGGGGATATTGCTGTCGATATTGTTGGAGGCGTTTGTGAAATGGGAATAAGAAAAGCGGAATCGCTCGTTTAGCTCCGGGAGCCAGATAAGAAATTGACCAGAAAGGCCGGGTTTGCCTTTTTGGGCAATTTTGTTCTGGCAGAGGAGTTGAGCGATGGAGCTGGACAATGCGAAAAGCGGAGCCGACTGTTCAGGCCTGACAGGCAGAAAAGAAATCACCGGAAAAGGCCGGGTTTGCCTTTTTCGGTGATTTTGTTCTGACGGAAGGACTAGGAGGCGGAGCTGGACAATGCGAAAAGTGGAATCGCTCGTTTAGCTCCGGGAGCCAGATAAGAAATTGACCAGAAAGGCCGGCTTTGCCTTTTTGGGCAATTTTGTTCTGACGGAAGGCAATTGAGAAACTATAATACCGTACAATCTATACCCTCTCTCATGCTATCCTCTCTCCCTGACCTGAAAATAACGTACGATTCAGCCTCTTTCTTATGCTATCCTCTCTCCCTGACGTGAAAATAACGTACGATTCAGCCCTTTTCTTATGCTATTCTCTCTCCCTGAACTGAAAATAACATACGATTCAGACCTTTTCTTATGCTATCCTCTCTCCCTGACCTGAAAATAACGTACGATTCAGACCTTTTCTTATGCTATCCTCTCTCCCTGACGTAAAAATAACGTACGATTCAGCCCCTTTCTTATGCTATCCGCTCTTCATGACCTGAAAATAACGTACGATTCTGCTATTTTTATACACTATCTGCTCTCACTGGCATAAAAATACCATACGATTCAACCTCTTTCCAGCGCTATAAACTCTCACTGACATGAACATAGCGTACGATTCTGCCACCTTCTTTCCGCTGTCATCACGCCTGTTTATAAATAGCAAACACAAAAAACTCCAATCCCAATCGATTGGAGTTTTTTTTCAGTCTCTCTTAAACACACTTTTTCCCATTCTTCTCACAGGCTTTAATTGCATTGATTTCTCCTCCGATCAGGATGGCAAAGCCTGATAAATACAGCCACATGATCAGCACGATGACGCCCCCGATACTTCCGTATGTAGCATTATAATTCCCGAACTGCGAAACATAAAAGGCAAATCCGAGAGAAATCACTTGCCAGATGACAGTGGCGACGATAGCTCCGAAGTACACACTTTTCAATGTCATATCCTCATTAGGTGCAAGATAGTAGAGAACCATCAGCACCGCACACATCATGAAAAATGAAATAATGAATCTCAGGACGTTTAAGAAAATCTCATTTTCGCTCACGACAGAAAAGTAGTTGCCGACAAATTCTATAATGGCACTTCCGAAGATCGGGAGGACAAGTGTCAGCGCAAACGTCAGGACAAGTCCCACCGTCATAATGATGGCCTGGAGGCGGATTTTCCAGAACGGCCTCGTTTCCTCGACAATAAACGCTTTGTTCAGTGAACGGATTAAGGCGTTGGTAGCATTAGAAGCAGACCAGAGGGCCGCTAGAAGTCCGAATGAAAGCAGGCCCCCGTTTGGCTCATTTATCAGACCGGTCAAGTGGTCCGTCAGCATGGATCCCGCCTCAGCCGGGGCATATTGCTTAATAACGTCCACGATTGTCGCTGTCTCAATCTGCAGGTATGGAAGCAGTGCTACAAGAAAAATCAGCAGCGGAAATAATGAGAGCAGGAAGAAATGGGACAGGACGGCTGCCTGATCCCCAGTTTCATGCAGCTGAATGCGTTTTATCAGTTCTTTTATCATTGTGCAGCACCTCCAATTGTAGTATTCTATTTTCCTAAAATCCTGCAATTGAAACCACATGTTTGCTTGCTTGTGAAACGTGGTATTCCTACAATTAAACGCATAAGGAGCATGTTTATGAAAAACGAAGCACAAGAGCGCCTGTCCAAATCATTCATTATGTACTCCATCCTTCTCATCGGCGCATGCTGTTTTGTCTTTATCGAATTTGCCGATGAAGTCATAGAAATGGAACTTAAATCCTTTGATACTCCTTTCATTCAATACATACATGGCCTTCGGACTCCTTGGTTTGGCGAAATCATGTCCGCCATAACCTCCCTCGGATCTGTAACAGGCATTATGATCGGCATGTCCATTGCCCTGATCTTTCTTTTGATTGCCAGGCAATGGTGGGAAGGTCTGTTTCTGATCGTATCAGTATCCGGCTCGTCTCTTCTGAATTATTACTTGAAATGGCTGTTTAAAA
This sequence comes from Bacillus sp. FSL H8-0547, assembly GCA_038002745.1. NCBI lineage: Bacteria > Bacillati > Bacillota > Bacilli > Caryophanales > Bacillaceae > Bacillus > Bacillus sp. FSL H8-0547. The sequence continues at coordinate 954,371 of JBBODD010000001.1, forward strand.
GAGACCGCCCGACTTTTAACCCGCTTTTAGAGGAGAGCGGGTACAGTTTTCCAAGCGGCCATTCCATGGTTTCCTTTTCCTTTATCGGCATCTTAGCCTACCTGCTGACGACCATGGTCAGAAAAAAAAGCGTGAAAGTCCTGATTCTGGTCCTGTCGATGCTTCTCATTCTATTAATAGGCTTCAGCCGCATCTATTTGGGTGTTCATTATCCAAGCGATGTGATCGCAGGATTTGCAGCAGGCTGCGCCTGGCTTGTGATTTGTATCGCAGCATTAAAATACAAGCTTCAGCGATAACAAAAACAGGGACTCCCTTCATTGGGTAGTCCCTGTTTTTGTTAAATAATCAGTCTGCGGTTTTGACATAAATCAAATGATCCGTCCACTCACCGTTTTCGTATATAAAACCTTTTCGCGTGCATTCGTATGCCATGCCTGCACTTTGGGCCAGTTTGATTGAAGCCGTATTATCGAGGTTGATATGGGCTTCGATGCGGTGGAATTTCAACTGGTGAAAAGCCATGGAAAGAGCTTCTTTAACCGCTTCGCTGCCGTATCCCTTTTTCCAATGCTGATTATGCATGGTATACCCGATCCGTCCCCACTGAAAATCATCTCTTGCCAAGGTTGAAAAATCAACCGTGCCTATGTTTCTGCCGTCCGATTTCCTGAAAATATCAAAAACATGAGCGGTATCCGAAAGTGCGAGCCTTTGATACTTGTCTACAAGCTGATGAAACCACTCCCGTGTGCATTCACTCATATCTATTTTCCCGCTGTCGTGCCGGTTTAGTGATGGATGACGTGCTTCAAATTCATTCAGCCAGTTCTCATAATCTTCTTTTTGCAATGGTCTTATGATTAATCTTTCTGTTTCTGAAGCGATTTGAAATCCTTCCTCTGTCTCTTTCAATGCTGCAGCCCCCCTGCAAAGACTCATTCTGTGCTTTCCATTATTTCTCTATTTAAGTTTATCACAGGCTTCCGCATTAGTTTTACAAAAAAAAAAACAAACCCCCACCAGGATTTGTGTTCTTCATTCTGTTTTTTATATCCACCCTCTGAACCGTGATGCTTCAGCCATTTTCCGGCTGCCGATCATGTAGGCGGCAAGTCTCATGTCAACTCTGTGAATGAGTGCAGTCTGAAACGTGTTTTCAAACGAATCGACCATGACCCTCTGCAGACGTTCTGCGACTTCTTCCTCGGTCCAGTAATACCCCTGATTGTTCTGCACCCATTCGAAGTAGGAAACGGTTACCCCTCCTGCACTTGCCAAGACGTCCGGAACGAGCAGGACTCCGCGCTGTGTGAGGATTTTTGTAGCTTCAATCGTCGTCGGCCCGTTTGCTGCTTCTACGACGATGGATGCTTTAATCTTACTGGCGTTTTCAGCCGTGATCTGGTTTGAGATAGCTGCCGGCACAAGGATGTCGCAGTCGAGCTCAAGCAGCTCTTTGTTTGTGATCGTATCTGTAAAAAGAGTTGTGACCGTGCCAAAGCTGTCGCGGCGGTCAAGCAGGTAGTCAATATCAAGCCCGTTTGCATCATGCAGCGCTCCGTAGGCATCAGATATACCGATGACTTTTGCCCCTGCATCATGCATGAATTTGGCGAGGAAACTGCCTGCGTTGCCAAAGCCCTGAATGACTACGCGGGCACCGGCAAGGCTGATGCCTTTTTTCTTTGCCGCTTCTTCGATGCAGATTGTCACTCCCCTTGCTGTTGCCGTTTCTCTTCCGTGGGAACCGCCAAGGACAAGCGGTTTGCCTGTTATAAAACCCGGTGAATCAAACTCGCGCAGTCTGCTGTATTCATCCATCATCCACGCCATGATCTGGGAGTTTGTAAACACATCCGGGGCTGGGATATCTTTTGTAGGACCTACAATCTGGCTGACGGCACGGACATATCCGCGGCTCAGTCTTTCAAGCTCCTTTAATGACATTTCTCTCGGGTCGCAGATAATGCCGCCTTTTCCGCCGCCGTACGGCAGGTTGACTATGCCGCATTTTAAGCTCATCCAGATGGAAAGGGCTTTTACTTCATCTTCATTTACTTCCGGATGAAAGCGCACGCCGCCCTTTGTCGGACCGACGGCATCGTTGTGCTGGGAACGGTAGCCTGTAAACACTTTGACCGAGCCGTCGTCCATCTGAATCGGTATGCGGACAGTGAGCATTCTCACAGGCTCCTTCAGCAGCTCATAAAATTCTTCTGAGTAGCCTAATTTTCCCAAAGCCTCTTTGATGATTGTCTGCGTCGACTGAAATAAATTCAAGCTTTCTTTTTCTTTATCTGCCTGTTGTACGTCCTTAATAATCCCCATGATTCCACCCCATTGATATGATAATAGCTTTTTATTTAGATAGTACTCTTGTAATTCTTTCAATTGCCCACTGGAGATCATCTTCTGAAATCACAAGCGGAGGTGCAAAGCGAATAACCGTCTCATGCGTCTCTTTGCAGAGCAGGCCTTCTTCTTTTAATTTTTCGCAATACGGACGCGCCGGTACAGTCAGTTCCACCCCAATAAATAAACCTCTACCGCGGACTTCCTTAATGAGAGGATTTTGTATTTCTGCAAGCTTCTCTTTAAAATAAGCTCCCAGTCTCAGTGAACGCTCTGACAGCTTCTCCTCTTCCAGCACCTCAAGAGCAGCCACCGAAACAGCACATGCCAGCGGATTTCCTCCAAACGTGGAACCGTGTGATCCCGGGTTGAAAACACCGAGTATGTTCTTATTTGCGGCCACACATGAAATCGGGAATACCCCGCCACCAAGTGCTTTGCCCAAAATGTACATATCAGGAGCAACATCTTCCCAGTCACATGCAAATGTTTTTCCCGAACGGCCAAGACCTGACTGGATTTCATCGGCAATAAACAGGACGTTTTGTTCCTGACAAAGCATGGATGCCTGCTTCAGGAATCCATCAGGCGGAATGACAATCCCTGCTTCTCCCTGAATCGGTTCAATCAAGAATGCTGCCGTATTAGGCGTAATCGCTGCTTTCAATGCCTCAAGATCTCCGTAAGGAATCAATTTGATGCCGGGCAGCATTGGACCAAAGCCGCGCTTGTATTCTTCTTCTGATGACAGGGACACGGCTGACATTGTACGGCCGTGAAAATTTCCGATGCATGCGATGATCTCAGCACGGTTTTCTTCCACGCCTTTCACGTCATATGCCCATCTGCGTGCAGCTTTGATTGCTGTTTCTACTGCTTCAGCTCCCGTATTCATCGGCAGAACCATCTCTTTTCCCGTCAGCTTTGCCGTCATTTCATAAAAAGGCCCAAGCTGGTCGTTGTGAAAAGCACGGGATGTCAGGGTGATTTTATCCGCCTGATCTTTCAGGGCTTTAATAATTTTTGGATGCCTGTGACCCTGATTCACAGCAGAGTAAGCACTCAGCATATCCATGTACTCATTGCCTTCAGGATCCTTAACCCATACCCCACACGCTTCCGAAATAACGATCGGCAGCGGATGGTAATTGTTTGCTCCAAACTTGGATGTCTGCTGGATCAGTTCCTGTGATTTTGTCAAAGTTGTCATCTTGTTTCCTCCTTCATACTTTCATTACACATGTAGATGCAAGTTTTGTGCCAACTTAGAAAAGCGGAGCCGACTGTTTAGGCCTGACAGGCAGAAAAGAAATCACCGGAAAAGTCCGGGTTTGACTTTTTCGGGGATTTTGTTCTGACGGAAGGACTAGGAGGCGGAGCTAGACAATATGAAAAGTATAAAACTAAATTTTGCAATTAGTATTGAAAGACGAGAGAAAACGGCTTTTGAATGCAAACTTTTTTTGCATTGCCAATATTCTTTGCATTCAAAACGCAAAATATTTTTGCGCATCATAGAGAATGAGAGTAAAATAGAAGAAAAAACTGGAGCACAATCATGGATAAAAACAAGGAATACATGCAGCTTTTCATGGAAGCCATCATCGATGAAATAGATGTCGGGCTCCATGTGATAGACAAAAACGGCACCACCATTCTCTACAACAAAAAAATGTCCCAGCTTGAATCTATGGACAGTAAAGACGTCATGCACAAAAACCTTCTTGATGTGTTTATGTTTTCAAAGGAAGGAAGCACGCTTGTGCAGGCGCTCCAAAACGGCACGGAAACAAAGAACAGCAAGCAGACTTATTTCAATAACAAAGGCAAGGAAATTACAACGGTCAATAACACCTTTCCAATAAAAAATGGCCATGAAATTATTGGCGCGGTCGAAATCGCCAAAGACATGACCAAGATCGAAAGTCTGATGAAGAACACGATGAAAGGAAGAAGCAAAACATCTTATACGTTTGACAGCATCATCGGGGAAGGTTCTGCTATAAAAGATGTGATTGAGGGGGCAAAACGGGCGACACGGACAACCTCCTCTGTTCTGATTGTCGGCGAAACCGGCACAGGGAAAGAGCTGTTCGCTCAAAGCATACATAACGGAAGCAGCCGTTCTGCCGCCCCGTTTATTTCCCAGAACTGCGCCGCTCTTCCGGACAATTTGATCGAAAGCCTGCTGTTCGGCACAAAAAAAGGCGCTTTTTCGGGTGCAGTTGATCATCCGGGTTTGTTTGAACAGGCAGAAGGCGGCACGCTGCTGCTTGATGAAATCAACTCATTGAATCCAAACCTACAGTCCAAGCTGCTTCGGGCTTTGCAGGAGAGAACGATTAGAAGAATCGGGGATACGAAAGACACGCCGATTGATGTGAGGATCATCGCAACAATCAACGAAGATCCTATTGAAGCCATCACAAAAGATCGGATCCGTAAGGACCTTTATTACCGATTAAGCGTTGTCACTGTTTTTGTTCCGCCTCTGAGAGACAGAACAGAAGATATTCCTCTGCTGATCCAGCGCTTTATCAGGAAATATAATGAGCTGTTCCAAATGGAGGTTAGGCGCGTTGATCAGGAGGTCATGGACATGCTGATCACGTATGACTGGCCCGGCAATGTAAGAGAGCTGCAGCACATGATTGAAGGCGCAATGAATGTGATGGCAGATGAAGAGACAATCCGCTTCAGCCACCTTCCCATGCACTTTCGCTCCAGATCATTTGCGAGGACACCTGCCTCTGTGCCGCCCCTTGAGGTTGAGGTACACCGAGAGGAAGAGACAGAATCCATACAGCTGAAAGAGTATTTGGAGCGGACAGAAGCAAGCTATATCCGTTCTATGCTGAAAAAAAACCGCGGCAACATCACAAAAGCCGCATCAGATGCCGGGCTGAGCCGCCAGAGCCTGCAGTACAGGATGAAGAAGCTTGGTATACACGCATAAAAAAACTTTCGGGTGATCTTGACGGTTACGTTTCGAAATGCAAAATAGAAAGGACTTGCACACCATCGCCAGCTAAGATGGTGTGCTTCTTGTACTGCGATCCAAGAACAAAAGCGCAAGCGCCAAGGCCCGCTCCGATAGGCAGATAAGAATTCGGCGGAAAAGTCCGGTTTTGACTTTTTTGACGGATTTGTTCTGACAGAGGATCTAGGCGCTTACGCTTGCCGATGATAACTTTGTTATGTTATCCACAGCCCATTATTCTTTATAATTTTCTAAACAACAAAAAAGCGATTTGGAAAAATTCCAAATCGACTGTTTTATCCTATTCCTTTTCAGGTTTCTTATTTAGAATAAAGCGAAGTTCATTAATATCATCATCAGATAGTGTATCTTCCTGAATGAATTGGACAAGCATGGATTTCAGGGTGCCTCCATAGATGCGGTTGATAAATGATTCAGTTTCGGCACGCTGGCACTCTTCCTGTGTATAAAGCGGGTAAAAGGTGTAGATTCTTAAATTTTTATTGACGCCCACTACATCTTTTTGGACCAGTCGATCGAGAAGAGTGCGTATCGTTTTCGGCTTCCAGTCGGTATTCTCCTGTAAGGAGGATATGATGTCACTCGCTGTTTGAGGGGCTTTTTCCCAAAGCACGTTCATGATTTCCCATTCTGATTCTGAAATACTAGGTATGTTTTTCTCCATATTTCACCCCTCCATTTCCTTTATAGATTCCTAAATCCCGTAAGATTGATAATGTAATTTCTGACGCCTTGCTTCCTGATGAATCAACATTGTTTTGTATATTGGCAGCAAAGAAATAAGTATTGTTCTTCGTCTCTACATAACCGATAAACCAGCCATTGATGTTTTTTCCATTCACTGTTCCTGTACCTGTTTTTCCCGATAGGCGTGCATCTTCATTCTTTTCTATGAGCAGTGCATCTTTAACAGTTTGGATATGCATTTGCTCATATCCAAATTGGTTGTGATAAAAGGATTGCAGAAGTTGGACTTGTTCGACTGGAGAAATTTTCAATGAGGATTCGAGCCAAAATTCATTTAATCCCCCAGATACATCTGAGTTTCCATAATTTATTTCTTTCAGATTGGATTGTATGATTTCAAATCCTGTTCTGCGATCTGCTTCTTGGAAATACCAGCTTACAGATTTTTGCAGAGCAGATGAGACATCCTGATCCTCATTCCAAGCGTCATAGGGCTGCTTTGTCCCGTCCCATACAAGAGTGGATTCTTCAGGTGAAATCACATTTGATTCTAGTGCGAATAAGGCACTGTAGATCTTGTATGTGGAATCAGGTGATACCCGCAACGTACTTTTCTCTTCGTTATAAATGCGATATTGCTTTGCATTCTCATCATATAAAACAAAGCTTCCTTCATACCCTTGAAAGAATTGATGTAAATCCTCATACATTGCTCCGTCATTATTAAAATAGTATCGGTCGTTTTCCGTCGCAAATGCAGAAACGAAAGGTAACTGGAATGTCAGAATGATGCTGGCCAACACATAAATAAAGATGCTTTTTCTTATTGGTTTTCCTGCGGAATGCTTATAGGCAGAAATGTGTTCAATTCGTTTTTTGATTTGAACCTTCGAACCGTTTAATTGCGTCACTAACTGCAGCTTGCTTGACCGCTTTGAAAGAGCCAGAAAATTAATGATTGTATGTCCATAATCACTAAAAGAATGATCATCCAGCAACTGTAAAACAGATGCATCACATGCAATTTCCCGATCGAATCTCATTTTTCTAAAAGCAAGCCAGATAAGGGGATTAAACCAATAAATAATTTGATAGAACAATATCACGTAATTTGTCAGCAAATCCTTGTTTTTATAGTGACTCAGTTCATGAAGAAAGATATACTCGTAATTTTTCAAGCTTAGCCAGTGTTCATGCTGAGAAGGTAAGACAATAAATGTCTGAAATAGTCCGAATATCATTGGCGATTGGACTCTTTTCGAACGAACAATCTTTATTGATTTTTTAATCTGCAGTCGTTTCTTGCATTCTTCGAAAAGCACGAGAACTTCGTGATCGGCAAACGCAGAAGAATCCTTCTTTATCCTGCTAAGTTCGATCAATCCGCGAACCATCGTAAAGGCAACTATAAGCACCCCCGAAACCCATAAACCCGCCACACTCATAGTAAGCAAAGACAGGTCCGGCCGGTTGACAGATTCAGAAAAATCTTGAATAAGGTTCAGACTCTGCATCGTTCCATTTTTTTCTGTATCAGAGCTGGGTGCCTTAGTCTGATATGTATCCCCACTGCTAAAGAGAGAACTAAAATTATACAAATCTGCCGGTATGAATGGAAGTACTAAAGACAATAAAAGAAACATCCACAAATGATAGGTCCATTTTGCTGGTAATTGTCTTCGGAACCATATCCGGATAAGCAGAATAACCATGACGGAAAATGAAGACACCAGCAGACCTATTATAAACAAAGTTAAAGACATGTCTTTCAATACCACCTCTCATGACTATAAATTTTTTAAAAAAGGAAAATAGGATATTTATAGTGGCTTGATGGCAAAAAAATAAAGTATTGACTTCGTTTGATTACACATGTAATACTATACTACAGATGTAGTCGGACTACAAATGTAATCATTTTAAAAGTCCTTGTATGAGAATAAATATTCAATTCGTACATTAGGAGGTCTTCATTCTACATCAAGAACAAAAGATAGGGTGCAAGAGTTAAAGAGGCGGTTGCTATCAGAGAAGCATACATAATAAATACTTTTTAGAAAGAGGTTGAATGTTAATGAAATCATTAAGCAATATTTATCGTACTTCATCTTTCAAAAAAATAGTGCCTGTTCTATTCCTTTCATGTGCAACGCTTATAGGTTGTTCAAACAATAATGTGCATACCGATATAACTAAACCCAAGGAACAAGAAAATGCCACTAATCATGATTTTGCTGAGCTTGAAGAAAAATTTGATGCCAAACTTGGTGTCTTTGCCCTGGATACTGGTACAAACCGGACAGTAACCTATCATCCAGATGAGCGTTTTGCTTATGCATCCACTCATAAGGCTCTGGCTGTAGGAGCCCTTTTACAACAGAAATCAATAGAAGACCTTAATCAAAGAATTACTTATACACGCGAGGATCTTGTTAATTATAATCCGATTACAGAAAAGTATATTGATACGGGGATGACTCTTAAGGAGCTTGCTGATGCTTCTCTTCGATACAGTGACAATACTGCCGGGAACCTTATACTCGAACAATTGGGCGGACCGGCCGGATTTAAGAAAGCACTGGAGGATATTGGAGATAACACGACAAGCCCTGAGCGTATGGAGCCAGATTTAAATGAAGTTAATCCTGGTGAAACCCATGATACGAGTACACCAAGAGCACTTGCTGCCAGTCTTCAGGCTTTTATATTGGGAGATGCACTTCCAACTGAGAAACGTGAACTTTTAATAGATTGGATGAAGAGAAACACTACTGGGGATGCGTTAATTCGTGCTGGAGTGCCGGAAGGATGGGCAGTGGCTGATAAAACTGGATCAGGATCATACGGAACGCGCAACGACATTGCGATCATTTGGCCACCAAAAGGAGATCCTATTGTGCTTGCTGTACTTTCAAGCCGTGATAAAAAAGATGCTGACTATAACGACAAGCTTGTTGCTGAGGCAACAGAAATAGTAATGAATGACCTTAAAGTCAATAAATAGATAAAAAAGAGGAACTCCATTTACAGCTGGAGTTCCTCTTTTTATTGTACTGAGTGGAACATGTATTGTTCTTATGCAGCCTCTTTTATGCTGCTTTTTCTAATCTCTGAAACAGTTTTGATTTTGAAATTTTTAAACACGATAGAGCCGATGAGCCCTGTAATTCCGCCGGCTAAGGCGCATAGTGCAGCTGCGATTGTAACGGTCATAGGATCATTGAAGCCGTACATAACAGCAAGGCCTGCAATCGGTGTGGCTGTTCCAGTCGCATCATTGACAAGACCGAAAAGTGAAACAACAACCCCTGCAGCGGCCCCGCCGAAGAAGTTCGTGACGTAAACAGGCACAGGATTCGCGGTAATAATGTCCGCCTGTGTAAGAGGCTCTATGGCAACGGCAATCGTTGTCCGTCTGTCGCCGAATTTCAGGCGGCTGAAAAGGACATAGTTCATAAAGGATGACCCGAAGACTGCAAGTGCACCGATTGCCATCGGCAGACCTGTTAATCCAAGCATGGCAGTAAGAGCCATTGAGCTTAGCGGCGCAGTGGCAACCACTGTAATGACTCCGCCAAGGATAATTCCCATCAGAACCGGATTGCTGTTGGCCGTTTCGGTAATAATGCCGCCAATGTTCAGAAGCGTCGCATCAACTACAGGAGTCAGACCGTTTCCGATGAAGCGGACAAGCGGCGCCGCCACAATGATTGTAACGAGCAAATCCAATCCTGCAGGCGTTTTTTTCTCAATCCATTTCACCAGAAACGCCACAACGTAGCCCGCAAAAAATCCCGGCAGCAAACCGAGTCCCGCACAGGATACACCAAGCATCAGGGCATAAACCGGCGATACCCCGAGCGCAAGTGCTACAAGAGCTGCAGCTGCAACTCCTCCCATACTGCCTGCGGCATCTCCCACTTCTCCGAGAAATTCAATTTTCAGGAGATCTCCCCCTACAAATCGCTGAAAGGCTTCAACCAAAAAGGCCGCCACAGCAGCGTTTGCCAGAGCCCCCATCGCTTTCATGCCCTTTGGAGCTTTATAGCTGAATAATGAAAATAAACCAAGTACGACTAATAAGAGCACTGTTCCTTTTACTAAATCCATCTGTCTCTCTCCCCCGGCTGAAAAAGAGCCCTGTTGCTCTTTCACGTAATCTGTATTCATTTCAATTAAAAAGCCCCTATTTTCCCACACCATCAGCCGCTAGACAGAAAGCATGGCAAAATAAGAGCATGGAAAGGACTCGGTCAATCTGAAAGACTTCAGACTGATGCATCCGTATGAACTCATTTTTTGCTGTACACACTTTCTTGTAGTCTGGCATTTTATCGGCTGCCAGGTAGAAACGTTCAGACCCTCTTACCTGAAATTATACAAGAATAAAAAATTTTGAATAATACGTAAAAGTATAACTCATAATGGCCCTTCTAACAACAGCCTGAAAAAGTTCAGAATTGTCTACTTTTTCAGCACCTTCAGTACCTCACCGAGATATGGATTGTCTTTGTTTTCAACTTTATAGGCGGCAAAAATGGTATTCTCCACTTTGCGTTCGGGAAACAGGATCTTTATTTTTCCTGCATGGAGGGAGTCCTTTATCAAATATTCCGGCAGAACACTGATCCCCATTCCCAGTTCAACTGCTTCAAGAATGGTTCGTAAATCAGGAAAAACGCAGTGAGGCTGAACTTCCGGCCGCTTTCCGAAGTGCACCCTGAAAAACCTCCTGATAATCGGGAGTTCAAGTCCATAACTGAGCCATTTCTGGCGTTTCATCCAGTCTTCAGTTGCCTCCGCTTCAGGATAACCCGCAGGAGCAACAAGAACAAAATGCTCGTCCTCTATTTTTTCATAATCAATTCCCGCTACCTGAACCTTCTGAGTCGTTAAAATGAGATCCGTTTCATCTTTTTGCAGAGCATCCAGGAGAGCCGGAGCCACATCAAAGTGAACCGACATCCGGATGTCCATCTCAGACAGCTTTGCTAAAGCTGCTTTTGTGAAATACTCTGTTGGCGATCCTATCCGAATCAGCGGCGCTGAAGATGCAGATGCTGAGGCATACCGGATCGACAGCGTCATTTTTTCAAGGTTCTCAATCAGCGGCACAAGCTTTGTGTAAAGTTCCTTCCCCTTCTCTGTCGGAATCATCTTCCGCGGAGCCCGCGTGAACAGCGGTTCGCCGACTTCGGCTTCAAGTGCTGCAAGGTGCTGGCTCATCGCAGGCTGAGTAAGAATGCGGGCTTTTGCAGCTCCGGAAACAGATCTGTGCTGGTAGATGCTGATAAAGCTCCGGTACCATTCAAAATCAATCATTTCAAGCTCTCTCCCTTTAGTTCTGTTATAAAAATTTTTATCGTTATCGCTATGAAGTATTCTTTTATTATAAAAAAAGGACACCGACGGACTAAGCGGTCGGTGTCTGGCTGCCGTTTGTTACAGTTTTCTCAGTTTGAGCACTTGCCGGCTTTCCATTAAATCTGCCGTATTTTTTCTGTAGGCCTGATAATGTGCCGAATCAATGTGCTGCTGCAGGGCCTCCGCATCTTTCCACGTTTCGTAAAAGACAAATACACGTTCATCTTCAGCAGATTCGTGAAGCGTGTATTCCATGCACCCTTCTTCAGCACGCGACGGGGCAAGCACGTTTTGAAGCTCTGCTCTCAGTTCCGCTTCCCTGCCTTGTTTGGCTGTTAATATCGCTGTGATTGTAATCTGTTGCATAACTGGGTTTCCCCCTTTGCCTTATTTTATTTTTGCAACAATTTTTCCTTTTACATGACGGTTAGAAAGTTCTTCAAGGGTTTGCGGCACTTCTTCGAGTGAGATGACTCTCTCAAGCAATGGGGAAACTTTTTTCTCGTCGACCATTTTAAGCAGCTCATCACCCATTTTTGCAAGATCGCGCTCTGAAATGACATCATCGTGATGATGAATAGCATTTAAAGCAATTTCATGGAAGGAGATAACCTTTGTAAATGGTTTCACACGGGAGTAATCAGGTGCTCCTGCAATGTGGGCGATGTGCCCGTTATAGGCAATCAAATCAAGTGAAGCAGTAGCATTGTCTCTTCCGACTGTATCAAGAACAGCGTCAACTCCCCGTCCGTCTGTCAGCTCCATCACTTTTGCTTTTACATCTTCTTTTGTGTAATCAATGACATGATCTGCTCCGAGTGAAAGCACATAGTCATGATTGCGTTCGGATGCTGTTGTAATGACTGTTTTGCCCGCCGCTTTTGCAAGCTGAATGCCAAAGCCGCCGACTCCGCCTGCTCCTCCGTGAATCAAGATTGTTTCTATGGCATTCATCGGAAGCTTGCGGAACAGCGCCTGATACGCCGTATATCCAGCTGTTGGAAGAGCTGCCGCTTCTTCAAACGTGATGCTGTCCGGAATGCGTGAAATTGTATGAGCCGTTGTCACGCCATACTCCGCATAGGCCCCTCTTTTGTTGAAATCTCCGTGATACACAACGCGGTCTCCCTTTTTCCATTGTGTGACACCTTCGCCAACCTCATGGATTGTTCCTGCTGCATCAAGGCCGAGAATGTGTGGGAATGTCCAGTTCGGGTTGCCGTTCGTTCCTGTTTTATAGTCGACAGGATTCAGGCCTGCTGCATGAATTTCAACTACAACCTCGCCCTTTTTTGGTACAGGTTTTTCTGTTTCTTCAATCTTCATGTTTTTCCATTCGTTTTTGCCGTTAAGCAGTAATGCTTTCATCATTTCTGACTCTCCTTATGTGTTAGTTCATCAATTAGTCTTTCCTGTGTTTTAAAAAAGTTCTTCTCTTTTTGCGGCAAGAAGAAACGAGACATAATAGAAGAAAACCTGTAAACCGCAGTTTACAGGCTTCCGCCGTGAATTAGCTCAATTGTTTAACGACTTCTTTTGCTACGCTGATTGTAGACTGCGGGTTTTGTCCCGTAATAAGACGGCCGTCAGCCTGAAGATGGTCTGTCCAGTTCTCAGCTGCCACAAATTTTGCTCCAAGCTCGCGCATGCGTGTTTCAAGAAGGAACGGCATGAAACGGTCAAGTGTTGTGGCTCTTTCTTCTTCATCTGTAAAAGCTGTAACAGCTTTTCCTGCAACAAGCGGCGTGCCGTCTGAAAGTTTAACTCCGACAAGACCTGCTGGACCGTGGCACACGGCAGCTACAATTTTGTCTGCTTCATACAGGTCACGGATCAATTCCTGAAGCTTCACGTTATCCGGAAGATCAAACATCGTTCCATGTCCGCCCGGAAGGAAAATCGCATCAAAAGCAGATGCATCTTTTACGTCTTCAAGCTTTACTGTATGTTCAAGGTATTGAGCTGTGTCGAGTATTTCCTGCGGAGTTTCCCCGCCTTCTAAGCTGCGTGCATCAACCGGCGCTTTTCCGCCAAGGGGACTTGCGACTGTGATGTCAAAGCCGGCTTTTTTAAATTCAACGTAAGCTTCTCCGAATTCGGAGAGCCAAAGTCCTGTTGCGTGATCCTCGTTCATTTTGTCAGCCGTTGTTACGGCCATTAATATATGTTTACTCATAATATGTTACCTCCTGAGTGTGTTGGTTTGTTTGTTTAACAATTCCTAGTTTAGCGCGATGTTATCTATAATACAAATTAGATATTTTTTGCTTATGTATAAATATATTTATCATTAGGACCCATTGCTTTCCGCTGCAGGCTGTTTTATGTATGTTCAATACAGATTTCAAATCGTACCCGTTCCTTTCCGCTCCAGGAACTTGCTTTCCGCGGGGAGTGCCTGAAGCTTCCTCGCTGCGCTTGCGGGATCTTCAGTGCCCTCTTCATCCCTTAGAAAAGCGGAAGCGCCCGTTTTGCTCCGGCAGTCAGATAAGAAATCACCCGAAAAGTCCGGGTTTGACTTTTTGGGTGATTTTGTTCTGGCAGAGGAGTTGGACGCTGCAGCTGGACAAGGAGTCAAGTTCCTTCCGCTGCAATCCACTGGAGTTTAGGTTTTGTATGTTCGTTTTAAGCATCAAAAAACCAAGCCAAAAGCGGCTTGGTCTGAAAGGTTATTTCACTTTTACAGAAACAGGCTGGATATCAAGGACGGCATTTACAAATGAATAATCATCTTTGCCGCCGTCTTTGTAGCCCCAGAATCCGTCGGTTTTTTCTGTTTTTCTGAATGTGAGTTCAACGCCTTTTCCCTGGTTGAAGGCATAGCTTTTCACTTCTTTTTCTCCGAAGTTGTCAACAAGGTTGTAGGAAATGTACTTGCTGAGTGTGCCGTGCGGAGTCAGTACGCCTGAGTGAGGGGCTGCCTGATAATCTCCGTACTCATATCCGGTTGTGCTGACTTTGTGTTCGCTGATGCTGAATGCCTTCGTTTTAAGATCGACAGCGTCGCCTTCTGCAAGTGAGGACAACTGAATATTTTTGTATTGGCTTTGAGCGGCCGGGTTCGTCTGAACTTCTGACAGATCAACCACTGTAACCCCTGCACGGCCGACTACTTCTATTTTCTTCTCGGCATTGCGGACAACCATGGCTGTATCTTCATCAATTCCGTAAGATAGCTGATTGCGGTCACCTTTTTCGTAAGCTGTTGCGATCAGTCTTCCAAGACGGGCTTTGTTGTCGAAATGCTGGTCAATGATGCCATATTGGAAGAAGCCAAGTCCGCGCTCGAGATAGCCCGGTCCGCCTTCCTGCTGCTGCATGCCGTCATAGGTGTCAGTGAACCCTTTTGCAAGAGTGTCAAGACTTCCTCCGCCTGCGAGCATAACATCACTCATAATGGCTGCCCCGGCACTTGTTCCTCCAAGGACGGCCCCTTCTTTATAGATGTCCCAGATGGCCGACAGCGCTTTTGATTCAGACTGATCAGTGTTGAAAAGAGCTTTCGTGATTTTCGTCTGATCTCCCCCGACGAACCAGATGGCGTCTAGTTCTTTTATTCTGGAGACTGCTTCATCTGAATTCTTCATCTCTTCCCATTCAGCTGCATCATTCTGAGGAGTGTCCTTGTAATTTGAAACAGTCACAGGCAGGATTTGAATGTTTTCTTCTTTTACTCCGTATCGAATCAGATCCTTTTTAAACGTATTACTTGAACTTAACGACCCGCTTGCTGCCGGAACAATACCAAATTTGGCATCCGTTTTCCCGTTTGCCAGGTCGATGAACGATTTGTAAACCGATTCGTTGGTTGATCCAAGAGCGCCGCCTGCAATGACCAGATTTCCTTTGATGTCACCGCGGTCCTGTTTACTCGGAACCGTAAAGTCAGAAGGTTTATAGTCTTTAAACGCCTTGTCATCCTTCGTAAATGAAACACTCACCGGCGAGACATCCATTTTGACCTTCACAATTGAATAGTCATCCTTCTGCCCGTCCTGATAGCCCCAGTAGCCGTTTGTTGCAGCTGTTTTACTGAAGGTCAAAGCAAATCCCTGCCCTTTGCTGTCGTAGAGATAGCTCTTGACTGCATCTGCTGATTCGTTGTCTGCAAGCGAATAGGAAAGGTATGGCTTAAGCCTTCCGTATGATGTTAAAACACCTGTTGCATCAAGCGGCTGGAATGAATAGTATTCATATCCTTTTGTCCCCTCTTTGTCCTCTCTGAAAGAAAAAGCTTTCGTTTTCAGGTCAATTTTATCTCCCGGAGATAAAAAGCTGACCTCAACGCCGTTCACAGGGTGCAGGTCTTTGGCGGCAGGCTTTGATTTGCTTGTATCAATAACCGTTACGCCCCCGCGTCCTGCGATTTCGGCTGTTTTTGTCCGATTATCGACAATCAGTGCCGTATCTTCATCAATTCCATATGAATAATTCTTTTTCTTTTGTTTTTCATACTTAACGGCTGTTGCGGCAAGTCGTCCAAGTCTTGCGCGCTCATCAAAGTGCTGGTCTACAATCCCGTGCTTAAAAAATCCAAGTCCCCGTTCAATATAGACAGGCGCGTACTCTTTGTCAGGATCACTTTGATCCTTTGTTGTAAATTCCCCCTTCAGTCCCCCGAGGCTGTCTCCGCCTGTGATCATGACATCACTCATGATGGCGGCTCCTGCGCTTGTCCCGCCTATGACAGCCCCTTTTTCATAAATATCCCAGATGGCTTCAAGTGCCCGCGTCCGCTTTCCCTTGCCCTGAAAAAGCGTTTCAGTTATCTTAAGCTGATCGCCGCCGACAAACCAGACAGCCGACAGACCGTTAATTTTCGCAGCCATTTCTTTCTTATTTGCATTGCGTTTCCACCATTTTTCATTGTAGTCCGTGTCGCTGAAGTCATGATTTGAGATTGGGAGAATTTCAACATTTTCTGGGTCTACACCGTATTTCACAAGATCTGCTTTAAACTCATTCGATGATTTTAATTTCCCGCTCGCTGCTGGTATAATTCCGATTTTAGCATTCCCGGCGCCTCCAGCACGGTCAATAAAAGCATCATAAACCGCTTTGTTGCTGCTTCCAAGAGATCCCCCCGCAATCACAAGACTTCCTTTTATTTCTTCCTTGCCCGCGGCATTAGCCGGAATGCTGAAGCTTGACGCCAGAAGACAGGCCGCTGCAAGCATGCTGATACGTTTCTTCACACCAATTCCCCCTCTTAATGTTGGATGCTTGTCTGTATACGCAGGCTGATTTTCATTTATTGTTCAAAAGTGCCCTTAACAAGCGGGACGCCTTCTTCAACCATTACTCTTCCTTTCGCAATGACCGTGTCGATCGCAAGCGATTCTTTTTCAAGCAGCACAAGATCTGCATCATGCTGTTCGCGGATTTCCCCTTTTTTCTTAAGCTTCAGGATCCTGGCCGGGTTTGAGGTAATCACCTGCAGTGCCGTCTCAAGTTCAACTCCTTCATCAAGAACAGCCGATCGCACCTCATGATAGAGGGAAGAAACTTTTCCGACTTGAAGTCCGGCGAAATCCCCGTTTTCATCAAAGTAAGGAAGACTTGCCTGTCCATCTGATGAAAATGTGATTTGTGTGACAGGCACTCCTTTTTCAAGCATCAGTCTGAGACCGCGGCTACACTTTACTTCCCCTTCTTCGAGGAATTGGGGAATCGTGCTCGTTGTGAAATCCACATATCCGCCAATCTCTGCATACCTGATGCCTTCTTCAAACAATTCTTCGTTCCGGTTAATATGAGTCGGGTGGAAATGATGAATCGGGATATCCGTTTTTTCGGCGATTTCAAAAAGCAGGTCGAGTTTGCGTTCGCTGTCGCCGACATGGATTTCAAGGACGCCTGCTTTACCTGTGATCAGACCGCCGTTCCTTGCGGCGGCAGCAATTTTGGATAGCTCTTCAAACGTCGGTTCTGATGAACGGTGATCGGAAATCGCAATCTCTCCTACCCCGATCATTTTATCGATAAAAATAAGATCCTCTTCAATTTTTCCGGTCAGCGTTTTGACGGGAGTCTGGTAGGACCCAGTGTGCAGATAAGCCGTGATGCCTTCTTCATCCAAGGCATGAGCTTTTGCAAGCAGACTTTCAATTTTTCTTGTCGTCCCGTCTGTACCAAGCACTCCTACAACCGTTGTAACGCCTGCTTTCGTGGCATCGGTCAAGTTCAGCTCGGGGGTGCGGGTTTTAAACCCGCCTTCTCCCCCTCCGCCAATAAGGTGAACGTGTGAATCGATGAACCCCGGAACAAGAAGTTTCCCCGTTCCGTCAATGACATGAACAGACAGTGCTGAAAGATCAAGATCAATCCTGTCTTTGATGTAGCCGATTTTGTCCGCAGTAAGAAGAACATCCTTCCTGCCTAAATAATGCGGTGCGTAAACTTCTGTATTTTTTATAAGTGTAAGCAAGTGTAAACCTCCTGTTTATCTGGGATGATCCGTCTTTAAAACGGTCCGTAGTCCATTAAATGAGCAATCACAACGGCTGCAAGGCCGATCAGATATTGAATGAAAACAAGCGGGAGCACCCATTTTGCCCACTTTGTCCAAGGAATGCCCGCAATCGCAAGTCCGGCCATCAATGTGCCTGCTGTCGGGAAAATAATATTGCCGATTCCATCTGCAAATGAGAAGGAGAGAACAGCTGTCTGACGGGTAATATCAAGCAAATCGGCAAGCGGCGTCATGATCGGCATCGTCAGCATCGCATGTCCGCTGCCTGAAGCAAGGATAAAATGGATGAGAGCCTGGAAATTGTACATTCCGATCACGCTCCAGAAAGCAGGAATGTTCTTAAGCGTATCAGACACTCCAAAAAGCATAGGGTCAATGATATGTCCTTCGTTCAAAACAACCAGTGTCGCTCTTGACACCCCAATAATTAATGCGCCTCCAATCAAAAGCGAAGACCCTTCGACAAACGATTTTGCAATCTGGTCAGCAGAAAGTCTGCCGATGATTCCGATAAGGATGGTTAAAACAACGAACAGAGCAGCAATCTCGGTAATATACCACTGAAATTTAATGACTCCAAAAGCAAGTACGATATAGTTTAGAAGGAATGCCGCCAAAATCAGCTTGTGCTTTGTTTGAAGCCTTTCTTTTGAATGAAGCAGCACATCCGCTTCCTCTTTTGTATATTTTCCGAAGAACCCTTTTGACGGATCCTTTTTCACTTTCATTGCATGACGGTAAACGAAGATAACGGAAACCGCATAGACAATCACGAATAATACAAGTCTGTATCCCATTCCAGAGAACATCGGAAGCTCTGCGATTCCCTGGGCGACGCCCACTGTAAATGGATTCATGACCGCGGTAGTAAAACCGGCAGCAGCGCCTAGAATAACAATGGCCGTTCCCGTAAGCACGTCAAATCCCAAAGCAAGAGCAAGCGGAATGAGCAGCGGAATATAAGCAAGCGTCTCCTCAGCCATCCCCATCAGCGATCCGCCGACTGCAAAAAATAGCATCATCACCGGAATCAAGAGCTTTTCCCTTGAAGCCAGCCTTTTTGCAAGAGTTGTAATCAGCAAGTTAATTGTTCCTGTAGCCGTTAATACTCCAAAAAATCCGCCAATGATCAGAACAAAGAAAATAATGTTTGCCGCTTCAACCATTCCTGTATGAAGTGCCTTTACCATGCCGAACGGACTGACCGGCGTATTTTCAGCTGACGTAAAGGTATCCGGATCAATCTCTGTTCTTCCGTCAACCTCTACCCTGGCGTAGTCTCCTGCCGGCAGTACATAGGTTAATAGAGTTGCAACAACCAATACACCCAGGAGGAGGGCAAATACATTGATCTTTCTTTCCTTTTTTGGTTTCACTTCTTTTCCCTTTGGTTCGTAAGCTTTTTCTGCTAGAGCCATAATCGTTTTCTCCCCTTTTTCTTTTGATGCGTTTGATAAGGTAAATGCAATATTTGTGCCAAGATGCAAAAAAGAAGAGTAAATGCTGGTATCACCCGAACTCAATACTTGTCATATGTAAGTATCATTCAAAATGATAGTTTCTTCAAGGGCTCATATTCACTTTACTGCATAAAGAGTTATTATCTAAAATTTCTAATAATCCTCTCTTTTTTGGCCTTTAATTGGTGATTTATTATGATATGATAAAACCAATAGAACCAAAAGGAGCGAATGTATGAAACGATCTCTTATTCTCCTGACAGGCGGTACAAAAACAAAGAAAACGCTTCACCACCAGCTCGTACAACTTTTGGGCGATGACCTTTCTATAAGGAGCTATGCTGCTGATGAAGGTCTCCCTTCGAATCTGAAAGCTGATATTATCCTTTTTTCCTCTGAATCCCTCAAAGATGAATTGAACCATATAAAGAATATAGATGCAGAAAAAGTTATAATCGGCAAACGCACCGTTCATCATGACTATCTCGACAAGCTCCTTTCCATTCCGGAAGGTTCAAGCGTCCTTGTCGTCAACGATGAGTACAATGTCACAATGGAACTGATTCAGTCGCTTTATCAGCTGGGGATCAGCCATGTCCGGTTTCTCCCGTTTAAAAAGAATCAGACCTATCACGAGAAAATCGATGCAGCCGTTTCACCTGGCGAAATCGAACTTGTCCCCCCTTACATACCGCTTATTCTCGACATTGGTGTGCGTCTGTTTGACATGACAACAATTTTAAAAATAGCGGACTACTGCAATCTGCCTGAAAATGCAGCTCTCCACATTTCAGAGAGGTACATCCGCAGCATGATTGAGCTGCAGCAAAAGCTGATGGCTGCGCAAAAGCAGACAAAAGCGATTTATCAGCATCTCGAGAACGTGGTCAACACGGTGGATGACGGCATTCTCGCCATGAATGAAAAAATGGAAATAACGGTTTTTAATGAAAAACTTGAAGCGCTGTTTCAAGTAAGGGGATCAGATATCATCAACCTTACAATTCAAACAGCAGCCCTGCAGGATGACGTGGTTTCATTTATTCAGAACGGCATCGAAGAAAGCCGCCTTTTCAGCATTCACGGGGTAGATGTTGCTGTTTATCGCTATTCAATGGCTTTAGAACAAACAACTGTCGCTGTCTTTAAAAGCGTCCGGCAGGCATCGGAAATTGAAAAAACGGCCCAGCGTAAACTGCGCGAGAAAGGATTTTTTGCCAAATACAGCTTTGATGACATCATTTGTGA
Organism: Bacillus sp. FSL H8-0547; assembly: GCA_038002745.1. Lineage (NCBI taxonomy): Bacteria > Bacillati > Bacillota > Bacilli > Caryophanales > Bacillaceae > Bacillus > Bacillus sp. FSL H8-0547. Next base: position 974,958 of record JBBODD010000001.1, read on the forward strand.
AAATGCCGGAATGATAAACCTCAAGCAGATCGCGAAAAAACTGGCTCTTTCCGAACACCCGATTTTAATCCAGGGAGAATCAGGAACAGGCAAAGAATTATTTGCACACGCCATTCATCAGCATTCCATGAGAAAAAACGGACCTTTTCTGCCTGTCAACTGCAGTGCTCTTTCAGAAAGCCTGCTTGAGAGCGAGCTTTTCGGTTATGAGGAAGGGACATTTACGGGTGCTCAGCGAGGGGGGAAAAAAGGATTGTTTGAGCTAGCTGATAACGGAACCATTTTTCTCGATGAAATCGGCGACATCAGTCTCTCCATGCAATCCCGGTTGCTGCGAGTGCTTCAGGAAAAGGAAATCCGCAGAATCGGCGGAACGAAAATCATACCCATTAATGTCAGAATCATCTCGGCCACAAATAAACGGATTGAAAAGCAAATGAAAGAGCAGACATTCCGCAATGACCTGTTCCACAGGCTGAATGTCCTTAACCTCTCCATTCCGTCACTGAAGGAAAGAAAAGAGGATATCCCTCTTCTCATTCACCACTTCATCACAAAAAACGGCAAGTGGCTCAAGGTCGAGCCTGCATTAATGAATTTGCTTGCATCAGCAGAATGGGACGGCAACATAAGAGAACTTAAAAATACGGTTGATTATATGATTACAGTTGCCGATGGCTCTGTTTTAACAAAACATGACCTTCCTCATTCGTTTTCAGCAGACATTCCGCAAGCAGCAAGCAGCGAACAGTCAGAGCATGACGCCATCCTGTTGATTGTGAGAGAATGCAACCTGGCAGGAAAAGCAGCAAGCAGAGATTTGATCTCGGAAAAAACAAAAGAATGGATCATGCCCCTTACCCCTCAGCAAGTGCGCAGACGGCTTGACGACCTGGAGGAAAAAGGATGGATCCAAAAACGGAAAGGACGCGGCGGGACGAAAATTACGGAGGCGGGGATAAGGTATTTGGAGAGAACAGCTGTCGTGAAATAAAGGTCAGCATATAAAAGCCGGACCTCTTTTACAAGGTCCGGCATCTGTCTATTCTCTGTTTTGTGTAAAAATCAATACAAACTTCAGCAGCTCAAGCAGAGAGATGAGTGCGGCTGCTACATATGTCAGGGCGGCTGCTCCAAGCACTTTGTTCACTCCGCGCTCTTCTTCATTCCGGATGATGCCTTCTGCAATCATAAAATCCTTTGCTCTGTTGCTTGCATTAAATTCGACAGGCAGCGTTATAAGCTGAAAGGCGACAGCTGCCGAGAAGAAAATAATGCCGAGTCCGATCAGATTCATTGAACCGAGCAAAAATCCTCCAATCAGCAGAAAAGGCGCGACCCCGGAGGACAGGCTTACAACCGGAAACATTTTATGTCTTAACGTCAGGGCCCCGTATGCTTCTTTATGCTGAACGGCGTGCCCCACTTCATGTGCCGCAACCGAAATGGCGGCAATCGAATGACCCGCATAGACAGGCTCGGAAAGGCGAACCGCTTTTTTCGTCGGATCATAATGATCGGAAAGAGTTCCTTTTACCGGTTCTACGGGTACATGATGGAGACCGTGATGATCAAGAATTCTTCGTGCAACCTCCATGCCGGTAAGTCCCGATGATGCCTGAACTTTGGACCATTTATTAAAATTGCTTTTCACCTTGGCCTGCGCCCACAGGGCAAGCCCGAACGCGGCAAAAATGAGAATATCCATAGGATGAAAAAACATATAGCGCCTCCTGAGTAAAGTTCTTACTGTTATATTTCCTCAAGCATCTGTTAATAAACAGCGAAGTGCTATCATGATGTGCCCATCTTGTAGTAAAATAATGGCATACCACATGGAAACGAAGGTGAAAGCATGACGATCAAGCAGGAAAATGAAACTCTTGAGGAACTGCAGAAAGCGGAAAAACATTATTCCGACTCAAAGTTCTGGAATAAATTAAAAAAATTCGGCAAAAAAGCCGGATCATCTGTCGTGTACGCTGTCCTTTTGCTGTACTATACCCTTCAGAAGCCTGAAGTGCCTGCCAAAACAAAAGCCATCATTATCGGTGCTTTAGGCTACTTCATTCTGCCGCTTGACCTTATACCGGACCTTGCCGCCGGCGTGGGCTACACCGATGACCTCGGAGCTTTGGGCCTGGCACTCCTTCAGGTGGCAATGTATATTGACGATGATATCAAAACCCAGGCGAAAGAAAAGCTGACAGAATGGTTCGGACCTTCTGTCGACACCGCTGCCATTGACGAGAAAATCAAATAAGTGCGATAAAAAAACGTCTGTTCCGCTTAGGAACAGACGTTTTTTGGTGAAAAAGGACTTTTACGAACTCTGCAGCAGGACTGCGAACCAATTTTAAGGTCCAACAAGCCAATTGGGCCGGCTAACAAGCCAAACACCCCGTCTAACAATCCAATTCGGTTCGCTAACAATCCAAATTTCCGGTCTAACAATCCAAAACACACCGCTAACAATCCAATCATCAAAAACGCCTGAAAGTAACCTCTCAATCCCTCGGCGCAAACAGCATAACGGAAACTCCGACAAGGCAGATGCCTGCGCCGACCCAATCATAGAGATCTGGCGTCTTCCGGTCAACTCCCCATCCCCAAAGAACTGAGAGAATGATGAAAATCCCTCCGTAAGCAGCTTAGACCCGTCCGAACGAAGGGAACGTCTGCATCGCTGCAATGATTCCATAGACGGCAAGCGACACGCCGCCGAATATTCCCCAGTAAACAGGTTTTCCTTCGCGCAGCCAAAGCCAGATCAGGTAGCCGCCTCCAATTTCTAAAAGACCTGCAATCAGGAATAAAAGAATCGAATACATCAAAAATGTCCTCCCGGTCTAAATCTCTTTTTTCAAAAGCTGCAGATCAATATACAGCTGAATCCGCGTATAAAAATCATCAAAATCGATCGAAGTCAGCTCCTGAATTTGATTTATCCGGTATTTGAGTGTATTAGTGTGAACAAACAGCTGTTCAGCGGTTGGTTTCAGTTTGCAGTTATTAAGCAGATAAATTTCAAGCGTATGAATCAGCTTCGTCTGGCTTTCCTCATCTTTTTTTCTCAGTATCTGGAGGCTTGTATTGTTGTAGCCGGTAATACTGTGGTGCTTTGAAATGGTCTCCAAGTATCTGAAAATGCCGAGCTTGCTGTATGTAAACGGCAGCTTTTCGGATGAACCGATAAACTTGGCAGCGTTAATCACTTCAAGAGCCTCAAAGTAAGATTTTCTTAGCTGCAGGATGGAGGAATACGAATTGCCGATGCCGGCATATATCTTATAGCCGCCAAACTGGGAAATGACCGTCGACGTCAGTTCTGCTGCACTTGCCGAGAGCTGATCGGATACTTTTGCATTGCTTCCGATAATGACGACCACCTTCAGCTGATCGGTAAAGACGTGTGCAAAATGATTCAGTGCATTGGCAAACAGCCTGACCGTTTCCGTCAGTTCCTCCAGCTGCTCCTCCTCACTTTGGGAGACCGTGAAGATTGTGACAATAAACGTTTCCGGAATCATGATGCTGTGATTTGCCGCTTCCCACCTGATCTGATTTTCCGTTTGAAACGCCTGCCCGATGATCTTTTTGTAGAACTCGTTTTTTTCTTCGTTTTCTCTCAGGTTAATCTGATTTTTTTGATAGAGAAGCTTCCCGATGTGACGGGACACTTCATGAAGAAAATCGAGATCCTCCTCTGACATAGGCTCTGTCTCCTGAACCCATATATAGCCAAAAACCTGTTCTTTATAAATAGCGCTTACAACGACACGCTGATTAAGGCCGATTTCCGCAATCTGTTTCACTCTGAAAGGATGGGGAATGGTCTTCAGCTGTTCCACAATTCCTTCATCCATAAACTTTTCTAAAATAGGAATGGGCCAGTGTTTCGTGAAAATGGTCTGCTGATTCGCCTGATCAAACTGATCGATGTAATACGAACTGTAGGACAAAAGAGAGAATTGGTCATTTTCAATCACAACCGGCTTTTTCAAATAGGTGCTGACCATATCCGTAATATCATTAATGTTTGTAATGGTCTGGATCTTCTCAAGGATCATGCAGATCGGCCCCCCGATTCTTTAGGTAAATTGATGAACCTAATTATATACCTTTTGATCAGAAGAATGGAATAGCCGAAAAAAACAGGAAGTCCGCATAGAGGGACTTCCTGCTGGATATTACTGCTTCAACACTCGTTCAAATTCATCAAATTGCTCCCCTGCTTCTTTAGGAGGCTTTGGTGTGATCAGACTGATTGCAACAATGGCAATCAAGCTTGCGGCAAAGCCTGGAATCATTTCATAAAGCATGTCTGACAATCCGGCCATTGACCAGATGATGACCGTGGCAGCACCTACTACCATTCCTGCAAGTGCCCCCCACTTCGTCATGCGCTTCCAGAAAAGGCTCAGGAGGATCAGCGGTCCAAATGAAGAACCGAAGCCTGCCCACGCGTAACCTACAAGTCCAAGAATCGTGTCATTTTGCTCCCATGACAGAATCAGGGCAATGACAGAGATCAGCAGGACAGACATTCTTCCCAAGAAAACAAGTTCTTTATCTGATGCAGACCGTCTGAAGAATGTTTTATAAATATCCTCCGTCAGCGAGCTTGCTGTTACAAGCAGCTGCGAAGATATCGTGCTCATGATGGCAGCGAGAATCGCAGAGATTAAAAATCCTGTGATGTAAGGATGAAACAGGACTTCTCCAAGCACGATGAAAACTGTTTCTGGATCATCAAGCTTTGTGCCTTCACCTGCAAAATAGGTGATGCCGAAAAATCCGGTAAGCATAGCGCCGATGCTTGAAAAAATCATCCATCCCATTCCAATTGCGCGCGCCTTCTTAATTTCTTTCACAGAGCTGATTGCCATAAAGCGGACAATAATGTGCGGCTGGCCGAAATAGCCGAGTCCCCATGCAAAAAGGGAAACGATGCCGAGGAAGCTTGTTCCTTTAAAAATATCAAGCAGAGCCGGATCTATTGAACCCGGTGTTTCAAATGCAGGACCGAACCCTCCCACATGAATGACCGTGACGATCGGAACTAAGATAAGTGCAACAAACATAATAATTCCCTGAACAAAATCAGTCCAGCTTACTGCAAGGAATCCTCCAAACAGCGTATAGGCGACAACAACGCCTGTTAAAATCCAAAGACCCGTGTGATAATCAAGTCCAAATGTGCTTTCAAACAGCACTCCCCCGGAAACCATTCCTGAGGATACATAAAAAGTAAAGAATATTAAGATAACTAAAGCCGAAATTAATCGTAAAATCCTGGATCCGTCTGCAAACCTGTTCTCAAGGAAGGAAGGAATGGTGATGGAATTATTCGCAATTTCCGTATACGTTCTTAAGCGCGGTGCAACATACAGCCAGTTCGCATAAGCGCCGAGCGTCAAACCGATGACAATCCACATTGAACTTAGACCTGTGGCATACATTGCCCCCGGAAGACCCATCAAAAGCCATCCGCTCATATCGGCAGCTCCTGCACTCAGTGCTGTAACAGCAGGCCCGAGACCGCGGTCGCCAAGCATGTAATCATTTAAATTTGAAGTACGTTTATAGGCAAAATACCCAATCAGCAGCATACCTGCCATATAGATGCCTATTGATGTAATGAGTGCGTAGTCTATCATAAAAGTACCCCTCTTCCGCCAAAAATCTCTCTGTTTGATTCTTTTTTTAATGCAGTATTCTGCACTTCATGCGTAATCAGCTTTTAAAAAGAGGAAGCAACTTGGTTGGTCACTTCCTCCTTCTTTTTATCCCTTTTGTTTATGCTGGAGCTGAAATCAGAACGTTTCAGACGTTGTTTTTGCCTGCATGTGAAGCTGCAGATAGTCTGGTCCGCCCGCTTTAGAGTCAGTGCCGGACATATTAAATCCGCCGAATGGCTGGTAGCCTACAATTGCGCCTGTGCAGCCGCGGTTAAAGTAAAGGTTTCCTACATGGAAATCTTCGCGTGCTTTTTCCATGTTTTCACGGTTTTTCGTGATAACAGCACCAGTCAGGCCGTATTCTGTGTTATTGGCAATTTCAATCGCTTCATCAAAGTCTTTTGCTTTAGCAAATGCAACAACCGGACCAAAGATTTCTTCCTGCATTAAGCGCGCTTTCGGATCTACGTCCGCAACGATTGTCGGCTGAACGAAGAAGCCTTTTGAGCTGTCGCCTTCGCCTCCAGATAGAATGCGGCCCTCTTCTTTGCCGATTTCAACGTAGCTCATGATTTTGTCAAAAGCAGCCTGATCAATGACAGGACCCATGAAGTGGTTTTCAGTCGGGTTGCCTACTGTCAGCTCTTTCGTCAGTTCAACCGCACGGTTCAAAACTTGATCGTATACATCTTCAACGATCACCGCACGCGAGCATGCTGAGCACTTTTGTCCCGAGAAGCCAAATGCTGATTTTACGATCGATTGAGCAGCAAGCTCAAGGTCTGCCTCTTTATCTACGACAATCGTATCTTTACCGCCCATTTCAGCGATTACGCGCTTAAGCCAGATTTGGCCGTCGTTCAGCTGTGAAGCACGGTTGAAGATGCGAAGACCTACATCACGTGAGCCAGTGAATGAGATAAAGCGAGTTTTCGGATGGTCAACAAGGTAGTCGCCAACTTCCGCTCCGCTTCCAGGAACAAAGTTCAGAACGCCTGCAGGAAGACCCGCTTCAAGCATAACCTCAACGAATTTAGCTGCAACGACCGGAGTTGTTGATGCCGGTTTTAATAGAATCGTATTTCCTGTTACGATTGCAGCAACAGCCGTTCCTGCCATGATCGCAAATGGGAAGTTCCAAGGAGAGATGATGATGCCTACTCCAAGCGGAATGTAGTCATAGCGGTTGTATTCGCCCGGACGGCTTTCAACCGGCACTCCGTCTTTGAGCTTCAGCATTTGGCGAGCGTAGAACTCAAGGAAATCAATCGCTTCAGCTGTATCCGCATCCGCTTCATTCCAAGGCTTACCCGCTTCTTTTGTTAAAAGAGCCGAAAACTCATGCTTGCGGCGGCGGATGATGGCTGCTGCTTTGAAAAGAACGTCAGCGCGGATTTCAGGTTTTACTTTTTTCCAGCTTTCAAATGCTGCAGAAGCTTCCTGCATAGCCTTTTCAGCAAGCTCGCGGTTTGCTTTTGAAACTCGTCCGATTACTTGAGCTTTGTCTGCCGGGTTGTAAGACGTAATTTTGTCTTCAGTCGTTACTTTTTCTGCCCCAATGTAAAGCGGATAGTCCTGGCCAAGATAGCCTTCTACCTGCTCAAGCGCTTCAAGGTATGCTTTCTTGTTTTCCTCGTTTGAAAAATCAGTAAATGGTTCGTGTTTGTATGGAATCATGCAGATCCTCTCCCTTTTATAAAATTGGTTAGCTTTTTACCATACCTTTAAATGCAAATGCGATATTTGAAGGTCTTTCGGCAAGTCTTCTCATGAAGTAGCCATACCAGTCAAGACCGTATGGAACGTAAACGCGCATCTTATAACCCTGCTTCACAAGGTCAAGCTGCGTTTTGCTTCTCATGCCGTAAAGCATTTGAAACTCGAATTTTGAATTAGGGATGTTGTGCTTCTTAGCCAGCATCTTTGTATATTCAATGATTTGATCGTCATGTGATGCGATGGCTGTATAGTTGCCGTTAAGCAGGCTTTGTTCGATCAGCTTTTTGTAGTTTTCATCTACATCTTTCTTTTCAGGAAACGCTACTTCCGGTGATTCTTTATATGCGCCTTTTACAAGACGGAGAAACGGCTGATAGTCAGCCAGGTCGCTTAAATCTCTTTCTGTGCGGTACAGGTATGCCTGCAGCACCGTGCTTATGCAGCTGTATTTCGCTTTAAACTCTTTAAAGATATCAAGAGTTGCCTGGCAGCGCACCTCATCCTCCATGTCAATGGTGACCATGACGCCGTGTCTTTCTGCCGTATCCAGAATCTTTGTCATGTTTTCAATAACAAGCTTCCGGTCGATATCAAGACCGAGCGATGTCATTTTCAGCGACACCTGAGAATCAAGCTTCTCTCTGCTGATCATTTCAATGGTTTCAATGCATTCTGCCGTCCGCTCGCGTGTAACGGCTTCCGAATCTACAAATTCGCCCAGATGATCAACTGTTACAGACAAACCGCTGTCATTCAGCTGCCTGATGAACTTTATGGAACTTTTAAAATCAGTTCCTCCGATAATCTTGCCGGCTGCAAAACTGCCTCCGCGCTTTTTAGCTATATTGTTAAGTAAATGGTTCTTTGATAAGAAGAGGAAAAAGTCTCTTGTAATCGCTTCCACTTTACATGCACCCCCTCATAAAAGTTGTTCTACACCCTCATCTTACGTCCTGTCGACAATTTTCACAACGTTCTAAAAAAACAATATTCAAGCGCTTTATTTGTTGGTTTTAGACAAATACAGGCAGATGAATGGGTTTATTACCTAATTTCACCAGAAGCTCCGCACTCTTCTTTGCCAGTTTTTAGTGACGGAATGATGCTGCAAAAAAGAGGAAAACATAAACAAAGATTCCTTTTTGAGAGGCAGGTGCGAGAGTTGAGCAATGAAAGGGAAATGGCCCGTCCCGCCGGAAAAAATACAAGGTGGACAATATCCGCGCTTCTCAGCACGTTCATCATATTGAACTATTTTGACAGGGTTGCCCTTGCTGCCGCTGCTCCTGAACTTCAGAAAGCCTTTTCGCTGAGCGCCTTTGAAATGGGACTTGTTTTTACGGTGTATAACTATGCCTACACCCTTATGCAGCTTCCGATCGGCAGTATGCTCGACAGATGGGGAGTCAGCTGGGTGACAAGGACAGGCATGGTCATCTGGACGTTTTTGACAATCAGCCTTGTCTTTATTCAAGGCACTCTTCTTTTATATATCATCCGTTTTTTCACAGGCATCACCAGCGCATCCGCCTTCCCTGCCGCCGCAAAAGCTACAGCCAGCTGGTTTCCTTTTCATGAGAGAGGACTTGCCACTGCCCTGTTTGATTCTTCTGCCAAGCTTTCAAATGTAATCGGCGGGCCTCTTGTAGCGATTTTGATTACCCTTTATGACTGGAAAACAGCTTTTTTGGCAATCGGGGCCATTAACGTGCTGTTTACCTTTGTCTTCTGGAAGTATTACGACGAGCCGGACACTCACAAGAGCATATCCAAAGAAGAAATCAACTACATTCATATGTATGAAGATTCCGCAGACCTTCCTTCTTACAAAGCGGCACTTGTCCTTAAAACGTTTTTTACAAACAGAAAGGCCTGGGGGCTGATGATCGGTTTTACCGGGTACGGTTATACCTTCAACCTGCTGCTTCTGTGGCTGCCGACGTTTTTTAAGGAGCAGTTTCAGCTGGATTTGCTGTCTTCCGCTCTTTACACAGCCATTCCGTGGCTGATTGCCGCTCTATCAGGTATTCTGGCTGGAGGATGGCTTGTCGACAGCCTGATTAAGAAAGGATATTCTCCTCACAGAGTATATAAAAACATCATTTCGACAGGACTGCTTGTTGGCCTTATCTTTATCGGATCCATCTTTACATCAAGCCCCGTCCTGTCGATGATTTTTATTTCCATCGGCCTTGCGGGCATATCTGCAACAGCTCCAATCGGCTGGACCATTGCAGCAAAGCTTGCACCGCCCGGCACAACAGCCATCCTGAGTTCAATGGTCAATTTTGCGAACAACCTTTTCGGAGGGATCATAGCGACATTTTTGACCGGATACATAGTTGACGCAACAGGGTCATTTGATCTTGCTTTCATCATTGCGGCAGCCGTGCTCGTCATTGGCTTGATTTTTTATACCGTCGTGCTCGGCGATATTGAACAGATTTCTGTTAAAAGCAAAAAGCTCTGAAACATGTCAGAGCTTTTTTCATTATCCCCTTGTCACATCAATGACTTTCGTCACGACAATTGGAGACCTCTTCAATTTTTTGTAGATGAAATCAGAAATAGCCGAACTTAATTTCCGTTCAATATCATCTGTTGGATGCTGATCAACAAGAGCTGCTGCCCTCGTTTCAATTTCTCCCATAAAGCTGCTTGATTCTCTCAAATAGACAAAGCCTCTCGAAATGATCTGCGGCTTGCGGATGATTTCCTCTCCTTCTTTGAAAAGAAGAATCGATAAGATTCCGCTGTCTGCCAGCTGCTTCCGTTCGCCAAGCAGAGAGGTTCCGACGTCACCGATTCCGTGGCCGTCCACATAAACAGACCGCGCCGGCACTCTGCCTGCCTGGTAAGCTTTTTCTTTTGACACATTGAGAACTTGTCCATTGTCGAGAATAAAGATGTTTTCTTCCGGCACAAAGCAGTCCAGGGCAAGTGTCTGGTGCATCTTCTGCATGCGGTACTCCCCGTGGATCGGCACCAGGAATTTCGGTTTTAGAAGCTTAAGCATCAACTTCAGCTCTTCCTGGCCGCCGTGTCCTGATGTATGAATGTCATAAAGCTTGTTATCAATGACATCCGCTCCCGCTTTCATCAGTTTGTTGACGATGCGGTTCACGCTGAGGACATTCCCCGGAATTGGAGAAGATGAGAAGATTATCGTGTCACCTTCTTCAATATGGATATGGCGGTGCTTTCCTTCTGCAATTCGTGAAAGGGCAGCAAAGGGCTCTCCCTGGCTTCCCGTGCACAGAATGGTCAGCTCGCTGTTTTTATAGGCACTGATTTCATTAGGGTCAATAAACGTGCCCTTTGGAGCATCAATATATCCAAGCTCAAGGCCGATGCCGATCGCTCTTTCCATGCTTCTCCCTGTGTAGGCAACCTTTCTTCCGCATGCGACAGATGCCTGAATCACCTGCTGAAGACGGAACACGTTTGATGCAAACAGAGCGACGATAATTCGTCCCGACTGCTTTCTGACAACGTTCAAAATATTCTGGCCGATTTTCTTCTCAGAAACAGAGAACCCCGGAATTTCGCTGTTGGTGCTGTCAGATAAAAGACAGAGAACCCCGTCCTGCCCGACTTTTGCAATCTTAGACAAGTCCTGCTCCGGACCGGCCGGAGTTAAATCAAATTTAAAGTCACCCGTATGAACCACGTTCCCCTGCGGTGTGTGAATCACAACTCCGAATGAATCAGGGATACTGTGCGTCGTCCGGAAAAAGGACACATTCAATTCACCAAGTTCAATCAAGCTATCTTCCGTAATGTCGTGCAGTTCTGCTTCTCTCAGCAGCCCATGTTCTTCGAGCTTGTTCCTGATAAAGCCCATAGCCAGTCCCCCGGCATAGACCGGCACATTTAATTTTTTCAACAAAAACGGCACTCCGCCGATATGATCTTCATGTCCATGAGTAATGAACAGGCCTTTTACTCTTCCGGCATTCTTCACAAGATACGAGTAATCAGGAATGATGTAATCAACGCCCCTTAATTCTTCATCCGGAAACTTAACACCAGCATCAACAATGACGATTTCTCCGCCATACTCAACCACATACATGTTCTTTCCGATTTCGCCCATCCCGCCAAGCGGTATGATTTTTACGTTTTTTTCTTTAGTCATGTTTAGTCTCCCAGCAAGCTGATTGCTTATCTTAGTATCGTTTCTTCACATAGTGAACTATCTTTCCATTGTATCACAACATTACGAACAAAAGCGCAAGCGCCTTGGTCAGATCCGATAGACAGGTAAGAATCCGGCACAAAAAATTTCGGGTCCCGCCTTTTTTGCCGGATATGTTCTGACAGAGGATCTAGGCGCTTCCGCTTGCCGAAGATAACTTTGCAACATCATCAACAGTCTTAAAATTTTTTAGAATTTATAGAGCATAAAAAAAAGACCGAAGTCAGCTTTCGCTTTCTTTCGGTCTCTCCCACTTATCCCCGTGCCCTGCCTTTTCTTTTCATAAAGAAGTTGTACAAAAACACAATCAAGGCAAGAACTAAAAGGATGTGGATAATTCCTCCTGCAACTTTAAAAACAAGCCCGAGAATCCAAAATAAGATTAAAAGTCCAATAATCGTCCATAACATAGCGGGTTCCTACTTTCTCGTTTAGTTACAAAGTAGTTTCCCTTAATTCTTCAGAAATAAACTGGTCCTTTTTTTACAGGAGGCTTGGCAGAATAACGGTTACCGCAGTGCCTGATGAAGCGTCACTTTCAATTCTGAGTTCGCCTTCATGGAGCCTGACAATTTCCTTTACAATAGAAAGTCCAAGTCCTGTTCCTCCTGTCAGGCGGCTGCGTGCTTTATCCGTCCGGAAGAACCGCTCTCCGATATGAGCGAGGTCCTGTTCCGAAAGCTCGCTGCCAATGTTATGAATGCGGAAATGAAATCGGTTCTTCTCTTCTGAGAAAGAAATTTGGATCACACTTCCTTCTTCTGCGTACTTTATCGCATTGTCAATCAGATTGTAGAACACCTGCTGAATCCGTTTCGGATCGCCCATGATAACAAGATCCTCATGCAAATGAAGCTTCGTCTGAAGATTTTTTTCGTGGAGCCTGATTTCAAACAAAGCAAACGTATCCAAAAACAGCTGCGCAATGGCGATCGGCTCTGTCTTTAAGGTATACATACTCTCCTGGAGGACGTCCAGGTCTATCAGGTCATGAATCATCTTGTTGACCCGGTTCGTTTCCCTCTCAATCGTCTTTACGTAGTGCTCTGCTTCCTCAGGAGATTTGTACATCTGATGGGACAGCGCCTGGCTGTACCCTCCAATATAAGTAAGAGGCGTTCTAAGCTCGTGAACAATATTCGCAAGGAATTCTTTTTTGCGCGCCTCCTGCTTCTCAAGAGATTCGCTCATCGAATTAAACGCTCTTGCCAGCTCTCCGATTTCATCCCGCTTTGAAATCTGGAGCCGGTTGGAATAATTCCCTCTGGACACTTCCTTTGAAAAAAGCCGGATTTCCTGAAGCGGCTGAAACAGGGAACGCCGAATCTGATTGACAGCAAGAAACAAAATCATAAAAAACATGGAACCTGCAAGCAAAAGAATCGGAATGCTCCCCTCAAACACTTCCTGAAGATCAGCCAGAGGCACATATATATAAATATAGCTTTCTGTGCCGCTTTTTCCGGCAACAGGGAAAACGGCTCCAATGATTTCCCTGCCGAACTCTTCTACATACCCATCTTTTACAATAAACTCTTCATTCTCCAGCCTTTTTCTGTCTGACCGGGTTATAAGAGCCTGATGATTAACTTCGTACGGAAAGTATGATGAGAGATCTTCAATCTCGTCAAGAACAATAATTTCATATTCAGAAACCATATTGTACCAGTGAATCTTTTCAATAATTTCTTCACTCAGCGTCCCGGAGTGATAATGTGCTGCCGTTCTCTCTCCCTGATAGATCACAGACTCTTTCACACTGTTGAAATAAAGCTCCTTATACAAAAAATGCAGAAAGAAAAAAGAAAAAACAATGCTGAAAAGAATGCAGGCACCAATCAGCATAAGCACTTTCTGACTTAAATTTAATCGCTTAATCAATCCTTACACCTCAAATTTATAGCCCACGCCCCATGCGGTCTGTATAAGATGCGCATGGTCTTTTAATTTAAGCCTTAATGTTTTGATATGAGTATCCACCGTTCTGCCTGTACCAATGTAATTGGAGCCCCATACCGATTCAAGAAGCTGTTCCCTGGTAAAGACCGTTCCTTTATTTCTGGCGAGAATCGACAAAAGCTCAAACTCTTTAAGTGTTAGCGAAAGCGTTTCGCTTCCAATCATCGCCTTATAAGAGAGAGCATCCAGAACAAGCGGGCCCACTGCTGCCCGGCTGCCTGCAGAAGTGCTCTGCCTTGCTCTTCTGAGAACAGATTCCACTCTCGCAAGCAGTTCTCCTGGGTGAAACGGCTTCACGATATAATCATCCCCGCCAAGTTTCAGGCCCTGAATCTTATCCCACTCTTCCCCTTTTGCCGACAGGAAAATAAGCGGAATCTCATACGCCTTTTTTAATTCCCCTGCAAAAGAAAACCCGTCCATATACGGCATCATAACATCCGCAATAATCAGATCCGGAACCTCTCTTTTCAAAAGATCAAGAGCCTCTGAACCATTTGCCGCTTCAATCACCCTGTAGCCTTCCTGAACCAGGAACGTTCTGATCAGAGACCGCATTGCTTCTTCATCATCAAGTACCATCACCGTTGTTGTGCTCATAAGAATTACCTCGCTTTTGCCTGTCTATATATTACCTCCTATTTTACCTGAAGGATGTGAAATTTTTATGAGGTTTTTGCTATTTTGGGTTTTGGTGCCCTGTATTTATTGAGTGTCAGTTTAAAGGGTATCATTTTGCAATTTTGATGCCCTATATTCCCGGTGTGTCGGTTTATAAGGCAGCATTTTTGGGTTTTGGTAACCCGTATTTCCGGAGTACCGGTTTATAGGGTATCATGTACGCTTTTTAATGCCCTATATTCGCTGAGTACCGAATTATAGGGCACCATTTTCTTCACGTAATCAATGAACAGCTTGTAAAGAATGAAGACGGATTTTAAAATAAGGGTTATTACATCAGCTGACACTTCTTTTCTGCCCGCAAAAGTTTATAAAGAAATTGAGGGGACTACTACAATGAATTATCTGCTTATAGGCGCAGGGGGAGTTGCCGGCAGCCTCCTCAGATACGGGCTCGGACTGCTTACTCATACCTGGTACAGCGGGGGCTTCCCGCTCGGCACGCTTCTTGCCAATCTGATTGGCTGCTTTGTTCTGGGATGGTTTACAAACAGCATCGTCAAACTGAAAGTCTTTCATCCCCATATTCTCGCGGGTCTTGGCACCGGAGTTGTCGGCTCTTTTACTACCTTTTCCACCTTCAGCGTTGAAACGGTGCTGCTGATGAAAGACGGCATGTTTGCGCTGGCCTTTTTATATGTGCTGCTCAGCCTTTTCGGGGGGCTGTTCCTCGCGTGGTACGGATACTCCCTGGGACGCTCTTTTAAAAGGAAAGGAGAGTCCGTGCTATGAACCTGCTATTGATTGCTGCAGGAGGATGCCTCGGTGCTATAGCCCGCTTTCTTTTAAGCTCCTGGATGAACAGCAAAAGCAAAACAGGTTTTCCAATCGGCACATTGACTGTGAATCTTGCCGGCTCCTTTCTCCTGGGCCTGATGACAGGATATGGCCTGTCAGAAGGACTGTATTCTTTCCTTGGCATCGGATTTATGGGAGCTTTCACGACATTTTCCACGTTCAAGCTCGAGAACATCCAGCTCAGAGAAAAAGAAAAACACCGTCTTCTCATTGCCTACCTTTTCATCAGCTATACAGGAGGACTTTTATCAGCCTTTGCCGGCATCATGATTGGTATGAGCTAATGGCAAGAAAGGCATCCTACCTACTGGAGGGATGTACAATGGATAAAGATCTTCAGCTGTTAAAAGAGTTGACTGATCCCGAAGGTCCTTCGGGATTTGAAGCGAGAATTCACAAGGTCCTTGAAGAAAAAATCAAGGCCTTCACCCCTGATTTAATCAAAGACAAACTGGGGAGCATTACAGGAGTTACCGGCAAAAAAGGGCCGAAGATTCTGATTGCCGGGCACATGGATGAAGTCGGACTAATGGTGAAAGCCATAACCAAGGACGGGTTCCTGAAGTTTCAGACACTCGGCGGCTGGTGGGGACATGTCATGCTTGCACAGCGTGTAAAAGTCATGACAAAAAAAGGGGACCTCACAGGGGTCATTGGTTCAAAAGCTCCGCATGTTCTGACGATTGAAGAACGGAAAAACGTCCTTGAGACCAAAAATATGTTTATTGATATTGGCGCCTCAAGCAAGGAAGAAGCGGAAAGCTTTGGCGTTCAGGTCGGCGATCCCATTTCGACAATCTGCCCATTCGAAGTGTTTCCAAACCAAAAGCTCCTGCTTGCCCGCAACTGGGATAACCGCGCCGGGTGTTATGTGGCGCTTAAAACCCTTGAAAAAGCGGCTGCGGATAAAAAGCATCCAAATATCTTATATGCCGGAGCCACCGTCCAGGAAGAAGTAGGGCTCAGAGGCGCTCAAACACTCGTCAATACAGTAAAGCCTGATATCTCGTTTGCTCTTGATGTTGGTGTCGCAGGAGACACACCGGGGATGAAAGATGAAGGGCATACAGAGCTTGGAAAAGGACCGCTGATCGGCTTTTTCGATGCCAGCATGATTCCCCATCTGAAGCTAAGAAACTTTGTAACAGACATTGCAGGTAAAAATGGCATTCCTTATCAAGTCGATATTATGCCCGGAGGCGGAACCGACGGCGGGAAGTTCCATCTCGGATATGAAGGTGTTCCTACTGTGGTTGTAAGTGTTCCAGCGAGATATATTCACAGCCACGTATCCGTTGTTCACAGAGATGACCTCGACCATGCCGCTGAACTGCTTTATCAGGTCATTAAACAGCTGGATGAAAAAACGGTCAGACAGCTGACTGAAATCGATGGAAATCTGCATTAAAAAAGAGAGCCGAGGCTCTCTTTTTACAATTTGCCGCTCCGTCTTTCCAAAAACACCACATCTCTCCAAACGCCATTCATCTTTCCGATTTTCTCCCTTACACCGATTCTTCTGAATCCCGCTTTTTCATGAAGCTTTAAGCTTGAAGTATTTTCCGGGAAAATTCCTGCCTGCAAGGTCCAGAATCCTTCCTGTTCACTGAGATCTATGATTGAACGCAGCAGAGCTGTTCCAATTCCCTTTCCTTTATGAGCACCAGCTATATAGATGCTCACATCTGCCACCCCTGCATAAACGCATCTTCCGGATACAGGACTCAATGCCGCCCATCCCAAAACAACTCCGCCATGCTCAGCAACAAGTCGGCATTCTTTAGTGTGGCTGCTATCCCAGTCCTCCCAAGATGGAGCATTCGTTTCAAAAGTGGCGTTACCGGTCGCAATACCTTCAAGATAAATTTCTTTCACCTGATTCCAGTGAAGATCGGCTAACTTTAATATCTCGTACATGAAACTCCCCCCTTCATACAAAAAAGGCCTCATCTCTGAGACCTATTCTGCTTTATGCATTTGGATACAGTCTTTTTAACGTTTCTTTCATTTCAGGCTTAACCTGGATTTTCGGGCGGATTTCTTTCGCTTTTTGCTCTGCTTCTTCAATAGTGGAAGCCATGTTTAGTGAAAGGAGTGTACCAATTGCCACGGTGCCGGTGCGGTTGCTGCCGCCCCCGCAATGAAAGTAGATCTTTTTCCCGTCATGAAAAGCACTGACAACCTGATCAATTGAACTTTTTACTGATTCATCCTGTTGTTCTTGGTTGTCTGTAATAGGGCTGTGAATTCGATTATATCCGCTATCTGGATTATCCGAATCTGACCTCAAGTCAAAAACAATATCTGTCTTTTCGTTTTCAGCAGCTGCAGGTGCGTCCGCAGCGCCTCCTATATAAATACGGTTTTTAATTAGCTCATGATAGTTTTTGGGTTGCATTCCCAAACACCTGCTTTCAATTATTCACCAGTTATTCACCAGTCTTCGCAAAACGCTCGATGCGCTCACTGATCTCATCACGTACACGCTGGAAGAATGCCCATTTCTCTTCGTCTGTGCCTTCTGCTTTAGCAGGGTCGTCAAATCCCCAGTGAACACGTTTAATGTGAGGAGGCGTTACAGGGCAGTGGTCAGCCGCATGCCCGCATAGAGTAACAACTAGATCTGCATTGTTAAGGATTTCAGGATCGATGACATCAGAAGTTTGATTTGAAATATCGACTCCTGCTTCTTTCATCGCTTTTACAGCGTTAGGGTTAAGTCCGTGTGCTTCAAGCCCTGCGCTTTTTACGATCCAGTCCTCACCAAGATGCTTTTTTGCCCAGCCTTCAGCCATTTGGCTTCTGCATGAATTTCCAGTACATAAGAAGTAGATTGTTTTTTTAGACATAGGTGCAGTCTCCTTTTAAATGAGTATTCGTATTTTTTATATAATCAGCAGCCATAAATAGAGGCCGACAAGTGTGATAAACAAGGTTGGAATG
This sequence comes from Bacillus sp. FSL H8-0547, assembly GCA_038002745.1. Classification (NCBI taxonomy): domain Bacteria; kingdom Bacillati; phylum Bacillota; class Bacilli; order Caryophanales; family Bacillaceae; genus Bacillus; species Bacillus sp. FSL H8-0547. The sequence continues at coordinate 992,937 of JBBODD010000001.1, forward strand.
GTTAAAATGATTCCTGTTTTAAAATAGGTGCCCCAGGATATTTTGACGCCCTTTAAGCTCAATACATGGAGCCATAAAAGGGTTGCAAGGGAACCGATCGGAGTAATTTTAGGTCCTAAATCAGAACCGATCACATTGGCATAGATTAACGCTTCTCTCAGGGTGCCTGATGTATTTGTATCAGCGATGGCAAGTGCATCAATCATGACCGTCGGCATATTGTTCATGACAGAAGACAGGATGGCTGCAATAAAGCCCATTGAGATGGTTGCGGCAAACAGACCCTGATCAGCCGCCGCCTGAATGACATCAGCCAGAACGGCTGTTAATCCTGCATTCCGAAGGCCGTACACAACGACATACATCCCAATTGAGAAGAATACAATCGCCCACGGAGCTCCCTTTAATACCTTTTTCGTATGCACAGCCGGGCTTCTTCTGGCCATTACCAGGAAGAAAACAGCGACAACACCGGCAACAAAGGATACAGGAATATGAAGGAATTCACTGATAAAATATCCAATCAGCAGTACTCCGAGTACGAACCAGGAAAGACGGAACATTTTCTCGTCTTTAATGGCAGCTTTAGGTGTTTTCAAATCGGCCAGATCATAATTTGCCGGTATGCTTTTGCGGAAGTACAAGTACAGGACAAGAATACTAGCTCCTAAAGCAAAGAAGTTCGGAACAATCATTCGTGAAGCATATTCGATAAATCCGATATCAAAGTAATCTGCAGACACGATGTTCACCAGGTTGCTGACAACTAGCGGCAGTGACGTCGTATCTGCGATAAATCCGCTCGCCATGATGAACGGAAATACCATTTTTTCATTAAAATTCAAATTACGCACCATTGCCAGAACAATAGGTGTCAAGATAAGTGCTGCGCCGTCGTTAGCAAAAAACGCCGCCACAAGCGCACCTAAAATGGATACATAAATAAACATCCGGAGGCCGTTCCCCCGCGCTGCTCTTGCCATATGAAGAGCAGACCATTCAAAAAATCCAATCTCATCTAAAATCAGAGAGATGATAATAATTGCGATAAATGCCAAAGTTGCATTCCAGACAATCGATGTAACGTCAATAACGTCACCAAAATCAACTACTCCAACCAACAATGCAGCTAAAGCTCCTCCGCAGGCTGACCACCCTATGGAAAGACCTTTCGGCTGCCAGATCACCAAGATGAGAGTTAAAAGAAAAATACTGGAAGCTAAAAGTACTGAAGTCAATCTTTCTTCCCCTCTCTATTCACAGGTAATACGCAATCCCTGTGTTTCTAATTCTGTTATTAACTTATTTTGCTCAGGCAGATGTTCAAGTAAACCTTTTACAAAAGGATATACTTCGCTCTCCTTATTTATGGAATAGAAGATCCATTGCCCTTTCCGATTTTCCTTTACTAAACCTGCATCCCGAAGCTTTCTTACATGCTGGCTGATTGCCGGCTGGCTTGTCTTAAAAATAGCTGTGAATTCGCAGACACAGCAGTCATTTCTCTCAAGCAGCTTCATCATTGTCAGACGTGTTTTGTCTCCGAGAAGCTTCAGTATGTGAGAAACTCGTTCAATATCAAGCGTTGAAGTTACTTCCAACTTACCAACACCTCCATGTCGAAAATCATTATATAATAAAATACTTATATAATAAATAGCTTATATGTAAAAAGTTTGTGAATGTATGATTTCCATTCTAATTAAAGTAAGCTTGGATTTAAGTCCAAGCTCCATCAGGTTTCAATTTAAGAACACCAGGATTCTGTCTTGCTGTTTTTTGAGAAATTCACACTGCACACCCCGGTTTCAGGAAGATCGAGTTCCACTTTTTCTGCTGCAGCATAGTCCCCGCACAGGTGTGCAACTACTGAACGGACCTGTTCATACCCTGTTGCCATTAAGAAGGTGGGAGCGCGCCCATAGCTTTTGACACCGACTATATAAAAATTCTTTTCCGGCTGGCGCAGTTCTTTTTCACCGTGCGGCCGGACGGTTCCGCAGCTGTGCACGTTAGGATCGATTAACGGGGATAAAGCGGAAACGCTTTCTGTTGCAGAATCAATGGATGTCCGCAGCTCGCTGATGATGCTGAGGTCCGGTCTGCTTCCTGCATTGACTATGATTTCTTCAAAGTCTGCAAGTTGTTTTGTTTCTCCAGATTGCGTTCCGATTATGTCAATTCCATGATCCGACTTTTTCATAGATTGGATGAAAAACGGTGTTTGGACTGCGATTACTCCGGCATCGACAAGCTGATGAACCCTGCTTCCCAAAGCCCCTCTTGCAGCAAACGCGTCCTTCTCTTCTCCGCCGTATGCATCTTCCGCTTTCTGCTTGCGCATCACCCAGACGATGTCCGTTTCAGGATGCGATTCCTTAAGTTCTGCCAGTTCAAGAAGCGCATTGACTGCAGAGTGTCCCCCTCCGATAACAGCTGTCCGCTTCTTTGCATAACGCTCTTTTTCTTTTCCTGCAATATCAGGGATTCCGTAATAGATGTGACCGCTCAATGCCCTCTCTTCGCTGTGCCAGATGCCGCTTGAAGCAGCAGGATTTGGATTTCCCCATGTTCCTGTGGCATCAATTACTGCTTTTGCTTCAAATATTTGAAGATTTCCCTCCCTCTCTGCATAGATGACAAACGACACGTTTTCCCTGCCAGCACTTTTCATCTTATCGATCTCTTTTTTCCCGACGGATAAAACCTTTGTTTTCGTGTGGAGAAAAGGTTTTATTTCCGGAAGGTTCGACAGCGGCGACAGATATAGATCAACAAGCTCTTTTCCAAAAGGCAGTGTATCCAGTTCAGGCTCCTGCCAGTTATGCTTTTTAAGAAGTGCGACAGCGGCCTTATCAATGTTATAGCGCCACGGAGAAAATAATCTCACATGACCCCAGGACAATACGTTTGCCCCCGCCTCCCCTGCTTCCAGCAGGAAAAAGGATTCTCCCCGTTTGGCCAGATGTGCAGCAGCTGCAAGGCCGACGGGTCCTCCTCCTATGATCGCAACGGGCAATTTCTTCTCCTTGGTAATTGGCGCTTTTTCCGGGGTATTGCAGCATGTGTTCACTTTTACATCAAGTTTCATTTAAAACCCTCCTGAACTATTTTTATCAAAAACTTGCATTATGCAAGTTTTAAACGGAAGAAATCACCCCAAAGGAGTGGTGCAGCATACGCTGGACTTCGCCATTGCTTCATTCAAAAGCTTAATCGAGCGGATAACCGTTTCTTTTTCAAACTCATTCATATGTGAAAAAACCTCGTTCAAATAGGCATTCATCTGCTGGTCAATCGTTGTTGCAACATACTTGCCCTCTGTTGTCAGTGACAAGATATGAACTCTGCGGTCATCAGGATGAGGGGTTTTTTTCAGCAAATTCAGCTTTATCAATGACTGGACCTGCCTGCTGAACGTTGTGATATCCGTGGCAAGCACTTCGGCCGCTTCCTGCATAGACGGTCGGTTCATCTTATCAACTTCATAAAGGATATGGCTTTGTATTAAAGAAATCTCAGTTCCTCCTGCTGTACAGCAATTCTTGTTTAGCAGCCCGAAACGGCGGGTCATGATTTGAAACAATTCACGTGTGTTTTCCATTTTTTCTCACCTCATACTTTATTTATACACTCATCACTTGTAAAGTGCAAGTATTTTCTTAAAAAAAGACTGGCCTGCATGACGCTTAGTCTTTTCAGCCAGTCCCTGCACTTATAGATATTTCCTGTGAATCGCCTTTCCGTCATACGTGAACAGTACCGGCTTTCCTTCAAGCACGGATTCCATATGAACCGCGCGGCCCCAAAGCTGGTGAATGTACGGCAGCACTTTTTCCAGGTATTTCAGATCAAGCTCAATGTCTTCAAACCAATGCTTCAAGTACAGCTCATTGTTTTTGAGGTAATCGCCGTCATTAACCGTAATATACGGGAATCCTCCGTTTACTCTCATATTGATCAGTTGATCGCGGACATGCTCCCATTCTTTGTCGACAACCTTGTAATCTCTCCCCTGCTTCTGGAAAAGATACATATCTTCACGGGTAACAAGATCCTTCGTTAAATAGTTCCGGATAAACGAAAGATCTGATTCGACCTCGCGCACCTCAAACATTTTCTCCCTGCCGGAGTTCGGTTCTGCTCCGCGTCTGATCATTTCCTTTGTCGGATTATTGTACCGTTCCTCAATATCCTCAAAGATTTTGAGACCGAGGTAATAAGGGTTGATTCCTGTCTTTGACGGCTGGACAACGCCCGCGTTGAGCTTGGCATACTCGATGGATTCTTCTGTGGAAAGGTCAAGTTCTCTCAAGATCCGCTGATGCCAAAAGGATGCCCAGCCCTCGTTCATAATCTTCGTTTCAAGCTGCGGCCAGAAATAAAGCATTTCTTCACGCATCATCGTCAAAATATCACGCTGCCAGTCTTCGAGGTCACGGCTGTACTCCTCAATAAAGAGAAGAATATCTTTCTCAGGTGCCGGCGGAAATTTTTTCTTTTTCTTGCCCCGCTCAGGGTTAGGTTTGTCCTTTTGATCCAGCCCCCAAAGATCATCATAAGGTGATGCTTTTTTCACATCCTCTTCCTCTATATCCTCCATCGTCCAGGACAGCTTTGGACGCATAAGCGAAGGATCAATGTGCTCCTGAATCGCAAGCACCGCATCAAGAAATTTTTCAACCTCGGCTCTGCCATGCTCAATTTCATACTGCTTAATTCTGTCGGCCGTAGCAGCCATGCTCTCAACCATATCCCGCTTTGTGTTTTGAAAACGGCTGTTGTTTTTGAAAAAATCGCAGTGGGCCAGAACGTGCGCAACGATCAGTTTATTTTGGATGAGCGAATTCGTATCCAGCAAAAACGCATAGCAGGGATCCGAGTTGATGACAAGCTCGTAAATCTTGCTCAGTCCCAGATCATAGTGAAGTTTCATCTTGAAAAACTGCTTGCCAAAGCTCCAATGTGAAAAACGGGTCGGCATTCCATAAGCGCCAAATGTATAAATAATATCAGCAGGACAAATTTCGTACCGCATCGGATAATAATCGAGCCCAAATCCATCCGCAATTTCCGTAATCTCCGCAATCGCATATTCCAGTGATTTCCGGTAGGCTTCGTTCACACGTTTTCCCCCTATCTCGTCTTTAAGACAATGTATGAGCGGGAAGGGAAAAACATGAACAGACATTGCGTTCGGGTCCTTTTTCTTAGGGTGAATTGTGCAAGGCTGCGCCATGATTTTAGGGTACACTATGGCGTTTGCTTACCCTCCGAAACTGTTTTTCGATCTGGCAGGGTACGATTCGCTCACTTGCTTACCCTCCGAAACTGTTTTTCGATCTGGGAGGGTAAGATTCCCTGCTTTTCTTACCCTCCGAAACTGTTTTTCATTCTGGCAGGGTACGATTCGCTCACTTGCTTACCCTCCAAAACTGTTTTTCGATCTGGCAGGGTACGATTCGCTCACTTGCTTACCCTTCCAAACCGTTTTTCGATCTGGCAGGGTACGAATCGCTCACTTGCTTACCCTCCAAAACTGTTTTTCGATCTGGCTGGGTACGATTCGCTGCTTTTCTTACCCTCTAAAACTGTTTTTCGTTCTGACGGGGTACGATTCACAGCTTTGCTTACCCTCCAAAACTGTTTTTCGATCTGGCTGGGTACGATTCGCTCACTTGCTTACCCTCCAAAACTGTTTTTCGATCTGGCTGGGTACGATTCGCTCACTTGCTTACCCTCCAAAACTGTTTTTCGATCTGGCAGGGTACGATTCGCTCACTTGCTTACCCTCCCAAACCGTTTTGCGGTATAGCGGGGTAATAAAGACTAAGGGAATCTAAAAAAGACCAACAAAAAAACATGAACCCCGTCAGGATTCATGTTTTCTCATTAGTGTTCAGTTTTAACAACCATTTCCTTCTTCAATGACCGCTTCTGCCAGATCATTGTCATCACCAGTGTGACAACGAGGAAGACTAGTCCGAGAACAAATGGATACAGAATCTGGACATCATACAGCATGCCTGCAATCGTCGGTCCAAGCACGTTTCCAATGCTCATATAGGCATTGTTCATGCCCATTGCAAAGCCCTGTTCATTTCCGGCCATTTTGGAAATCAGGGTGTTGAGCACGGGGCGCAGGATCGAAGTTGCCAGGAAGATAAGCAGCGTAATTCCAAAGAACAGGACATAGCTCGTTGCAAACAGTGAAAGCAGGAATCCTGCAGCTGCAACCGCAAGGAAGATATTGAGCACCATTCCCTCACCGAATCGTCTGACAACACGGTCTACAACAAACAGCTGGACAATGACACTGATAATCCCGGTTGATGTAATCATCAGCGCAATCTCCTGCGGAGTCGCGCCAAACTGATTGTCCACAAACAGGCCAAGCACCGATTCGTACGCCATGAGGCCAAAGCTCATGACAAGCGTAATGATAAGGGGCACAAAGTAAGGCATTTTAACCGAGCGCACCATTTTTCGCGCCATGGATTCATTGTCCTGAGGCATCATCGCAGCTGTCGTCATTTTTGATTCACTGTCTTCAAGCAGCACAATCGAGAAAATAACGGCTCCCAAAGATACAATCGCAGAGATCAGGAACGGCATTTTCAGCCCGAAATCCGCAAGAAATCCTCCGATGCCGGGTCCGATGACAATCCCAAGTGACATCGCGGCAGAAACAAAGCTGTTCCCTTTTGCACGCTGGTCCATCGTCGTGATGTCCGCCACATAGGCAAAAATGGCAGGAACAAGCAGAGCCGCACCAACTCCGCCGATGACACGGGAAGCGTAGAGCCACCAGATCGAATCAACGGCATAAAAAACAAACATCGATAATGTCAGTCCTACTAACCCGTAAATAATCATTTTTCTTCTTCCGTACTGATCTGCCCATTTCCCTGCTATCGGAGAAAAAACGAGCTGAGCGCCGGCAAAGATTGCAATCATCAAACCTGCGGCCGTGCCGCCCTGGTTGATTGATTCAAGATACGCAGGCAGAATCGGAATAATAATCCCAAAGCTGCCGATCGCAATAAACATGTTGACCATCAAAATAAACATTTTCTTTTTTTGTTCTGCAGACAAAATGACAGCCCCGCTTTCTATAGTTAACGAATGTTGTAAGCTTTATTTCAGCAAATACTTAACTATGTTAAATTGTTTGCTGCCCCATTGTCAATGGAAAGCACCCCCGCCTCGTACTGTTTTGCATCACAGAAAAAACCGGGAGAAAGTCTTGTTGACTTTCTCCCGGTTTACTATCAACATTTTTATGTCATTTTAAACAATTGATGAATTTAGGAGACTGTTTCAGGAAGACTCTTCATATCAACAGCAGGCCCGAAAAACTCAGAGTGAATCTGGTCTTCTTTTATGCCAAGCTCAGCAAGCATGTCGATGACGCACTTCATAAATCCGACCGGACCGCAAACATAGAAATCTCCATTTTTCGTTTGAAGCATTTGCTCCAGATCCTTCTTCTCGATCTGTCCTTCTTTAAAGAAGTTCTGTTCTGTGCAGTCTTCGTTCAGCGGATTGCTGTAAATCGTATAGACCCTGCTGTTTGGCATATTCGAGCAGAGAGCCGCCACTGCAGATTTAAATGCATGTGTTCCGCTGTTCTGAGTGGCGTGAATAAAGGTCATCTCACGGTCACGCTGCTTTGCAGCAAGCGACGCAAGCATGCTCATGAAAGGTGTTACGCCGACTCCGCCGCTGATTAGTGTAACTGGCGTTTCGGCTGCTTCATTGAGAGTAAAATCACCAGCCGGAGCGCTGATTTCAAGCGTATCTCCGACATTCATTTGACTGTGTAGGTAGTTTGATACTTTTCCTGATTCCAGTCCCTTTTCTTCGCGCTTGACCGAGATTCTGAGATAAGGCATTTCAGGTCCCCCTGAAAGGCTGTACTGCCTGTTCATCGTATACGTTTCTCCAGGTATTTTGACTCTTACTGTACTATATTGACCCGGTTTAAATTGTGGTTTTATCTCCTTGTTTTCAAGGTAAAAAGATGTAACCGCATCGCTTTCTTTTTCAATCCGTGCAACGGTAAACGGCTGGAAGCCTTCCCATACAGCATTGTTGTAGAGATTTTTTTCCGCATTGATAAAGACGCCGGCAATCACGCCGTATGCTTCACCCCATGCTTCAAGAATTTCAGGTGTTGCTGCATCTCCCAAAACTTCTTTTATCGCCCCGAGCAAATACTCCCCTACAATTGGATAATGTTCTTCTTTTACGCCAAGACTGCGGTGCTTGTGGGCAATCTGTTCAACTGCCGGCAGAATCATGTGCAGCTGGTGAATATGCAGAGCCGCTGCATAGACGGTGTTTGCAAGAGCCGTCTGCTGGCGGCCCTTTTTTTGATTCGCATGGTTAAAGATATTCAATAGTTCCGGATAATCTCTGAATAAATTGCTGTAAAAACGTGTTGTAATGTCTACCCCTTTTTCCTTTAAAACAGGCACAGTAGATTGAATAATTTCAATGGTTTTTTGAGTAAGCATTAGAGATGCTCCCCTTTTCATTTAAAGTAGTATTTCAAATACATCTTTATAGTACTCCCGCTTCCCATTTAAAGCAATATCTAAAATACATCTTTAACGGATCTGTCACAAATGAGCCTTTCTTTTATTAAAGGGCATACTGTTGTGGTAAGATAAACGTACTTCTTGCAGTGGGGCGATGAAACATGAGGCTGACCAATTATACAGATTACTCTCTGAGGGTGCTGATTTATCTTGCCTCTAAAGAAAAGGGAGAACTGTCCAATATAAAAGAAATCGCTGACGCATATCACATTTCGAAAAATCATTTGATGAAGGTCACATATGAGCTTGGCAAAATGAAGGTGGTTGAGACAGTCAGAGGCCGCGGCGGCGGCATCCGGCTTGCATTAAATCCCGAAGAAATCAACATTGGCGCGATTGTCAGGCAGACAGAGGATGACTTTAACCTTGTGGAATGCTTTGATCCTGAGCGCAATATGTGTGCCATCTCACCCGCATGCAAGCTGAAGGGTGTCCTGCATAAAGCTTTAAAAGCATACCTTGAAGTGCTTGACAGCTATACACTTGCTGACCTTGTTCAAAATAAATCGATGCTTTCACAATTACTGAAGCAATGAAAACTGCCTATTGGCGGTTTTTTCTTTTGTCCAAAAATCGTTCCCATTTTGTTACATAATAATTGATAAGCAAATATACTGGTATTATCTGCATGATTTCAGAGGAGGAATGCTTTTGAAAACCAAACAAATTTTGCTGCTTATTCTGTTTGCTGTCATTATGATTGCCTTTCCGTCTGCACCCGAAGCATCCGTCAGCGGAAGTAAGACCGTTGTTGAAACCATTTCCTCAAAAGCACTCAAAAAGGATGACCGCCCGCATCACCACAAACTCACCTACAAACTTTATTTGCCCGAAGGATACGATAAAAAACGGAAAGCCGGCTATCCTGTTGTGTACCTCCTGCACGGCAGCGGAGGAAATGAACACAGCTGGGATGATTTCTTTGGAACTTTGGACCGGATGATTGCGAAAAAAGAAATTGAACCTGTCATCGCCGTCGTGCCTTCTTCGGGCAATTCTTACTGGGTAAATTCAAAAAAGTACGGAAATTATGAGAGCGCTGTTATAGAAGATCTCATTCCCCATATCGATAAAAAATACAATACAGCAGGCAGCCGCAGCGGAAGGTTTCTCTCAGGCTATTCCATGGGCGGATACGGTGCTCTCCGGTACTCACTCATGTATCCTGATTTATTTTCCGGAGCCACACTTCTGAGCCCCGCCATTCAAAACAGCGACCCGCCTGCAACATCAGGAGCTGTTACACGAGGAAGCTTTGGAGAGCCTTTTGACCTTTCCAAATGGCACGAACTGAATTATCCTGCAGCAATTGAGCATTATGCCGGCCAGCCCTACAGAGTCCCGATGTACATCGTTTCAGGAGATGACGACTGGAATCATCTGAGCGAAAAAGAGGACCTTCCTCCTGATGCTTATAAGTACAATGTGGAGGTTCAGGCTGTGCAGCTTTATCAGGAGCTTCACAGAAAAAACCTGTTCGGCCTTGATTTTCCAAAGTGGGAGGATGTTCCATCAAGCCCCGCCGAGCTCAGAATTGGAAACGGCGGGCATGGGCTGGATGTGTGGCTTAAAGGATTTGAAGAAGGTCTTAAGTACATGTTCGGCAAGCCGGAAGGCGCTGAATTCTCGCCTGTCTACCGTCCGGATGATTATGTAAGCACAAAAAAAGGAGCCGTTCAGACCCGCACGTTTCACTCTGACAGCTTATCAAAAGATCTGTCCTATGTTGTGTACACCCCGGAAGAATACGGAAAGGATCCGACTAAACGCTATCCCGTTCTCTATCTCCTTCACGGGTCATATGGAAATGAAAAAAGCTGGGATTCTTTCTGGCCAATTTTAGACAAAATGATTGAAGAGAAAAAAATCGAACCTGTTATTGCCGCAGCGCCGGTAACGGGAAACAGCTACTGGGTGAACTCGGAAAAATACGGAGCTGTAGAAACAGCCGTTACTCAGGACCTGCTGCCGGAAATGGACGCAAAGTTTCGGACCATTGCTGACCGGAGCGGACGCGGGCTTGTCGGCTATTCCATGGGCGGATATGGAGCCCTGCGCTATTCACTTGTGTACCCCAATCTGTTTGGAGCTGCTGCCCTGCTGAGTCCGGCCATTCAGTCAGATGAAGCGCCAAGCACATCAGGAGCAGTTGAGCGCGGTTCATTCGGAGAGCCATTTAACCGGGAACGATGGGAGCAGCTGAATTATCCGCGGGCGCTCGAAACTTACGGAAACCAGCCGCACGAAGTACCCCTTTTTATCATCGCGGGAGATGATGACTGGAACCATTTAAGCGAAAAAGAAGACCTTCCCCCGGACGCCTGGAGATACAACATGGAAGTCCAGGCCGTCACGTCCTATGAACGGATTCACAGATCCAATGTTTTTAACAGACCTTATGAAAAGTGGAGCCCTGTACCCGGAAGCCCGGCAGAACTTAGAATCGTAAACGGAGGGCACGGCATGTCCGTTTGGGCAGCAGGCTTTGAGCAGGGACTGATGTATATGTTTGAGAACGGTTTGTCTGGACGCTGAATTTCGTTCAACGTCAAAAGAACTGCGACCATCAGGCGCAGTTCTTTTTTCAGTATATAGAATAATGGAACAAGCCAGAGAAAAGAGTGGAGATTGTGAGAGACAAAGTCTTTTAAAATGGAGATATCCATGAAAGAGGCAGCGGAAAAATGGGTTATGTACGCTTGGCATCCGCCAAGCTTTTTTTACTTTTACACAGCAGAAACCGTATGGTCGGCCTGTTTGCCTTCCATTGATTCATAAAGCTTTTTTACCCTCATTGCGATATCGTCGCAAAGCTCCTGGTAGTGGGCAAATTCCTCCTCTTCATTTTCAAAAGCGTAAAGCGAAAGATTTGGAAGGTTCCATGAAAGCACATTTTCCTTTGCTCCGTCCACCGGAGGCGTTTTTTCCTGCTTATAATCAAACATTTGGACAACAATATCCGCTTTATTTAACAGGCCAAGGTCAATTTTCTCAGAGTCAGAGTCTTCCATGGATACGTTCACTTCTTTCATTGCTTTCACACAGACAGGGTCGACTTGAGTTTTGGCAAGGCCGGCACTTTTAATTTGCCATTTACCGGAGAACAATTTCTTTGCCCAGGCTTCTGCTATTAAGCTCCTGCATGAGTTGAAATAGGACAGAAAGTAAATGGTAGGTTGTCTCATCGCTGTACCTCTTTCTATAAGTTTGTATTATTCTTTACCCGCTCTTAACAAGAATTACACGCTTATTTACAACCATTTACTGTTAATCTGCAGGAATTTTGGAAAATACCGCTGCCGTCCTACCTGCCGATTCGGGAGAAACGCTTTTGGTGGCTCGCCAGGTCGCTTTCCAAAATGGGAGTCAGAGTCTCAAGTGCCGTAAGGGCAAGCTGTTTGAAGGAACGCTTATTTGCTGCATCAAGTTCATGCTTTAGGGCTTCCGGTATTGATGTTCCTCCGCAAAGCGCCCCTGCAATGGCACCTCCCATGCTTGCGATGGAATCAGCGTCATGCCCGTAATTCACACCGCCAATGATAGTTTTCATTGTGTCGCCTCCTGCAATGGAAAAAAGAGCAAGAGCAACAGGCAGCTCTTCTATGGCATGTATCCGGCTTGGAATGTTCGCATTTCCTTTCCCCTGCTTTTTCCGGTCTGAAAAGGATTTTACTGTATCAAAGTGTTCTATCGCTGCCCGAATATCGTCTCGCGCCGATAAAACATCAAGGTGTCCTGCTGCCGCGTCAAGAACAGCTTCTATTGCAAGCTTTGTTCCATCTTTAGCAAGGTCTCTTGCAGCAGCGAGAATGCTCTGCACGCTTGCATCCATGCTCATTGCTTCTGCAACGGCCGCTGCCATGACTCCCGCAGCTTCCCTGCCGTAGCTTGTCTGATGGGCCCCTGCAAGGTCAATCGCTTCCCGGTAGGCACGCTCCGGATCACCCGCATTCATGATGCCGACCGGACTCATATACATCGCCGCCCCGCAGTTTACCATGTTGCCTTGACCCGCTTCACGAGGATCCACGTTTGCAAGCCTGTGTCTCAGGAATAAATACTGCTCCGGGTAATAAAGACGGGTAATGACAGGTGCCTCTTTTTTCAGCTCAGGAATGTAGACCTTGTGCTCTGCAATTTCTTCTACTAGAGATTCAGCGATATCATAGGCATTGAGATGCCGCTGCTTTTTTTCATATACCCTGAGAAGTGCCTCTACCATCAGCGTATCATCCGTGATGTGGCCATTGCCCTTTTCAAGTGGCCGCATGTTGCCGGGCTCCCTCCAGGCATTGCTTGCAGGTTCCCGGAAGGTTGTCACAACTCCGAACTTCTCTCTGATGACCGCCGGAACCAGCCCTTCAGTAGGCGATCCCATCGCATCGCCGACAGCCCCGCCGTAAATGACGCCTTCGATTTTATCTAGCAGCTTTTCCTTCATACCCTTTCCCTCCCTCTACAGCTCTTTACACGCAACATTTGAAAGCAGCGCCTCACCCTTTCCAAGTACTGAAAAACCGAACATGCCGGATGCAAAGCGGCTGTCTTCTGCAGAAAAGAGCTTTTCATCATTTATGGAAAAGCAAATCTGACTGCCTTTGCATGTCACTTCAAATCTGTATGTTTCGGTATGGCTCCAGTCAAAAGGAACTTCCACCAATTTCTTCACTCCAAAATCAACAAGATGCAGGGACACCTTGTTTTGGCCGTCAAACCCCGCCCTGTAGTGGCGGTATACGCCTTCCGCCCTGGCAATCATCATGTGACAGCCGCCGCTGACCGGTTCCACGTCTGCTGAAACCGTATAATCCCGTGCATGATAATTCCCCGTAAACGACGAACATTCTTCATCAGACGTGCATTTCATTTTGCCGTTCTCAAGTAGTGCTTTTCCTTTATGATGGGCAAAAGGCGTAACGGACTGAAACTCCGTTGCCTGTTTGCTGAAATCAATCTTGTAATGTGCTTTTCCGCTGACTTCAAATTCATCAAGATAGAGTTTTCCGAATGCCCGTTCCAACAGATGTGAAGGGCTTTCTATCATAAAGCCGGCTTCATCAATGACCGCACCGTGTGTATCCGGAACGATAAAGGAAATCTCATTCCAGACCCCATTGACGAGTTTGACAGGCTGCAGCTTTAGATTCTCTTCCGTGAACGTATTTCTGACATATGGTGTCAAAACGATGTCTTCCCCCTGCCATTTATCTGAAAACACCTTCATGCTGATGGTCTGGCCGCTGCATATTTTAGGAGAAAAAGCCGGTTTGTATTTTTCGTCGTTAAACTCTTTTCTGCGGTGGAACGGCTTGTAAAATACTTTCCCTGCCTCTCCTTCAATCATCCGGTCAATGAAGATCTCAAGTGAACCGTTTGTCTTAAAGCCCTTGTTAGGACAGTGCCTGAGAAAAAGCTTAAACGGAAAATCCGTTTGAAAACCGTGTGTCGATCCCGGAAGGACAAAGTCGAAATAGAGATTTTCTTTTTTATAGCTTTTGACAAGCGAGTCTGGTGGTTCTTCTCCAGCCATTCTGTAGCCAAGAAGCGCAAGCTCTTTTGCGAAAGTAGGGATGTCCATCATGTTCAAATAGCCCGAGACACTGGACAGGACGATAAAGTCGTTGATTGGTTTTCGGTAATGATCAGGTATGCTGCGGGTTCCATAGAGCACGCCTGCAATGGTTCCGATTTTACCGGCATTGCAGTCTGTATCCCACCCGCACATGGTGGCGATTTCAATGGTTCTTGCAAAGGAACCCTTACCGTAGAGCATGGCAAGGATGCACACTCCCGCATTGGGGATAATATGGCATACCCCAGGGTATTTGTCATAGCCCCAGTTCACCTCAAGAAAATCTCTGCATGCCCGGAAATCACCCGGATGCTCCCAGTGAAAATCCAGCACTTCACCTGCGATTTTAGCGTACGTGCTGTCCTGAGGAATGGTTTTTAAGGCCCTTGCGATCACTTCCTGAATGTCCGAAGCATCGAAGGCCGCCGCAATGCAGGCCGCGATGAACCTAGCCCCGTAAATGCCGTTTTTATCATGTGATACACTCGCGGCTTTTGCTGCATAATCGGCCGCTTTTTCCGGATTTCCGGGGAAAAGCAGTCCCCACGTATCCACAAAAATCTGCCCGCCGATCTGTTCGGCAAGCGTAAGGCCGTTTTTTTCTGCTGAACCGGAATACGGAGGCTGAATGCCTTTTTCAAGATTCAGATACGCCGTATGCTCCGTGCTGATTCCTTCACCGCCCCACCAGAACATTCCGATGCCGTGGCGCGTATAATTCAGCCATGCACGACCCACGTCTTCAGCCGTCAGTTCCCGGTCCTTCGCGTCATCGTAAAGAGCCCTTATGAAAAAAGCCGGCCCGTTCGCATCATCGTCCGCCGAAAAGACGTTATAGTCTTTTAAATAGCCGTTTATCTCACCGTACACATCATGTATCCGTTCATATGTCCACTCAAGCGGCTCAACCGGCGCCCCGAGCCTGATCCCGGCATTCATGCCGAGAAAGCCTGCATACACCCGCTCCAGATAATCTTCAGGAATCAACATGCATTCCCCTCTCCCCTTTTTCTGTACAAGCTGTTCTTTCTACCATACGTATGGGGGAAGGCAATCATTCTTACTTTTTTGCAGGAAAAAGTTTGATAGAGAAGGAATGTGCAGGAGCTTTTTGAACTTGCTTCTAAATAAAGGCCTAAAAAAAGAGACTCTGCGAAGAATCTCCCTTTAATCACATAATTAACACTGTTTTTACATTCATACCCGTTCCCTTTCGCTCCAGCCACTTGCTTTCCGCGGGGAGTGCCTGAAGCTTCCTCGCTGCGCTTGCGGGATCTTCAGTGCCCTCTTCATCCCGCAGGAGTCAAGTGCCTTCCGCTTCAGTACACTGGAGTTATCCGGATCTATACTAAATTAGCAGCGAATATAAAAGAGACCTATTTCAATTCTTTATTCGCATATTCCGTAATCTCTTTCCCTCCAGCAGCCTCCCACTCTTTAACAAACGCATCGAAGTCTTCTAGTGGGCGTTTGCCTGTAATGATGTCTGTGGAGTATTCTTTATAGAGGTTTTCCATTGCATCCCAGTTTGCAATGTACTCTTCCGGTAAAATGAACAGGTTATCCTCCTGATAGAAATCGTTGACAAGCTTCAGTGAAGCTTCGGCTTCTTTGCTTAGGAGCGGCTTTTTCAGCGGCATGTCAGGCGTGAATTCTGACGGCTCCCAGAACCTTGCAAACCACTGCTCGTAATAGGTGTCCGTCAGTTCAATTTCTCCGCCATCTGTGCTGTAATGCTCCCCTTCAAAGCCGAGGCGATCAATCATTTGACCTTTCGGGCCTGCAAGATAATCAAGAATTTTAAAAGCCAGTTCTTTTTTCTCTGATTGGGAAGAAATCGCAACGCCCCGGGCTTCTTTTGTCACATCTGCAGCCCCAAAGCCCTGGCCTTTCCCTTTAGCAGGCGGAAGAACTTTCACTGCCGCTTCGTTTCCGTTCGTCTGCATCATTTTCCCGTTGTATATATCGATGACTTTACCTGCCGTACCAGTAATAACCCCTGCTTCACCATCATAAAATGCCTTTTCTTTCGTATCCCATTCTTTTGTTAAATATTCAGGGTCCAATAGACCTTCTTTGTAGAGTTTCTGATAAAAAGCAAGCTTCTCTTTTTCCTCAGCTGATACTTTGTGATACACAAAGCTTCCATCTTTTTTCAGCCAGGAGGAAGTGAGGCCGAAGGACATATTGAAAATGGCATTCAGCTCTTCAATATCACCCGCCGCGGTAAATGCGTATGAAGGCTTTCCTTCTCCTCCAGGAGGACTCGTTTTCAGTTCTTTGAAAAACGCATAATAATTGTCGATCGTCGGATCCGCCATCAGTGCTTTGGATGAAGCCATTTTGTCAAACCAGTCCCCCCTGATCACCGGCGTTTTTTGGGACAGCGGCTTGATCCAGAGCAAATACGGGTAGTTTTCAAGACGTTTCTCATTCCATGGTTCGAGTTTATCCTTAATGTACTTCGATTTTTCAATATGCGGCGTCAGATCTTCAAGCAGATCCTGATCAGCTATCTGCTGGTCTCCGCCCTGAAAATAAATCATATCCGGTATGTCCCCGCTCATAAGGAGCAGGTTTAATTTTTCAGCGTAGTTGCCCTGCGGCATCTCAACAAGCTCAAATTTCACATCGAGCTTCTCATCTTCTTTCAATCCTTTTTCCAGCGCCTCAAAATACTTAACAGAAGCGGGATTTGACGGGTTTTCATCCTTCATGACAATCCGGATTGTCGTTGAACCGTCTTCATTTTTCTCAGAGGTTTCCGTTTTCTCAGAGCACCCTGCAGCCGTGATAAGCAAAGTTGCAAGGAGTATTAGCAGCCATTTTCTCATCTTCATTCCCCTTTTCAATTTTTAATTAATCTTTCACTCCGCCCTCAAGCGCACCTTTTGCATAAAATTTGAGGATGAAGGGATACATGATCAAAAGCGGCACAATGGCAAGGATGATGGTGCCTGCCTGAAGCGACGCAAAATCAAGGCTTGCGACACTTTTGTATTCAAGCAGGGTCTGTACGCCGACGAGTGAAGCATTGTCCCGTTCCACAACAAACTGCCTGAGAACGAGCTGCAGCGGCCACTTCCCCGGGTCCGTCAAATAAATCGAAGCCCGGAAAAACTCATTCCAGTGAAAAACGGCGTAAAAAAGACCAAGTGTCGCCAGTGCCGGCTTAGACAGCGGCAGCATAATTCTGAAGAAAATATTGATATGCCCGGCCCCGTCCATTCTGGCGGCCTCAAGAATACTTTCAGGCACATCCTCGAAAAATCTCATCATAATAAACAAATAGTAAACATTTATCGCCTTATAAAGAATCAGCGAAAGGTAAGAATCCAGCAGCCCCAGGTCTTTCACCACAAGGTACTCAGGAATAAGACCGGGCTCAAACACCATGATGACGATCAGCAGCACCATAAACAGTCTTCTTCCAACCAGCCTCTTCCTTGTCAGAACATAAGCTGAAAGCGCTGTCAAAAGAAGGTTCAGCAGCGTTCCGGCAGCCGTAATAAAAAGAGAGTTAAACAAGCTCTTCACAATCAGCGGGTTTGAAAGGAGAATCTCATAGTTTACGAGAGAAAAGCCTTTCGGAAGCAGCGAAAGTCCAGTCATTTTATGGGCGTTTTCCGGTGCTGTCAGCGAGAGGGCCAAAAGGTTCAGGATCGGCACAATCATCGTCAGCGTCACAAGAAACAAGCCTGTATACAAAATCACGACCGGCCATTTCTTCGTTTTCATTCTCACCACACTCCCTTTCCGGTCAGGCGTTTGGCGAGAAAATGTGTTCCAAAGATCAGCACAACGCCAATTGCTCCTTTGAAAAGGCTGGCGGCCGTCGCATATGCATACTGACCGTTCAGAATTCCGATCCGGTATACATATGTATCCAAAATATCTACAACACTGATGACTGAGTCATTCATAAAGTTAAATACCTGATCAAAGCCTGCATTCATAAAGAATCCGAGGTTTAAGATGAATACGGTAATGACCGTGCTTTTCATTTCAGGGAGCGTAATATACCTCATCTGCTGCAGTCCGGAGGCCCCGTCCATCTTTGCCGCTTCATAAAGAGAAGGGCTGATTTTCATAATTGCAGCCAGATAAATAATGGAATCCCATCCCGCGCTTCTCCACATTTCGGAAAATACAAGGACCCAGCGGATCTGATCTTTGCTTGTCATATAATCAAGCGAAGGCAGCTGGAAAATATTCCGAATGATATTCACTCCTCCGTCCACCGGATTCAGCAGGCTGATCCAGATGCCTGCAATGACAACCCATGAAAGAAAGTGAGGAAGATAGACAACAGACTGAACATACTTCCGGTAAGAGGCGTGCCTGATTTCATTAATAAGCAGCGACAGAATAATGGGAATCGGAAAAACAAAAATGATTTTCATCGTGCTGATGATGATGGTATTTTTCAGCACAGTGAAAAACGCGGGCGAATCAAATAACACATAAAAATGCTTCAAGCCGACCCACACATTGTCACCGATAATCCGGTAATCCTGAAAGGCGAGCTTCATCCCGATCAGCGGCACAATATGGAAAATACCGAAATATATAAGCGCAGGAAAAAACATTACGTATAAAACCCAGTCCCGCTTAATAAAGGCAAGCTTTTCCCTACTCATTGCTTCTGCCCCTGCTTCTGAATGCCTCCAGTTCTTTTTCCGTCGGCATGCCGCTTTGTGCCCCGTGTTTTTCCACACTCAAGCCTGCTGCAGCTGCGGCAAACTGTACAGCTTCTTTTAACACCAGTCCTTTCGCTGAAGCCGCTGCGAACGCGCCGGCAAATGTATCTCCTGCACCTGTGGAATCAACCGGATTTACTTTTACGGCAGGAATATGAACCGGCTTTTCGCCGTCATGATAGACGACTCCCTGCTCTCCTTTTGTAATAAGCAGCTTATTGGGATATTTCCTTAATGCTTCTTTCTCCGGCATGTTGAAAAGAATGGCGGCTTCGTGCTCGTTTGGCAGAATGCAGGATGTGTTATCAATCAGTGATTTCGGAATGGGAACAGCCGGAGCGGGATTCAGAATGACCGTCTTTCCATATCCGCTGAGTATTTCAGCCGCATACTCTATCGACTCCAGCGGAATTTCCATTGAAAGAAGGATCACATCCGCTTCAAGGATGACCTCCATTTTCTCCTCAAGATAGCTCCTGTCTGTTTTGCTGTTTGCACCGGGAATCACAATAATTCTGTTTTGGCCCAGGCAGCTCTCAATCAGGGCACAGCCTGTAGGAGAATCATTCCGCTTAGCCACATGGCTGGCATCAACATGATTTATATCAAGCTCTGCAAGCAGGGACCTCCCGTGATCGTCGTCTCCAACTGTCCCGAACATCAAGACGTCCGCTCCAAGTCTTCCGGCAGCCGTTGCCTGGTTCGCTCCCTTGCCTCCGGGAAACATGCTGAAGTCTTTGCCGAATACGGTTTCTCCCATCTTTGGCGACACTTCCGTAACGGCGACTAAATCCATATTCAAACTTCCGATAACAGCAATTTTCTTCATCTTTCAATCTCCTAATCTATTTCTAGGTTCATAAGCGGCGCATGCTGCTGGGCACCGTATACATCGCGGTCACAAACCGCCCCCGATGAAGTGTTTCTGTAAAACGTCACTTTAAACCCAAGTGCCTGATCAAAAAAAACAATGCTCTTCAGCTGCTCCTTTTTCAGGAGGTAAAGTCCGCAGATTGTTTCTTTATTAATTTTCCCGGTCTTCTTCACATGATCGTAGGTCACTCTGTCGCTGAATAAAACATCCAGTGTAATCTCAAACGGCCCTGAGTTTTTGCTTCTGAGGATTTTTGCATACTCTCCAAGTGATGTCATAAAACCTCCAGCCGAAAAGGCAGCTCTTTTTCAAGTTTCATAAGATGATAGACGGAAAACTCATAAACAGGTCCAAAATCAATATCACTCGGGGCAAAAGGAAAAGCCAAGTTTCCTGCCGTTGACTTCCTGCCCTCATAGCCAAAATGCAAAAATGTAGAGCGAAGTGACGCGCAAATGCTGCTCGCCATCTCCTGGGTAACAGCGGTCACTTCAAATAGAATGCCAAGCTCATGTCCTGAAAAAACAGCCCGTTCATTTTCACCCAGTACAGCATTTTTGCCGTAGTTGTAAAACTGGATCTGATAGGAGTCAGCAAGTATTTCCTTGTAGTGGCTTAAGACATCCTGTTTTACAGCCTCTTCTACTTCATCGATTTTTTCAATCAGCAGCGGATCGCGGACACCGGCAATCACAAAGGTTCTGTATGCCGTCTTGCGTGCGCCTTCCAGCTTAATCCAGTATTCATTTGAAGGGATGTACCTGCTTCCTGATACTTCTACAATGCCGCTTCCCCCATCATGGAATGTGCACCCGGATAAATCCAGCATAAAACCGGGACCGTGCAGGAGGTATGGGTGGTCTTTTTCATAAAAGGTATGGGCTGCCACACTTGCTGCTGTGCACATCCTGGACGGATTCAATGCCTGTACCGTAAAAGAGTGTTCTTTTATCGTGCCTAAAATGCAGTCTTTCGTGGTTCCTGGTTCTGCACAAAGGGCTCCGCATTCAAGAATTTTTCCAAGGTGATACGAAAGGCCGGGATCCTTTCCAAAAAAGATGCCTGCTGCTGCGTAGACGGATGGATCAAACGCCCTTCCGCAAACAATAATGTCACATCCCTGCTCAAGTGCCCGGACTATAGGTTCATGGCCCATTTGAGCAACAATAGCACTCGTTTCACTGAGCGTTTTCTCTGTTAGATCGGGAACATTCGGACTCATTTTTTTTATACGATTAGCTTCAAAGGCTTCGAAGACAGATTGGTGCTGAATATCAGCCCAAATGACGGCGATTTTCTGCTCAGCGGCTATCTCGTTTATAATTTCATGAACAATCTCAAGCGTCCACTCAACGTGGGGTTTTGCACCTGCACCGCCTGCAGAACCGATGATCAGCGGAATCTTATGATCAACCGCTGCAGCAATCAGCAGCTGCATATCTCTTTTCGCAGCACGCCTTGAAACAATGCCAACTCCCGCGCCAAGCTTATGCGGACCGGCATCTGTTGAACCTGCATCCACTGCAATCACGTGCGGTTTTAAATTCAGTCCATTCAAAAAACTCTCATGCGGAAAACCGTACCCGAGCATGCCGCATGGCGACAGAATTCGTATCTCCCTTTCCATTTCATCCCCCCTTGTCCATCTATTAGGTACTTTCAATATATGTAGACTTCTTCATTGTATGAGTGATACCTGCTTTTGGCGGAAGGAATGCACAGCCCTTATGACTCAGGAAAATACTCCCTTTTTTTACAAATTGTAAAATTCCAGTGTACTTCAGGCGGAATATTCTTTATATTAGGTACCATCATACAAAGGAGGAAAAAAATGAAAAAAATTGTATTCAGTGTCGCAGCCCTCGTCTTCTTGCTCGTGCTCTCGGTCCCTTCTTTTGCCTCGGCGGCTCAAAAATTAATTCAGCCTGTTAACAACGCCTATATCACTGCAGGATATTTAAATGCGAAGTATGAACAGCGATTTGGATTCAAACACTATGGATGGGACCTGACTTCTTCATCAGGCAGCCGGGCTGTATGGGCAAGCGGCAGCGGAACAGTTCTTGCGACAGGCTATGACAACATACTCGGCAATACTGTTATCGTGAAATATCCCGATGCTTATATTCATTCAACAGGCAAGACCAGAGATTTAGTTTTCAGGTATAACCACCTGGATTCAATCGCTGTCTCTAAAGGAGCACGTGTAACGAAAGATTCCAGATTGGGCAACTACGGAAACACCGGAAAGTATTCTACCGGGGCCCACCTGCATTTTGAAATCGACACAGACACGGTTTACTATCAGTACTCTCCAACCCTTGGCTCCAGTTCAAATATCATAAAAGCGGGCACCGCCGGAACTGTCCTGTCACCGCGAAGTGTCCTGTACACAAAAGTGTCTGACCCTGATAACCAAAGTATTTGGATTGTCGGTGACGGCTACCAGTCATCATCTGAAGATGACCTGCCATTTATCAACTGACTGTGGCTTTAATTGGAACTTGCGGCCATTCCGGCTGCAAGTTCTTATACACTTATCTTTTCCTGAACAGAATCATTTCACTCACCCGCTCTTTATCCCGGGAAAACACTCCCACCCACTGCCTTCGCCTCCTCCAACTTTTACACAGAAAAAAGACCCCCTAACCACATACACTATTCATATCTCCTTCAAAGGAGGAATGAATGTGGAGACAGTCGACTACGACAAAGCCTTATACTACACGCACCGCTCGCAGTGGGACAACCTGCTGATCCTGATGGTGCGCACAAAAGATGACCTGCTCTCAAAACGAATCGAGCAGTTCCTGCACGCCTACAACTTTGAAAACAACTACGCAGAAGTCGAAAAGAAACTCTACTCGCTCCTGCGCTATATAGACCACGCCGTCGAAACCGGCCACGAGCACGAAGAGGCGGAATATGCTTATTTGACATAGAAAAGCGGAAGCGCTCGTTTAGCTCCGGGAGTCAGATAAGGAAACAGCGGTAAAGGCGCTTTTTGCCTTTGCCGATGGTTCCGTTCTGACAGAGGAGCTGAGCGCTGGAGCTAGACAACGTGAAAAGCGGAGCCGACCGTTTAGCCCTGACAGGCAGAAAAGAAATCACCGGAAAAGTCCGGGTTTGACTTTTTGGGGGATTTTGTTCTGACGGAAGGGCTGGGAGGCGGAGCCGACCGTTTAGCCCTGACAGGCAGAAAAGAAATCACCGGAAAAGTCCGGGTTTGACTTTTTGGGGGATTTTGTTCTGACGGAAGGGCTGGGAGGCGGAGCTGGACAGTGAGAAAAGCGGAATCGCCCGGTTAGCTCCGAAGGACAGAAAAGGATCCGACGAAAAAAGCCGGGTTTGCTTTTTACGGCGGAGCCGTTCTGGCCGAGGAGTTGGGCGATGAAGCTGGACAATGCAGAAAAGCGGAGCCGACCGTTTAAGTCGGCTAACAATCCAAATTCCGTGCCTAACAATCCAAACAGCACATCTAACAAGCGAAACAACCTGTCTAACAATCCGAATCAGGCGCCTAACCGTCCAACGCATGATTCAAGCTCAGAAGTCAAACAAAAACAGGAGCGGGATCACATCCCTCTCCTGATTATTTTTGTTTCTGTACATAAAATTCTACATACATTTTTAATTCTTCAATCAGCTGATTGACAAGGACGTCAGAGTCTTCAAGCAGCTTTCTGTTTTCGTAGTCAAAGCAAATCGGATCAAGGACAAGCTGCTTTGGAATGGCGTTTGCATACACGCCCCTCATGACAGTTCTCATGTTGTTCAATGCGTTGATGCCGCCCTTTCCGCCCCCTGCAACAGCAATGAGTCCGACTGGTTTGCGGGCAAATTGTCCGCTGCCAAGAAAATCAAGCGCGTTTTTTAAAGCGCCGCTCATCCCGCTGTGGTATTCAGGAGATAAAAGTACGATTCCGTCAGCTGCCTTAACTTTCGCTTTTAGTTCCTGTACTGCTTCAATGGTTTCCTGCTCTTCTTCTCCGTTAAAAAGCGGGAGATTCAGCACGCTTAAATCAATCAGCTCTGCTCCTGATTTTTCTGCGACTGCAGCAGCAGCAAGCCGTGTTCTTCCTTTTTTTCTCGGACTTCCGTTAATAACAAGCAATTTCATTTTCATCTTCCTTTCTTTAGTCCAATCCGTTTTTCACTGCATAGAGCGCAGCCTGCGTCCGGTCTGCAAGCTCAAGCTTAGAAAGTATATTGGATACATGTGTTTTGACTGTTTTTTCTGTAATGTAGAGAGCTGATGCTATTTCTTTGTTGCTTTTGCCTTTTGCAATTTCCTTTAATACATCATTTTCCCGATTGGTAAGCGGTGTCAATGGCTTTTGCTCTTTTTGAATCGTTTGCATCAAGTGGGACATGACGTGGGATGTGACTTTTGGATGAAGCTTGCTTTCCCCGTTAAGCACTTCCCTGATCGTATGGACCAGTTCATCAGGTTCGACATCCTTCAGCTGATAGCCTGATGCACCGGCCTGAATGGCGGGAATGACATGGTCCTGATCGGCATAGCTCGTTAAGATAATAACTTTGATCTCCTGGTTGAACGTGCGGATTTCCTTCGTTGCCTCCACGCCGTCCATAACCGGCATGGAGAGATCCATTAAAATGACATCCGGATTTAAGGAACGGACAAGCTCTACCGCTGCCTGCCCGTTTTCGGCTTCTCCCACAATATCAATGTCTTTTTGTGTTTTAAGAAAAAAATGCAATCCTCTGCGGACGACTTTGTGATCATCTGCTATCAGCAGGCGTATTCCCATTGCCCGTATCCCCCTAAATTGGTAGTCTGATTTCTATTTCGGTTCCTTTTCCGATTTCCGTCCGCACCGCAAAAGATCCTTTCAGCTTATGAGCCCTGTCCTTCATACCCTGAAGACCGAGGGAAGGCAGCAGCAGTTTTTCATGATAGGAAAAACCTGCTCCCTGATCTTTTATGGTCATGGTTACTTCATTTTTGCATCTGAAAATGGAAATGGACGCCTCTTTGACTCCCGAATGTTTTTTACAGTTGTTTAAGGCTTCCTGGCCGATTCGCCACAGCTCTTCTTCTGTGCAGCAAGGCAGAGTCTGGACCCCTTGAATATCTGCATCAAGCTTCAAGCCTAGCACCTTAGCGTAATTCATAAGAGCGGATGCAATGCCGTTTTCAAGTCCCTGAGGTCTGAGCTGCCAGATCAGCGCTCTCATTTCTGCCAGAGCCTCCTGCGAAAGATCCCCTACATATGTAAGCATCTCCTGCATCTGCTCTTCCTCGGTCATTTCTTTTGCCCCTCTGGCCGTCAGCATGATGGAAAAAAGCAGCTGATTAACGGAATCGTGCAGATCCTGCGCAAGTCTGTTCCGCTCTGCAATCAATGCCAGGCGCTGTTCATTCTCTACAAGCTTCATCCGTTTCATGGCTGTTCCAATCTGAAGGGCAACAGCCTCAAGGAGGGCCAGTTCTTCTGATGAAAAATGCGTTTTATTTGGAGAAGCGACGTTTAAAAGTCCGATTTTTTCCTCACCTGTGCGAAGAGGAACAGTCGCATGATGGGTAATGCCGTTTGTATCCCCCCACTCAAATTCCTCCGCATCCTCAAGGCGTTTGCAGTTGATAATATTGGCTGCTTTATTCAGCCTGCCGTCATAAAATTTATCAATGCACCAGCAGTCGCCCTCGCACATCGCCTTTTTCCCGCATGCTTCAAGAGCCTGCGGAAGACAATGATAAGCCGCCAGCCTGTATTGCTTGTCACTGTCTATCAGAAAAATCCAGCCAGTCGCAAGACCTGTCACATCTAAAAGCTTGCCGAGCACATCATCCAGCATCTGAATAAGGTCGTTTGATTGATTAAGCGTCTCAGCAATCGTTTTCAAAGCCTGCAGCTCAAAAATCCTTTTTTCATCTATAGCCATTTTCTCACCCTCATCTGCGTTGTCTATAGAACCAGTATATCAATCTTTTCCCATCTGCTCCCTTGTAAATGTGACTGATTTTGAGTACGACTTTAGATGTAGACACTAGAAAAGCGGAAGCGCTCGTTTAGCTCCGGGAGTCAGATAAGGAAACAGCGGTAAAGGCGCTTTTTGCCTTTGTCGATGGTTCCGTTCTGGCAGAGGAGTTGAGCGCTGGAGCTGGACACCACGAAAAGCGGAGTCGACCGTTTAGGTCCGATCGGCGGAAAAGAAATCACCGGAAAAGTCCGCTTTTGACTTTTTCGGGGATTTTGTTCTGACAGAAGGACTAGGAGGCGCAGCTGGACAATTCGAAAAGCGGAAGCGGCCGTTTAGCTCAGGAAAATACCTCAACCGGATTTGTACCCTCAAAACTTGAAAATCAAAGATTGAGGGTACTTATAAGCTGGATTCGTACCCTCAAAACTTGAAAATCAATAATTGAGAGCACTTGTAAGACAGATAAGTACCCTCAAAACCCAAAAATCAAAAATTGAGGGTACTTATAAGACGGATTCGTACCCCCAAAACTTAAAAATCAAAAATTGAGGGCACTTATAAGACAGATAAGTACCCTCAAAACCCAAAGATCAAAAATTGAGGGCACTTATAAGCTGGATTTGTACCCTCAAAACTTGAAAATCAAAGATTGAGGGTACTTATAAGCTGGATTCGTACCCTCAAAACCCAAAAATCAAAAATTGAGGGCACTTATAAGCCGGATTCGTACCCTCAAAACTTAAAAATCAAAAATTGAGGGCACTTATAAGACAGATAAGTACCCTCAAAACCCAAAGATCAAAAATTGAGGGCACTTATAAGCTGGATTCGTACCCCCAAAACTTAAAAATCAAAAATTGAGGGCACTTGTAAGACAGATAAGTACCCTCAAAACCCAAAGATCAAAAATTGAGGGCACTTATAAGACGGATTCGTACCCCCAAAACTTAAAAATCAAAAATTGAGGGCACTTATAAGACAGATAAGTACCCTCAAACCTCAGAAATCAAAAATTGAGGGCACTTATAAGACAGATAAGTACCCTCAAACCTCAGAAATCCAAAATTGAGGGTACTCAAATGTCGAATTCGTACCCTCAAACCTCAGAAATCCAAAAATTGAGGGTACTCAAATGCCGGATTCGTACCCTCAAACCGCAGAAATAAAATATTGAGTGTACTCAAAATCCGAATTCACACCTAAGAATCCGCAAAAAAAGCCGAAAAGGATAATTCCTTTTCAGCTTTCTGCTTAAATCAATGCATGTACTATTTTCATCAGATCTGAAGATATTTCTTCAAGCTTTTGATCGCTTTCTGACAGGGTTTTTCCTTTTACACCGAAATAGAATTTCGCTTTAGGCTCTGTGCCTGATGGGCGGAGACAGAACCATGAGCCGTCTTCTAGGTAGTATTTCAGGACGTTTGAAGATGGGAGCGTGATTTCTTCTGTTTCGGCAGATGAAATGTTCAACCGGGTTCCCGCTTTGTAATCTTCAACAACTGTTACCTTCAAGCCTGCAAGTGTTTCAGGCGGAGTGCTGCGGAAGGATGCAAGAATTCTCTGGATCTGCTCTGCTCCGTCTTTTCCCTTGAGGGTTAAAGACTCAAGGCCTTCGCGGTAGTAGCCGTACTGTTCAAAAAGATCAAGCAGGCCTTCGTACAGCGTTTTGCCCTGTTTTTTGTAGTAGGCAGCAACTTCTACCCCGAGGATGGCAGCCTGAACGGCATCTTTGTCGCGTGCAAAATCGCCGATCAGATAGCCGTAGCTCTCCTCGTATCCGAACTGGAATGAGTATTGACCTGTTCTTTCATATTCGTTGATTTTTTCTCCGATAAATTTAAATCCTGTAAGCGTGTCAATTGTATCGAGACCGAATGACTCAGCAACGGCACGGCCGATTTCAGAGGTCACGATCGTCTTCAGCACCACGCCGTTTTCAGGAAGAGTGCCTTTTTCTTTTTTCTGGGAAAGCAGGTAGTGAAGCAGGATCGCGCCTGTCTGGTTTCCAGTCAGAACGACGTATTCGCCGTCGAGATTCTTAACGGCTAGGCCGAGGCGGTCTGCATCAGGATCCGTTGCTATTAATAGGTCAGCGTCGTTTTTCTGCCCATACTGAATCGCATATTCAAATGCTGCATGCTCTTCCGGGTTTGGCGATTTTACTGTGCTGAAGTTTGGATCTGGCTGTTCCTGTTCGGCAACGACTGTTACATTCTCATAGCCCAGCGCTTTGAGTCCGCGGCGAACAGGCTTGTTTGCTGTTCCGTGAAGCGGAGTGAAAACGATTTTTAAGTCTGTTTCTTTTGACAGGTCAGGGTTTACCGAAATGGTCACGAGCTTATCTGTATAGGCAGCATCGATTTCTTCCCCGATCATTTTGATGAGGCCGGCTTCTTTCAGTTCAGCTTCATCCTTTACCTCGATGCTCAGTTCATCTTCAATTGAGTTGACCTTCGCAATGACTTCATCTGCGGCAGCAGGCGGCAGCTGTCCGCCGTCTTCGCCGTATACTTTATAGCCGTTATATTCAGGAGGATTGTGGCTTGCTGTTACTACGATGCCGGAAAACGCATTCAAATAGCGGACAGCAAATGAAAGTTCAGGTGTCGGGCGCAGCTCTTCAAAAACATACGTTTGAATGCCGTGGCTTGCAAAAGTCTTTGCTGCCTCCATGGCAAACTCGGGTGATTTGTGGCGTGAATCGTAGGCAATCGCCACTCCGCGCTTTTTGGCTTCTTCACCGAAAGATTCGATATAAAGAGCAAGTCCTTCTGAAGCTTTGCGGACCGTATAGACATTCATGCGGTTTGTGCCTGGACCAATTTCTCCGCGCATTCCGCCCGTCCCAAACTCCAAGTTTTTATAAAAGCAATCCTCGCGCGCCTTGTCGTCGCTCTCCAAACCGGATAAAAGCAGTCTTAATTCTGAATCTAAATCTGTTTTGCTGTTCCAGCGCTGATAGCTTTTTTCAAAACTCATAACGTACCTCCAGTAATTTTATTTATATGTAACTCTTTCTTCATGTTTCAGACAAATCCTGCCTGATTTCGTATGTAAAAAATAGAAATACGTCGATTTCTCCGCTTATTTTAACACATCTTGAGCCTGTCTGACTTTTTATTTCTGTAAAAAAATTTCAATTTCAATATAGTTAAATTTAAGGAAAGCATAAAGAAAAACTGCAGCCGTATCGGGCTGCAGCTTCAACTGTTAATTCGCTTTTCTTACTTCATCAGGTACGACTGCATCATGAATTTGCTTTTCAAGAATGCTTGTGTGAGTTTGTTTTTGCTCAGGAGTCCACTTCAGTTTATCAGCCATGTAAATAATGACCGCATCTTTGTATTGCTTCGCCCAGTTTATGTCGAAATACACAGCACCTGTTCGTCTCACAAAGAAGTCTGAAGGAGTCGCCGTCATTTCCTCTGACATGCTGTAATCAATTTCAGCAAGGACGTAAACCGGGAGTCCGTATTGATCAGCCTCAGATTTTAATGCTTCCACTCTTTCGAAAAGCGCATCTGCATTTGATCCGTATCTTCTTGAAAGATGCTTTGCCTGCATTTCAGTCAGGCCAAGGGACATTCCCTGCTGCGTTTTTGTTTTAACAAACGTTTCAAGGCTTCCAGAACCTCCAACGTGCCCTCCGGAGATAGGCATATTACGCGTTTTGCACGGACCGAAATCTTTCATTCCTGCTGCTTTGAAATCCTTCACAATCATATCGATGATGTGCTCTGCCATTTTTCTGTAGCCTGTCAGCTTGCCGCCGGCGATCGTCATGAGACCTGTTTCAGACGTCCAGATTTCATCTTTTCTGGAGATCTCAGACGGATCTTTTCCATCTTCATGGATAAGAGGACGGATACCGGCCCAGCTTGATTCGGCATCTTCTGCTTTAATATTCAGATCAGGGAACATGTAGTTGATTGACTCAATAACATAGTCCCTGTCCTTCACTGTCATGCGCGGGTTTTTAGGATCTTCTTTGTAAACAGTATCTGTAGTGCCGACATACGTTTTGCCGTCACGCGGGATGGCAAAAACCATGCGCTTATCCGGCGTATCAAAATAGATGGCCTGCTTAAGCGGGAACTTGCTCTGGTCAAACACGAGATGAATTCCTTTTGTCATCTGCAGGGATTTGCCTGTTTTTGATTTGTCCATCTCTCTCAATGTATCAACCCACGGACCTGCAGCATTGATGACTCTTTTTGCGTAGACATCATATTGTTTCCCTGAAATCGTATCAACTAAATGAACGCCTACTACTTTTCCTTTTTCGTAAATGAAGCCTTCCACTTTTGCATAGTTGACGGCATCTGCGCCAAATCGCGCCGCTTCTTTGATCACTTCAATCGTCAGTCTAGCGTCATCTGTGCGGTATTCAACGTAGTACCCTCCGCCTTTAAGCCCCTCTTTTTTAACTAATGGCTCTTTAGCAAGAGTATCTTTCGCACTCAGCATTTTTCTTCTTTCGCCGCGTTTGACGGCTGCAAGGAAATCGTACACGCGCAACCCGATGGAGGTTGAGAACGGTCCGAATGTTCCACCTTTGTGCATCGGAAGAAGCATCCACTCAGGCGTTGTGACATGCGGTCCATTTTCGTATACGATGGCTCTTTCTTTTCCCACATCAGCAACCATTTTCACTTCAAACTGCTTTAAGTAGCGCAGTCCTCCATGCACGAGCTTAGTTGATCTGCTTGATGTTCCTGCTGCAAAGTCCTGCATTTCTGCAAGGGCAATTTTCATTCCTCTGGAAGCCGCGTCGAGCGCAATTCCTGAACCTGTTATACCGCCGCCGATTACAAATACATCATATGTTTCCTGTGTCATTTTATTTAAAAGATCGTGTCGTTTATCGCTTGAAAAAGTCATAGTTAGTACCTCCTATTATTTTCCAGAAGGGGATAAAAAAGAGACCACAACAAGCTGGTGCAGCATGACATGCATGCGCCAGTGTTGTGGCCTCTCCAAATCTCCAACCGTTCTATTAACTTGATATTAGTATATCACAGCTTCTATTTATTTAAAAGCCTGAGCTGCATTTACTGCTTTTTTCCAGCCGCTGTAAAGCTCATCGCGCTTTTCATCTTCCATTTCTGGTTCGAATTGCTTATCAAGCTTCCATTGCTTTTCAATATTCGACTTGTCTTCCCAGAAGCCGACTGCAAGTCCTGCAAGATAGGCAGCGCCAAGAGCTGTCGTTTCATTTACTTCCGGACGCTCTACAGGCACTCCAAGCATATTGCTCTGGAAATCCATCAGGAAGTTATTTTTCACCGCACCGCCGTCTACGCGGAGTGTCTTAAGGGAAATGCCTGAATCAGCTTCCATCGCAGTCAGAACGTCTTTTGTCTGATAAGCGAGGGATTCCAGTGTAGCGCGGACAAAGTGCTCTTTAGACGTGCCGCGCGTTAGGCCGAAGACAGCACCTCTCACGTCACTGTCCCAATAAGGAGTTCCAAGGCCCACAAATGCAGGAACGACATAAACACCCTCTGTAGACTCAACGCGTTCTGCGTATGCCTCGCTGTCCTTTGCGTCTTTAAACATGCGGAGACCGTCGCGCAGCCACTGAATAGCCGATCCTGCAACGAAAATGCTTCCTTCAAGGGCATACTCCACTTTTCCGTCAACGCCCCATGCGATTGTCGTCAGCAGGCCATTTTCAGAGCGAATAGCTTTTTCCCCAGTGTTCATGAGCATAAAGCAGCCAGTTCCGTACGTATTTTTAGCCATTCCTTCTTCAAAACACGCCTGTCCGAATAAGGCAGACTGCTGATCTCCTGCAGCACCTGCAATCGGTACAGAATGGCCGAAGAAATGATATTCAATCGTGTTGGCATATACTTCTGAAGACGGTTTCACTTCAGGCAGCATAGATTTCGGCACAGTCAGGTACTCAAGCAGCTCGTCGTCCCACTTTAGTTCATGAATGTTGTACATGAGTGTGCGGGAAGCGTTTGAATAATCCGTCACGTGCGCTTTTCCGCCTGAAAGCTTCCAAATCAGCCACGTATCAATGGTACCGAACAAGAGGTCGCCATTTTCAGCTTTTTCTCTTGCTCCTTCCACGTTGTCAAGGATCCATTTCACTTTTGTTCCAGAGAAGTAGGCATCGATTAGTAATCCTGTTTTTTCTCTGAATGTATCATTGTAGCCTTTTTGCTTCAGTTCCTCGCAGATCCCTGCAGTCTGGCGGGATTGCCACACAATTGCGTTATAGACAGGCTGTGATGTGTTTTTATCCCAGACAACTGCCGTTTCACGCTGGTTGGTAATTCCGATCCCTGCAATCTGCTCAGGCTTCACATTTGTTTCGCTCAGGCATGTTGCAATAACAGCCAAAATTGATCCCCAGATTTCGTTCGCGTTGTGCTCAACCCAGCCCGGCTTAGGAAAATACTGCTTAAATTCCTTTTGAGCAATGTGAACGATTTCGCCTTGTTTGTTAAATAAAATAGCTCTTGAACTTGTTGTTCCCTGATCTAAAGATAAGATGTATTTTTCCATGATACATTTTCCCCCTCAAAAGTTTTAATAAACGGCTGAACGCTGCGCGGATTGTTTTTTCGTCATCGCATAAACAACGCAAAGCATGAAAACTAAAGCTGCCGCTACATACCAGAATGCAGTACTCATAGTACCCTTAAAAACGTAATTGTAAAAGACTGCGGCAAATGAACCTCCTGCAAGCGGCGCAACAACCGGTATCCATGCATATTTCCAGTTCGAACTCCCTTTTCCTGCTATCGGAAGAACAAAATGTGCAAGTCTTGGTCCAAGGTCACGCGCCGGATTGATGGCATAGCCTGTTGTGCCTCCAAGCGATAGCCCGATGGCAACAACCAAAAATCCAACAATCAGCGGATTTAAGCCTTCTGTAAAAGTATTCGCTCCGATGGCAAGCAATGTAAGGACAAAAATAAATGTTCCAAGCGCTTCACTGATAAAGTTCGCAAAATAATTCGGAATTGCAGGGCTTGTTGAAAAAACACTGAGCTTCGCACCTGGATCTTCTGTTTCCTTCCAGTGCGGCAAGTATTGCAAGTAGACAAGCACTGCCCCAAGGAATGCTCCAAGCAACTGTGCAACGATGTATGATGGCACCTGGCTCCATTCAAATGATCCTGAAAAGGCAAGTGCAAATGTCACTGCCGGATTTAAATGCGCGCCGCTTATTTCGCCAACGGCATATACGGCCATTGCTACACCAAATCCCCAGCCCATCGTGATGACGATCCAGCCTGACTGGTGGGCGAATGATTTTTTAAGACTGACCCCGGCGCAGACACCGCCTCCAAATACAATTAAGATCATTGTACCGATAACTTCTCCCCAAAAAGCAGTCATTTATAATTCCTCCAATTCTTTAAATGCGGCGGGAAAGAAAAAAATCCACAGCAAATACCTCTACAATAATGTAAAGTACTGCTGTGGATCTCCGTTTCTCCGTCACATTTATTAACTTGCCCTTATGGTACATGCTAATGAAAGCGGTGTCAACAGAAATTTATGATAGCTTTTGATAATTTTTCCATAAATCCATTTCCGATGAAGTCACTGCCGTGGCCCCTGCCTGCAACGCCTGATGGACCTCTTCTGACGTTTTCACAAAGCCTCCTGCAAAAATCGGAATGCCTGTTTTCTCCTTAATCTCTGCGATCAATCCCGGCACAAGGCCCGGAAGAACCTCAATATAGTCCGGCTTTGTCCTAGCAATCAGCTCCAGGCTTTTTTCAAGTGCACTCGAATCGAGCAAAAACAGCCGCTGAATCGCATATATCCCGCGCTGCTTGGCTTTGGCGATCACATTGGACCTTGTCGAAATCAACCCGGCAGGCTTAACCTCCTGGCAGATAAACTCCGCAGCATACTCATCATGCTTCAGCCCCTGGATCAAATCTATGTGAATCAGCATTTTCTTGTTCGAAGAATTGGCAAGACGGACAATATTCCGCACCTGTCCAAGGTGTGTATCAAGAAGCACCCCATATGTATAAGGACTGTCGAGAAACCGTTCAAACTGCTTCATATTGCGGATCGCAGGCAGAATCTGCTGGCCTTCAAAACTCATGAATCGTCCTCCTTTCATTTTTTGGTTTTTTTTATGAATAATGGCATACAAGGAATGTACTATATACGGGGTGACAACTCAAGGGGGGTTGAGTGAAACACAATCTCATTTCACTTTTGAATGGTAAGTGTTCTAAAGACCCGATTAGAACACTTTGTCTCAGCTTTGACATCTGGTAATTGCTCTTAAGATCCGATTAGAACACTTTGTCTCAGCTTTTACATCTGGAAAGTGTTCTTAAGACCCGATTAGAACACTTTGTCCATGCTCCGGCATCTGGAAAGTGTTCTTAAGTTCCAATTAGAACACTTTGTCCATGCTCCGGCATCTGGAAAGTGTTCTTAAAATCCGATTAGAACACTTTGTCTCAGCTTTGACATCTGGAAAGTGTTCTAACAGCCTTCCATAAAAAAAGAGACAAAGAAAATCTCTGTCTCCATTAGTTCCAAATCAGTTTTTCTTATAACGGATTCCGTACACGTCATGTCTGCGGTCTTTAAGCTGTCTGACTGTACCGGACTGGCGCTGTCTGCGGAGGATCTCGAGGTCAACATCTCCAATGACGACCATCTCAATATTAGGGTTGCACTCCCCAACGATTCCGTCTCTTGCAAACTCAAAGTCAGACGGTGCGAAAATCGCTGACTGCGCATACTGGATATCCATATTTTCCGTCTGCGGCAGGTTTCCTACTGTTCCGGAAATCACCGTGTAAATCTGGTTTTCTACCGCGCGTGCCTGTGAGCAGTAGCGGACCCGGAGATAACCCTGACGATCTTCTGTACAGAAAGGCGTAAAGATAATTTTTGCTCCTTTGTCTGCAGCAATCCGCGCAAGCTCAGGAAACTCGATATCATAGCAGATTTGAATGGCAATTTTTCCGCAGTCGGTATCGAATACTTTAATGTCGTCGCCCCTGCTGATGCCCCACCATTTGCGCTCATTCGGCGTAATGTGGATTTTGTATTGTTTTTCAATGGTGCCGTCTCTTCTGAAAAGATAGGCCACGTTGAAAATTTTCCCGTTGTCTTCTTCAACGAAATGGGATCCGCCGATAATATTCACGTTATACTTTACAGCAAGCTCTGTAAACAGGCTGATGTATTCCTCTGTATATTCCGTTACTCTTCGGATGGCCCTGCTCGGTGATTTTTCATCCAGGAACGACATCAGCTGGGTTGTAAGCAGCTCAGGGAATACCGCAAAATCTGCGGAAGCATCTGATGCAACGTCTGTGTAATACTCAACCTGTGTCGCAAATTCTTCAAACGAATTGATTTGCTTCATCTGATACTGCACAACGCAGATGCGAACCGGAAAAGCCGTTTTGTAATAGCGCTTTGAAGTTGGCAAATAGTCAACGTTGTTCCACTCCATCAGCGTGGCGTATTTGCCTGAAGCCCTGTCATCAGGCAGATAGTTCGGGTTGATCCTCATCAGCGTAAATCCATTCAGCAGCTGAAAAGAAAGAACAGGATCATAAATTTTATGCTGTTTCACTTCCTGCACATACTGCCTTGGCGAAAGCTCTTTTTCATATTTATGATAGTTCGGGATTCTTCCACCGATAATAATGCTCTTCAGGTTCAGTCTTCTCGCAAGATCTTTTCTAGCCTCATAAAGTCTGTGGCCTATTTTCATCCGGCGGTAATCCGGATGCACCATGACCTCGATGCCGTACATATTGTATCCGTCCGGATTGTGGTTGGTGATGTAGCCGTTGTCTGTAATATCATCCCATGTGTGTCTGTCGTCATATTCATCAAAGTTGATGATCAGACTTGAACAGGATCCGATGATTTTGCCTTCAAATTCAGCACAGAACTGCCCTTCGGGAAAATGTTCAAGATGGCTTTCAAGATGCTCTCTTTCCCATGGAACCATCCCCGGGAAACAAAGCGCCTGCATCGCCAGAATTTCATCTATGTCTTTGTCTTCAATATTTCTGATAATCATCTTTTTCTCAAATTTCGATAAGTCAATTGTATCTGTCACAAAAATCGCTCCTTTATTTCTTACCAGCAATTTATTCCCGCTAGAGACCGGTTTAAAACATGTTAACGATTTGATTCAATTTTTCTGATCACTTCTGCAAGCTCCATCTCTGCCATCGATTCCAGCCTGTGGTCGATCTCCCCAAATTCCATATGGGCCGTCACGCTGTTTGGAACAATGGTGCAGAACATTCCTGCACGTTTTGCTGCAAGTGCCCCGTTTGCTGAGTCTTCAAAAGCCAGGCATTCTTCAGGCTTCAGGCCAAGGCATTCTGCCGCTTTTATGTAAAGGGCCGGGTCAGGCTTTACTTTTTCCACATCATCAGAGGTGCGGATGCACTCAAAATAATCAAATAAGTTCAGAGACTTAAGATAGCCGGAAACCCACTGATAACTGGAACTTGAAGCTAAACCGATTTTCAGTCCAAGGTCCTGTGCAGCAAGCAAGTAGGCTTCAACACCGGGCCGCGGACCTTCCGCTTCCATTCTCTTGGCGAATTTTTCTTTCCGCAGGCTGATCAGGTCTTCATGCACCACCGTTTTCCCAATCTGCTCCTCCAAATACTTATAAGGGTTAAAATCTGAGGATGTTCCAATGACTTTTCCCCACACCTGCATCGGAAGCTCGCTCCCATGCTCCTGAAAAATTTCCTGGAGCACTTCATACTCGTGCGTTTCTGTATCCAATATCAGTCCGTCAAAATCGAAAACGATTGCTTTGATCATTGTGTGCCCCTCCTATCGAGTAGTATGTTCATTATATAACGGATTTTAAAAAGAAAGAAAATGGGGAGTGTTTGAGGAGTATTGCATTTCTATCTGAAAAGTGTTGTGCTTATGACCTTTCGTACAGGGGCCTTCATGCTGAACGGTCATATCTTGAGCGCTTATGACCCTTCGTACGGGTTTGTTCGCTCTGAAAGGTCATATCGTGTGCGCTTATGACCTTTCGTACGGATATCTTCATGCTGAAAGGTCATATCTTAGGCGCTTATGACCCTTCACACGGGTTCCTTCGTTCTGAAAGGTCATATCATGGGCGCTTATGACCTTTCGTACGGATTTCTTCATGCTGTAAGGTCATATCACGGGCGCTTACGACCTTTCGTACGGATTTTTCATGCTGAAAGGTCATATCATGGGCGCTTATGACCTTTCAAACTGGCTCCTTCATTCTAAAAGGTCATATCATAGGCATTTATGACCTTTCATAAAACTTCTTTCCTGTTGATAGGTTATATCCCGAGTTAAAAGGACCCAATCCAAGAGTTCCTTCAACTCCTGAAACCCCACTCCCGCCCTCTCCCAAGGCGCTTTCATTTTACAAGAACGGGCCCGGCAACTATAATATGTCGTGTAACCTTAATGATGGAGAGGCGATAGTGTGTCTGAACGAGAGAAAAAGTACATAGAAAATGCTTTGTTTACCGCCTGGGGAGCGTCCTTTATTTCGATGCTCGGCAGCTTATATTTTTCGGAGGTTCTCGATTTTGTTCCGTGCAATCTCTGCTGGTATCAGCGGATCCTCATGTATCCACTGGTTGTAATCCTTGGTATTGCCGTCATTAAAAAAGATTATCAGATTGCCTTTTACACGATGATTTTATCAGGCATAGGCGGAGCAATCTCCATTTACCACTACGCCGTCCAGAAAATTGATTTTGTCGGTGAGAACTCAGCCGCATGCGGAATCGTCCCATGCACGGGCGAGTACATTAACTGGCTTGGATTCATTACGATCCCGTTTCTCGCATTAATCGGATTTTCAATTATTTTTGCAGCAAGCTTTACAATACACAGAAAATGGAAAGCAGGTCGATAATATGAAAAAGATCTTGATATTTGCAGGGATTTTCTTAGTCATTTTCGGAGGCTTGGCCTTTGTAACAACCTATCAGCAGTCGGAAAAATCAGAAGGCAATCCTTACGGCAAGGATGAGCTGAACTCCGCAACGGTTGATCAGCTTGACGATCCTAACTATCAAAACATCATTCTTCCTGAAGAAGTAGATGAAAAAATGGACAAAAAAGAAGATTTCATCGTTTATTATTTCAGCCCGACCTGCTCACACTGCAAGCGGACAACTCCTGAACTTATGCCTGCAGCTGAAGAAGCAGGTGTTGAAATCGGACAGTTCAACCTTCTCGAGTTTGAAGACGGCTGGCAAAAATACGGCATTGAATCAACGCCTACGCTAGTTAAATACGAAAACGGAAAAGAAGTTGACCGTGTAGTCGGATATAATGACGGGGCTTTCTTTAAAGACCTGTTCAGCGAATGGAAATAAACGACCAACGCAAAAAGGGGACACATCCGTGTCCCTTTTTTCATTCCTTACACAATCCACTTATTCGCCGGCTTTCCGTACTTGCTCACTTCATCCGCCTTCTCCCTTGAAGCCAGAAAATGATCAAATGTCAGCGGAAATTTGTAGCCATACTTTTTTAAAATAGTAATATTGCGGTTATACAATTTTCGCTGATCTTCCCCCTGCTGATCATCCAGGTGATCCAGCAGCGCCGTCAGCGCCTGAAGACTCGACATGATTTGAAAGGCTTCTTTCAGCGTTCCGTTATAGTCGAGGTCATCTGAATGGGGTTTCAGAACAGAAAGCTCATCAAGCTGATCGATCGTTTCATCTGAAAAATACCGCGGAAAAATGTCTTCGTACATCGTTTGAATCAGCTCTTCAATATAATGCTCCTGTTCCTCAGTTGATGCAAACACAATCCTCAAATCTATTCACCTCTTTGCTGCTCACTCTTTGTCTTACTTCAACTTTAACATAGCTCCAAACCGCTAAGCAGAGGTAAGTGTTTCCGTTTATAGCTTGGACATCCAAATAGATGGTCTAGTATACTTGAAGAACTACTCACAGTTGGGGGACAAAGAATGAAACGCAAAGGCGAATGGCTGATATTACCTGCAAAGGAAGAGTGGGCAGGAATGTCACTTCAGCAAATGTTAAAGGAAAAACTTCATGTTCCAAAAGGACTTGCCCATAGCTTTAGAATGAATAAAGAAGTTAAATTAAATGACAATGACCCGGACTGGACGCAGCCGCTGAAAGAAAATGACTCACTGATGATCCGGGTTTTTCAGGATGAAACATGTGACACGGAGCCTGAATACATGGAGCTTGACTTTCTATATGAAGACGATCATTTCCTAATTGTAAACAAGCCGGCCGGAATGGACACACACCCGAATGAACCGTCTCAAACGGGAACTCTTGCAAACGGTGTTGCTTCCCATTTTCAGATGAACGGCATAGCGCGGAAAATCAGGCATATTCATAGACTCGACCGCGATACATCAGGTGCCGTCGTTTTTGCGAAACATGCCTTGTCGCATGCCGTGCTTGACCGGCTGCTTGAAGAACGGAAAGTAAAGAGAACCTATACGGCCGTGGTTCAAGGCGAAGTGAAACAGAAAAAAGGCAGTATCGATCATCCAATCGGAAAAGACCGGCACCACCCGTCCCGCAGGAGAGTTTCAACGGGCGGGCAGTCCGCTCTCACTCATTTTAAACGCGAAGGATATAACCCGAAATATGATGAGTCTCTGCTTAAGCTCCAGCTTGATACAGGCAGAACACACCAGATTCGTGTTCATGTCAGTTACTTAGGCTTTCCGATTGCAGGAGATGTCCTGTACGGCGGCAATCAAAATCTTATCCGCAGGCAGGCGCTTCATGCATCGGAAATATCCGTCGTCCATCCATTTACAGGTGAAGAGATTGATGTTTCTGCTCCGTTTCCTGAGGATATGAGAGATCTCCTAGTACGGCTGGAGTTTCTTTAAAAACATGAAAAATGCTCCGGATACCGTATCCGGAGCATTTTTTTACAGCTTCTTATTAAAAACGTGACTTACTCTGTCAAAGCCCATCTTTTCTTCATAAAACCGGTGTGCGTCCTTCCGCTGATTGCCTGAACTCAGTGAAATCATGCCGCAGCCGGATTCTTTCGCAAGCTCTTCTACATGGTGCAGGAGTTTTTCCCCGTACCCCTTGGATCTTGAAGCTCCGTCCGTCACAAGGTCATAGACATAAATGTGCTTTTCATTGTAGAAATTCGTCAGCTCAATAATGCCTGCCAGTCCTTTTATCTGATGTTCATCATAAAGAGCAAGCAGCCTGTAGCCCTGCTTTTGCATAGGCTCAAGCAGCCCCAGGTAATCCTCTTCACTCAGGTTGACTCTCAGCTGGGACATGACAGGATAGGCTTCTTTAAATTCTGCATCTGTTTTCAGTTCTCTAATGATCAAGCTGTATCTCTCCGATCTCATTCCGCTTTTTCAGCATAAATAATATACCTCTCCGGTGCGCTTCCCACGAAACTGAATGGATAGCACGTTGTCAGGATCAGTTCTTCTTTATCATTTTGAAGAGTGATCACACTGAGGTCATCGGCATCCACGATTTTTGTCGATTTGATTCGGTATTCAAATTCTCCGTAAGGCATGGCTACGATAAGAGAGTCACCTATTTTCAGCTCCCCCGCTTTTCTGAAGACCGTGTCTCTGTGTCCGGAAAGAACAATTTGTCCGTTCTCATTCGGGTAATAGCTGCCTTTGTAGTGTCCGACTCCCTTGGCCAGGTCGTCCGGGTCTGTCCCTTCCACGATTGGCAGCTCCGCATCAAGCCGGTTGATTTTAAGAATGCCGACAGCATCTCCTGTTTCAGCTTCGTACCGGTTCTCCTGAGTCGGCATTTCCGTTTTGGAGCTTGCAGAGGCTTTGATGATGGCTTCTGCATCCGCAAGAGACTGATTTGTTTTCAGGTGGGTTTCTGCAATTTGAAAGCCCCCGTAGCCTGTCAAACAAAGTCCGGCAGCAATTAATAGTATCGGAAAAAATGATAATTTCTTCATTAAGCCGGCACGTCTCCTTTTACTGTTTCATCCAGTTTGATTATATCAAATTTGAAAAATTCGGACATGGATTTTTCTCAATTTTTACAAAATAGCGCCATAAAAAAGGTTGCTTTTGAATAAAGTTTGTTTTTGCATCACCCGTTCCTTTCCGCTCCAGTCACTTGCTTTCCGCGGGGAGTGCCTGAAGCTTCCTCGCTGCGCTTGCGGGATCTTCAGTGCCCTCTTCATCCCGCAGGAGTCAAGTGCCTTCCGCTGCAATCCACTGGAGTTTACCGAAATTACACGAAACCTTATTTACGAAAAAAGCATAAAAAAAAGGCTGTTCATAAAGAACAGCCTTTTTCTGCATATGATTAAAAATCAAAATTATCCGGATCCGGACCTACACGCTCATCGCGGTTTAAGCCGTCGATGCGTTCCATCTCTTCTTGTGTCAGTTCGAAATCAAAGATGGCAGCATTGTCGTAAATGCGGTGTTCTTTCACTGATTTTGGAATGGTCACTACGCCATTCTGAAGATCCCAGCGCAAGATAACCTGAGCGACAGACTTCCCGTGTTTTTCTGCGATTTCTGTCAGTGTCTCGTCGTCAAGCAGTTTACCCTGCATAAGCGGTGACCACGCTTCAAGCTGAATGCTGTTTTCTTTGCAGAATGCATGAAGCTCTTTTTGAGTCAGGCGCGGATGGTATTCAACCTGGTTTACCATAGGTACGATTTCAGCGTCTTCCATAATATCTTTAAGATGGTGAACCTGGAAGTTGCTTACGCCGATTGCTTTTACTTTTCCTTCTTTGTAAAGCGTTTCAAGAGCTTTCCATGTTTCTTTGTACTTGCCTTTAACCGGCCAGTGAACAAGGTAAAGATCAAGATACTCAAGACCAAGCTTTTTCATGCTTTCGTCAAATGCTTTAAGGGTAGAATCATAGCCCTGATCAGCATTCCATACTTTAGTCGTGATGAAAAGCTCTTCGCGCGCAACGCCGCTTTCTTTGATTGCTTGTCCTACGCCCTCTTCATTTCCGTAAATAGCAGCGGTATCGATGCTTTTATAGCCTGCTTCGATTGCCCATTTAACAGAGTTTACAACCTCATTTCCGTCTTCCACTTTAAAGACGCCAAGGCCAAACCAGGGCATTTTCACTCCGTTATGTAAAGTTGTTGTATCCTGCAGATTTTTTGCCATTGTTGTATCCCCTTTCTGAAACTCAGAATAACCCTATTATCTGATAAACTTCGGCAAAATCCAAAAAATATGCTTCATTTTTTCTTTTTCCTGCTCCCTTTTGCTAAAATGAAGAAAAAGCAAGGGAAAGGGCGCGGTGAACGGTGGAAACAAAGGAGCAGCTTCTTGCACGTTTAAAAGAAATTGAGGAATGGGAAGACGATCAGAAAGGCCTGTTTTTCTGGGAGAAAATCGGCCGGATTCCTTTTAAGATTCTTGATAAACTTACACCTGCATTTATCCAAAAGAAAATCGGCGTTCTTCTTGATGAGCTTGGAAGCTTCATCCAGGGCGGCGGAAAATACTTAACTCAGAAGAACGGAATGCTGAAAAAGGTGCAGCAGCTCGTTCCTGACAAAACGATTGAAACAATTGATGACCTGAAAACCGTTCCTTTGAATGTCATGAACATTGTAAGCGGCGACCTTAAAACAAACAGGGGAAATGTCGCGACGGTTCAGGGAGCGACGACCGGGTTTGGCGGAGTTTTCACTCTTGCAGTGGACATCCCTGTCATCCTTGGTCTTTCACTGAAAACCCTGCAGGAAATCGCGGTCATTTACGGCTATGATCCTGATGAAAAAGAGGAGCGCATTTTTATCGTGAAATGCCTGCAGTTTGCCTCTGCCGATGTGGTTGGAAAAGAAGCGATTCTAAACGAACTATCAGGCTATTACGGACGCAGCGCAAAGCCCGCGGACATGCTTTCAAAACTGCAGGGCTGGCGGGAGGTTGTCTACACGTACCGTGACCATTTCGGCCTGAAAAAACTTCTCCAGATGGTCCCTGTTGCCGGGATGCTTTTCGGCGCCTATACAAACCGTTCAATGATCAAAGACATTGCTGAAGCAGGCATTATGCTTTATCAAAAAAGAAGAATTCTTGAAAGACTAGAAACAGACTCACCACTCGTTATAGAAAATGAAAAAGGAACTCAAATTTGAGTTCCTTTTTTCATGCCGTATTAAAAGAAAAGGGCATCCAGAGAATAAGCACCTGCACCTGTAAGGGCAACTCCCACAGCCACGGCAAGCAGGGTCAGGTTCAGCTCATAGCCGTTGTTTGAAGCCCAGAAGCCATTAGGCGCGTGAACTTTGAAGATCGCAACAAGCATCGTTCCTGCCAGCGCAGCACCTGCAAGTGGTGTAAACAAGCCGGCTGCAAAGAGAGCTCCGCCCGCAAATTCTGCAAGTCCCGCAAGCAGCGCCATAGCAACTCCGGGTTTAATTCCGATCGATTCAAAAAATCCCCCTGTGCCCTTCAGTCCGTGTCCCCCGAAAGAGCCGAACAGTTTTTGTGCCCCGTGGGCCATAAATGATAATCCGACAACAAGACGAATCAGTAAAAGTCCTAAATCTAACATGCTAATCATCCTTCACAAATTATTTTTAATTCGAGATATATAGCTAAAAAAATTTACC
Source organism: Bacillus sp. FSL H8-0547 (assembly GCA_038002745.1). NCBI lineage: Bacteria > Bacillati > Bacillota > Bacilli > Caryophanales > Bacillaceae > Bacillus > Bacillus sp. FSL H8-0547. The sequence continues at coordinate 1,036,237 of JBBODD010000001.1, forward strand.
CTCTTTACCATATATGCGGGCTGAAGGTGAATATTACTTTTAATTAAAATATCTTGAATTCAAAGTAATTATATGACCTATTTGTAAAACTGTCAATCGGTTTTGTAAATTTCCTGAGGATTATTCTTCTGCAAAATCCTTATGTAAACGCTCTATGTGTCATTTGTTACACATTGTGAGCGTTATGTCCTGTTTTCTGTAATATATGAAAATCACCTGGACGATTAGATTCATTTTCATTTTTTTCTGTTACCCTTTTCACAAAGTTTCATGATCGCTTACATTCCAGTAATAGCAGCGTGTCTGGGCACATGGACACTCTCAGGTTCCAAATTTTATGGGGGTTGCCTGTCTATACATGTTTTCTCTATAGTTTTCTTGTGCTAACACACAAAAATTTCAAAGAGGTGACATGATGCAACATTCGAAAAATATGAAGCGTACTGTATTTGCTTCCGCACTTGCAGTAGTCATGGCTTTTTCAGGCCTTGCACCAAGCGCATCAGCCGTAACTCAGCCGGAAGCTGATACGAAGCTGAACAAAGAAAACCTTCAGAAGCTTGCTGTTAAAGGCATGAAGCGCCTGAACAACGGCGTAAAGCTTGATCTTGGAACAAACGATGCATACATACGTATCCTTGATGAAGATCTTGCAAAGGTAACCGTCCTTGAAAAAGGCGAAAAAGAAAAAGAAACTCCGGCCATCTCCAAGAAAGACTGGAAAACCCCGAGATTCACTTTAAAAGACAAGAAAGATCACTACGAACTTCGAACAAAAGAACTTATTATTCATATTAAAAAATCTCAATTCGGCGTTAAATTCATGGATGAAAAAGGAAATGTCATCAATGAAGACTACATGAACAACGGTTCGGCCGGCTATGAAAACGGAAAGCCGTACGTGATGAAGAAAACAAATCCTGACGAGAACTTCTACGGATTCGGTGAACAGTCAGGCCTTGAAGTCAATAAACGCGGCAAAAGCATCGGAATGTGGAACACAGATGCCTACGCCTATAACAAAGATACAAAATACTTATACACGACGATTCCTTTCTTTATCGGCTTAAAGAATGAACGTGCCTACGGAATTCTTTTTGATAACTCCCACCGTTCTTATTTTGAAATGGCCACTGAATCTGATGACTACTACTACTTCTACGCTAATGGCGGAGACTTGAGCTATTACTTCATGAACGGCCCTGAAATCTCAGACGTTCTTGACCGCTACACAGAACTGACAGGAAAAATGGACGTTCCTGCAGAATGGTCCCTCGGCCTTCACCAAAGCAAATGGGGCTACACAGCTGATGAAATATTGAATGTGGCCAAAACATACCGCGAGAAAGAAATTCCGCTTGATACGATGCACTTTGACATCGATTATATGGATGAATACCGCGTATTCACATGGAGCGAAGAATACAAACAAGCTCTGAAGACACTAAAAACAATGCCTGGATTCAAAGCAATCGCCATCAACGACCCGGCAGTTAAGCAAGACGAAAACTATCAAATGTACCAGGAAGGCACAAAAAATGATTTCTGGGCAAAGAATGCTGACGGCACTCCGTTCATCGGACCTGTATGGCCTGGTGACTCCGCATTCCCTGACTTCTCCAAAGAAGAAGTACGCGAATGGTGGGCAGGCAAGCACAACATTCTGTTTGACCAGGGAATTGACGGCATCTGGAATGACATGAACGAACCTGCCGTATTCCTTGATGATGAAAGACACAATCATACAATGCCTCTTGATTCTTACTTCGGTTATGATGACAACAAAATCATTCATACCGAATATCATAACCTTTATGGACACGACGAAGCAGACGCTACGTACCGCGCCTGGGAAAAATACAAGCCAAACACCCGTCCATTCGTTTTAACACGTGACATGTTCGCAGGATCACAGCGCTATGCCGCTCTTTGGACTGGCGACAATGTAAGTAACTGGGAACACCTTGAAATGTCTCTTCCTATGAACATGAATATCGGAATGTCCGGTGTTTCTTTCGTAGGTAATGACATCGGCGGATTTGCGCAGCGTCCTGATGCAGAGCTGTTCGCACGCTGGATTGAGGTTGGAGCATTCCTTCCATTCTCACGCATTCATTACGATAGTGATGCAAAAGCAGCAGTGAAGCAAGGACAGGAGCCTTGGGCTTTCGGACCTGAAGTTGAAGGCATCAGCAAGAAATACATTGAAATGCGCTATAAGCTTCTTCCTTATCTGTACAACGCATTCCAGGATTCTGCAGAATCAGGATCACCTGTTCAGCAGCCGCTTGTTTATCAGTTCCAGGAAGATGAAAACACATATGACATCAGCGACCAGTTCATGTTCGGAAACTCTCTGATGCTTGCGCCTGTCGTGAAGCAAGGCCAGACAAGCCGTGACGTTTACCTTCCGGAAAATGAAACATGGGTTGATTACTGGACTGGAAAAGAATACAAAGGCGGCCAGACGATCAGTGTTTCTGCTCCGCTTGAGCACCTTCCGATCTTTGTGAAGAAAAACTCGATTATTCCAAACCGCGATGTACAGCAGTACACAGACGAAAAGCCGCTTACGGACCTGATTCTTGATACGTACCTGACTGATGAAGCAGAGTACAGCTTCTATGAGGATGACGGCAAAACACTTGACCACGAAAACGGCGAGTACAACGAAACAAGCCTGAAAGTGGAAAAACGCGGAAAAGACATCGTCTTCAAGCAGGAGAAACTTGTTGAAAACTATGATTCCAAGCTTGAGAAATACACATTGAAGCTGAATAACGCGGCTAAACCTAAAGAAGTAAAATCAGGCTTTGCGAAATACAAAGCAGCTGCGAGCATGGATGAAATGACAAAAACATCCCGTTCTTACTTCTATGATGCAAAAGCCAAAAAGCTCTATGTAAATATCCCGGTTGATGAAAACAGGGATGTAAGAATCAAGCAATAAATTCAAAAGGGGACCGGCTGTTTATTAGCCGGTCTCCTTTTCTATTAAGGGTGAAAACATGAGAAAAAAATTTCTTTTGCTGTTGTCTCTCCTTTGCTGTCTTTTGGCAATTTTCCTCTATAAGAATAACCATAGTACTCCGGTTCTCGATAAGAAGGAAACTGCAGACATCACTGACATTCACACAGATAAAGCAAGATACGAACCCGGAGAGCCTGTCAGATTTGAGGCATCACTTGCAGAACGCTCCGGCAGAAGCCTTTCCATTACCTATATGAAACTGAATGAGAAAATCAAAACCCAAATCGTAAATGCTGATAACGGAAAAGCCGTCTGGTCCTGGCAGCCTCCCGGGGATGATTTTAAAGGCTACCTCGTGAAGGTGCAGTCCGAAAAAGACGCTAAAACCATTGCAGTTGACGTTTCAAGCAGCTGGTCTGTTTTCCCACGCTACGGCTTTTTATCCGAATTTGGCGATGTCAGTGAAAAAGAAGCCGCTTCTGTGCTGAAAAAACTGAACCGGCATCATATAAACGGCATCCAGTTTTACGACTGGCATTATGAACATCAACAGCCGCTGAAGATGACACAAAACGGACCTTCTTCTGAATGGAAGGATATCGCCGGAAGAAGCATTCAGCTGGATACTGTAAAAAACTATATTGAGAGGGCTCATGAATACGGAATGAATGCCATGGCCTACAATCTGCTTTACGGAGCATTCAGAGGAGCAGAAGAAGACGGGGTCAAAAAGGAATGGATGCTGTTTAAGGATCCGCATCAAAAGGAACCTGATTTTCACCCTCTTCCTGATGACTGGAAAAGTGATGTCATCCTTGCAAACTCCAATGACCGCAGCTGGCAGGATTATCTGATCGGCAGGCAGAAGCAAGTCTATCAGGCTCTTGATTTTGACGGCTGGCACATCGACCAACTCGGGGACCGCGGAGCAGTGTATGATTCTAAAGGGAAATCTGTTAATCTCGCAGACGGCTTTGATGAATTTATCCATTACGCCAAATCACAATCTCCTGATAAAAAAATGGTGATGAATGCCGTCAATCAGTACGGCCAGGAGAATATATCGTCGGCTCCGGCAGACTTTTTGTACACAGAAGTCTGGGATCCTTACAAGTACTATGGTGATCTGAAGAAGATCATTGATGACAACAGAACCATGTCAGACAGCAGAATGAACACCGTCCTTGCCGCCTACATGAACTATGACCTTTCAGATACAAGAGGCACATTCAATCCGTCCGGCATCTTTTTGACAAACAGCGTCATTTTCGCAAGCGGCGGAGCCCATCTGGAGCTTGGCGAGCATATGCTGTCCAAAGAATATTTTCCCCACAATCAGCTTAAAAGTGATGATGAACTGTCAGACGGCCTGATTCGCTATTATGATTTTCTGACAGCTTACCAGAATCTTATGCGGAGCAGAGATTTAAAAGAAACGAAAACGGAATTGGAGAGCCGTTCTGATGTAAAAATCTCCGCCATGCCGGAAAAAGGAGCAGTCTGGTCGTTTGCCAAACAAAACAGGCATCAGAAAGTGCTCCATTTCATTAACTTTTTAGAGGCGGACTCCATGGAATGGCGAGATACGTCTGGCACGCAGCCTGAACCTGAGCTTCGTAAAAACGTGTCCATCCGTTTATCTGAACCTCGGAAGATAAAAAGCATCTGGATGGCAAGTCCTGACACGAAAGAAGGAATGCCCCGGGCTGTTTCGTTCACCCAAAAGGGCAACAATGTCATCATGACCCTGCCTTCGCTCAAATATTGGAGTATGGCTGTCATTGAGTATGATAAGAGTATGTAATCATAAAATAAAAGATAGTCGAATTCTGCGTTAAATGGCTGCCTGATGGTGTTATCACTTACATACAGGCGTTTTTCTTATGCTATCTGAACCCGGCACCGCACCGAATTTATGCTGCTAACTCATGTTTGGAACACTTTCGGCGGGGACAAGCACCGAGTTTATGCTGCTAACTCATGTTTGGAACACTTTCGGCGGGGACAAGCACCGAGTTTATGCTGCTAACTCATGTTTGGAACACTTTTGGCGAGGACAAGCACCGAGTTTATGCTGCTAATACCATACGCAATGGCGGGAAACCACTCGCTGCAGAAGCCAGGCCTGCCAGCAGGTTATAAAACTTTTAACCTTAACTAACAAAATAAAAAAGGGTGAATTTGCTTAGTACTCAAATTCACCCTTTTTATATCCCAGCATCGTATTTAATTCTTATTGAACAACAGCAAAAGAGAAATCCTGTGTTCCCGTCGGCACGTTGTATGCCTGAACTTCAATGGTATACGTTCCTGCTTCAGCACTTGGAAGAATTACTGTTTCCACGTTGTTTCTTCCATCCCACTCACTGTTATACGGAGACGTAAAGTCGTTTCCTGTATATGTTTTTCCGCTCGGAGATTTGATGACAAGATCCAAATCATTCACAAGGGAAACCGAAGCAGAAGGGTTACCAGGGTAATCCGTCCACGCAAGAGCGATTCTAAGCGGTTTTCCGCTGACTGCATTAAAGCTGTATGCGGCTTTTTCACTTGTTCTCAGCGCTTTTGTTTCATTAACAAAGGCAGCCTGTGCAGACTTGTCCATCGTTACCCGGCCCCAGCCCTGATTTCCGTTAGGATAGCCAAGACCGGTGTCCTGTGCACCCGCGATAAGGGAAGCCTTAATTAAAGACGGCTTCGGGGTGATGCCTTTGTTTTTAATAAAATGCTCGCGGAGAAGAGCTGCATTTCCCGCAACGAGCGGTGTCGCCATAGACGTTCCGCCCATGTAGGCATACTTGCTGTTATACGTTGCCCAGAAGTTTCCATCCGGCGCAAGTGAAGAGCGCGTCGAAAGAATGAACGTTCCAGGTGCCACGATGTCTGGCTTTACACGTCCGTCAGAAGTCAGGCCTCTTGATGAGAACGCGGCAATGTGGTTAATGTTGTCCGCATACGTTCCGAATGAAGGACGGTTATTTTCTGAAGCACCTACCGTAATCGCATTTTTAGCTGTTCCCGGCGTACTCAGCGTTTTCGCGTTGGGACCTTCATTCCCCGCCGCAAAAAGCACGGTCATATCGTCATTATTGTAGACATACTCATCCACCTGCTTTGATTCAAGCGTATACGCCCCGTTTACAGGAGCTCCCCATGAATTCGTATGAATGCGCGCACCTGCACTGTAGGCCTGTGAAAACAGCGTGTTCAAGTTGCTCGGCAGTCCTCCAAGCCCGCCGCTTGCATCCATAATAGATTGAAAGACCAGACTTGCCTTTGGTGCCATCCCTTTAAACTGTGCATCTCCAAGAACAGATCCTGCAACGTGTGTTCCGTGACCGTCCGGATCACTTGAATTGTTCGTTCTGCCGAGGGCATACAAAGCTTTGATTTTCCCGCCCTGGAATGCTTCGTGCATCGATGCATCATTTCGTCCTGTATCAAGACCGGTATCCGCAACGGCAACTGTCTGGCCTGCACCTGACAAACCGTATGTGCTGCTTGCAGTTGTTGTTTTCATAATTCCTGCGGCGACATCATTGTGAAGCTGAAAAGTATTCGACTTGCCCACAAACAGGGTATCTTCCCGGCTGGCAAGCTCAATGATCTCATTCAGCGTTCTTTTTGCAAATTTCTTCTTATTTTTAGCTGTATCCTTCAGCTCAACGTCAAGGAGCTTTCCAAATCCCTCTTCAACGAGGGCAGGATCCAATTTATATAATGGGAGATAAGCGGTAACCGATGAAATTTCCTGCTTTTTCTTTAAAGCCTTTACTGCGCTCTTCTCTGCTTTTACAACAAATGCAAAATCCGGCACGTATTCCATGATTTCGGCGCCCGCATCCGTAATAGCCGCACGGTTTGCCTCTGTCACAGGTCCATTAAGCTGAACCACATACAGCGAATTCTTTGCACCTGCCGCCTCGAGCTTCTTCAAAACGCTCTTTGGAAGCTTGTTTGCATAGCTGTCCATCTTGAACATTGCTTTGCCGCCTGTCCGGTACTCACTGCTGTACGATGATACCTGACTTGCTTTTAGTTCCTGCAGCTGCCCGTTCATTTGTGCAGCAGACGCATTTCCGTCCGGGGTGAATACAAGACTTCCCGCCAAACAAACCGATACTGCCAAAGCCGTCATTTTTACACTCTTCGCCAACTCACTCAGCTCCTCAACAATCCTATTCTAGAAGAATTTTCTTGCTCTTCTATTCTCTACTAATCTATCACATGAAAGCAGAACTGTTTATTGGGAAAAAGACCTCTATATTTAAAAATAATAGAAGTATATTGCAAAGGTTTTCACAACATGGAAATCCTACTGCAGAACCTGTTGCGGGAGACAGGACTGAGACTTTGGACAGAAAAAGAGGTTCTCTTTACGCTGCTAAACTGGACGAAAGATTTAGGCTCATGACGAATTTTGGGTTTTTAAGAGGAAAATGCCTGCGGGGGAAAATTTTTTTTTGCCGTGTATACGAAAAAAAAGACCTCTCATATGAGAGGTCTTCCCTATTGCTGCTGTCCCACCATTTCAACAACTTCCTTCACTTCATTCAGCATGACTTTTCTCGTTTCTTCATCGATGTATTCGACACTGTACAAGAACTTATGGGCCAGGACCTCGATACCGCAGAAATTCATAATCCCGATATCAAATGCTGCCTGGATAGCCATGGTGATTTGCGGCGGCTTCAGTACTTTTTCCGGAAGTCCGGTTGTCTGAAAAATGAGGGCCTGTTTGCCCTTAAGCAGTCCTACCGGCCCTTCATCTGAATATCTGAATGCAAAGCCGTTCGTAAACACCCTGTCAAAATAGCCTTTCATGATCGCCGGCATTCCGGACCACCATGTAGGATAAACAAAGACTAGAAAATCAGCCCATGTTATATCTTTTTGTTCAGCCTGTACGTCGGCAGGAATCTTATCCTGATAAAAGTGCGAATAGCTGTTTTCAGTTAAGATAGGATTAAAATTCATACGGTACAAATCCCGTTTGCGCACATTATACTGTTTGTCTTTGAATTCCTGTTCGGCAGCGTCGCAAATAGCCGCATTGTAGCTTTCCGGATTTGGATGCGCGAGAATAATCAATACATTCATTTTTTTCTCCTGAATTCCTTTTTTACTAGTATTTACAGAGAATAAAAAAGTATGAATTTATCCTGCGCTTTTTTCTTCTGCTGCGGTATAAAGCATTGCTGCTTTTTCATCAACCACTTCAGCAAATGAGGCAATCTCCTGAAGGGATGCACTCATCTGTTCCATGACAGATGCCACTTCAGAAATTCTGTCTTCGTTTCCGCTGTACTGTGCCCTGAGCTGGCTGATTCCGGTCTTCACACTATTGCCTTTGAGCTGAAGTTCCTCAATAGCATTTACCAATTGATGAAGATGCTGATTGTTTCCTTCTTGAAGGGAAATCATTCTGTCAAAGTCATCTGCTGCATTTAAAATTGATATAACACTGCTCTTAACAATGGATTCAGTATGATGAAGGCCTCCGATGACATGATCTTTTGCAGCGAGTATTTCCTGAAGAATGGTTTGGATCATAACGGATGAGTTTGATGATTGTTCAGCAAGCTTGCGGACCTCACTTGCCACCACTGCAAAACCTTTGCCATGTTCTCCGGCACGCGCGGCTTCAATCGCTGCATTTAGAGCAAGCAAATTCGTCTGGTCTGCAATCGCCTGAATGTGTTCCATCACAGATTCCACTTCATTCGTCTTTCGGGCAAGGATTTGAACATTATCCATTGACATTGAGGAAGAATGTTTAATTTGATCGATTGATTCTACCGTTTTTTTCAAATTCGCTTTGTTTGATTCAATCATTTCCATGGCATCATCTACATTGCTGTCCAGCTGCTTTGTGAAAATCAGCGAATGCTCAAGCCGTTCATACATGCTGGTGACTTCCGACACAGCTCCGTCCATTGTTTTATACAAATACTGTGAGTCCTGGTGTATGGCTTGAATGGACTGGTTCACCTCGATGACACCGCTGTTGGAATCCGAAACGGTTTGATTCAAGTGGGAAACATGCTCTGAAAGCTGCCCTGCAGACTCCTGAACGGAATCCAGCAGTCCATTAAGCTGAACCTTTAAAGCTTCACTTTCATTCAGCATCACCGAAAACCTTTTTGTACCGTTTATAAGAAGAATACCAATAAGGATAAATTGGATTCCATAGTAAACAGCAGTAAGCACCGACCGGTTTAAACTGGTTTCAATGATCAGCTTATCAGCAAGCCACAAGTGGGAAAATTGGGCGCCAATCAGGAGCGGTATCAGCGCTGTGAATGTTCTTTTCATCAGCCGGTAATCAGCATACAGTCCTGCAATTCCAAGCGGTATCAGCCAGACGAACGGCACGTTTACCCACGAATCAGTATGCAGGACAAAGGCAAATACGATCATGCTGCCGATCGATAAAGCTTTAAACCGGGCTTTCTTTTTAGAAAACTTGTAATAAATAACAGGTATTAAAAACAGCGTAAAGAAAAGCTGGTAAGCTATATTTATTGCCCTCAGTTCCGGAAATCCGTACATAGCTATCTGAAAAACATTGTTCAGCGCAAGAACAATGGCTGCAGCCGCAAACACTTTTATCAGAGTAGCATTCACATTTTCTTCGTTGCTTTTCTTCAATGATAGTACATCCATCTTTTTCCTCCTCCTGGTCTCTCTTCCTTATATTTCGTCATAATTTTCCAAACTTCTACTCTTTCAGAAAATTTTCCAATATAATGATAGAGAGAAAAAAGAAACACGGAGGAATAGGTACGATGCTAAAAAAGGGAATCATCATTCTTACAGCAGCAGCCGTTTTACTCGTTTTCATTTATCCGAAAGCGGTTCAGTCACTTAATCAGCGGGAAAGTCACTCACTGGAAGGAATCTTTCCAGAGTCGTATGATGAATCCAGGCAGACTTTTTTATCATACGAGAACGTCCTGAAACCTAAATGGACGAATGTCCGGCACGAATCCTTCAGCCTGAATGAAAAAGAAACAATAGATTCGATCAAGGCGGATGCAACAGAAGAAAAAGAAAATCTTATTGTGCTCACCGGAGGCGTGCACGGAATCGAAGGCTATGCCGGGAGCGCGATGCAATCCATTTTTGTCAGTGAGATTGCAGGAAAGCTGGATGAAAAGACAACCGGCCTGCATATCGTTCATGCCGTAAACCCGTGGGGAATGAAAAATGAACGCCGCTATAATGAACACAACGTGGATTTGAACAGGAATTTTGTCTATGACTGGAACAGCTTTGACCTCAGTCAGAACAAAGATTATGAGGAGCTGAACGACTTTTTTGAAAGCGAAACGAAGGTCGGCCACATGCTGCTGCATGATGCAGGCTTTTATTCCAGGCTTGCAGTGCGGGCAGTGACGAGTGGAACGTCTGCAATCGAACAGGCGCTTCTGACAGGTCAGTATGCATATTCCAAAGGAGTCTATTATGGCGGTACGAAAGACGAGCCATCTACAGCCTATATGAAAGGCGCATTTGCAGATATTTTGAAAAGCGGCTATAAAAAGATCATTCACATTGATCTTCATACAGGATACGGTCCCCGCTATCAAATGAGCATTTTCAGCTCATCAAAAGAAACCATGACAGAAAAAGAAGCAGAGAAGGCATTCAATTATCCTCTCGTTTTCACTCCGGATTCAGAAGATTACTATGTGACAAACGGTGACATGACAGAGTATTTTTACAGATTAAAAGAAGACCTTGCCCCAGAAAAAGAGCTCTATTCCACTACGTTTGAATTTGGAACTCTAGGAGACGGCACTGCTGCTTCCATTCAGTCTCTTAAACGGACAATCGAAGAAAACCAGCTGTATTTTAATCAGGCCGGCAGCAAGAAGTCAGAAGAAATTATACATAATCGCTACTTGGAACTGTTTTATCCATCTGAAGAAAAGTGGCGGAAAAAAGCAGCTGCCGATTTTAAAGATGCTGTAAATGGCGTTTTAGCCTATAAGAACATCCTTCGTGAAGAGGAGATAGAAAAATGATCGAGACATTTAAAGTAACCATTTCAGCCTTTGATCTAGAGCGACAAGTCACTGTTTTTCTGCCTGAATCCTACAGCGAAGGCAGCGATTCCTATCCAGTCCTCTACATGCACGACGGACAGAACCTGTTTGAAGACAGCAAAGCAAGCTTTGGAGTAAGCTGGGGTTTAAAAGAGCACCTTGAAGAAAACTGCATGAATATAATCGTTGTAGGCATTGACTGCAACCATGAGGGATATGGCCGTTTTGATGAATACGGACCATGGGTGAATCATACCCTTGCAAAAGATCTGATCGGGGAACCGGGTGAGCTTGGCGGAAAAGGAGAAGCTTACATTGATTTCATCGTAAGTGAGCTTAAGCCTTTCATAGACGGCAAATACCGGACACGGCCGGATGAAACGGCGATGGCCGGAAGCTCAATGGGCGGTCTCATTTCAACATATGCTGCATGCAAGTATCCTCACATTTTCAGAAGAATTGCCTCAGTCTCTTCTGCCTACTGGTTTAACCAGGCCGAGCTTGAAGAGCTGATTAAAGAAAGCGACCTCTCTTCCATTGAGCGCTTTTATATGGATGTCGGCACGAAAGAGGGCACGGCTTCTGTCCGCTGGCAGGATTACATTGATTCAAGCGACAGCGTCTATGCGCTGCTGAAAGAAAGGATTGAGAACTGCCGTTACGACATTGTACAGGACGCTGAGCATAATGAAGCGGCCTGGAGAAAACGGGTGCCTGACATTCTCGATTATCTGTACACGTAAAAAATAGGGCTGGGATAAACCGAACCGCATAACATCCTGGTAACAGGTTACAAAGGCTTCCGGTTCTTTAAAAATTTCTGCCATCCACTTAGAAAAAGGGTGAATTTGACTAGATCCTACTCAAATTCACCCTTTTCTTCGTTCAGTTTATTAGAAGGATGTCCATTTTTCAGAAACGGATGTCCTTTTTCGTTCTTTCACATGCTGGGCCGGATCAAAATAGCCAAGCTGGAGGATACCAACAACTTTCTCGCCATTTTGAACCCCTATTGCATTTCGGAATCTAGGGTCATACATATGGTTCGGCGTTTTCCAGACCATGCCGAGTTCATTTTCCCACCCCAGGAGCTGCAGATTTTGTATCAGTGTACAAACGGCTGCAAAATCCTCTTCCCAGATTTTCTGGCGCGGGTCTTCCGGCATAACTGCTATCAAAAAGGCGGGCACATCCATTAAGTTCCCTCTCATTTTCTCCTGATTCTTAGCATCCAGGCAGGAAAGAACAGTCTCAATGAAAAAAGTTTTTCTCTCTCCGCTTACAAAAATAAATCTCCACGGTTCTCTGAGACCGTGGGTCGGTGCCCAGACAGCATCATTTAATAGAGATATAACGGTTTCTTCTTCCACTTCTTTTGGAAGGTAATTTGTTTTTATGGACGTTCTTTCACGGATTATTGAGGAAACAGAAGAGCGACTCTTAATCATAGTACAGCCTCCAATTGATAATGATTTTCACTATCACGACTATATCACTGCCCGTTCCGTGAGTCAATCAGCTATGAAAACACATGATGCTGGTATTTGCTAATGAAACAAAAAATACCCTCCGGAAAACCGGAGGATATGATCTATTAGAAGAATAAATTCAAAATAAAATAAGAAATTGCTGCAAGTGTTGCCGAAATCGGCAAAGTAATGAACCAAGTAATGATCATTGTTTTGGCCGTTCCCCATTTTACGCCTTTCAGTCTGTGTGCAGAACCTACACCCAGAATGGAAGATGAGATAACGTGAGTTGTACTTACAGGCAAATGTATGATGGAAGCACCAAAGATAACGGCAGCACCTGTAAGGTCAGCTGCAACTCCGTTAACTGGTCGGATTTTCATAATTTTACCGCCTACGGTTTTAATGATTTTCCATCCGCCGACGCTTGTACCAAGACCCATTGCCAGTGCACAGGAGAACTGAACCCACCACTGGATATCAGTCGTGCTCTGCAGATTTCCTGCAATAAGGGCCATAGTGATAATACCCATTGCCTTTTGGGCATCGTTCGTTCCGTGCGTATAGGACTGCAGCGCTGCTGTTGCCACTTGGATTGCACGGAAGTTGCGGTTTGTTTTCGTCAGGTTGTTGTTTTTAAAAACGACTTTAAAAATGCTGTAAACGATATAACCGACGACAAATGCAAGAATCGGAGACAGGATCAGGGCCTGAAGGATTTTCAAGAACCCGGTATAGTTCAGGGAGCTGAAACCCGCTGCTGCAATAGCAGCACCTGCAATTGAACCGATAATCGCATGCGACGAACTGCTTGGAATTCCGTAATACCATGTGATTAGGTTCCAAGTGATGGCCGCAATTAATGCTGCAAGAATAACGACCGAACCATTTTGAAGCGTAAATGGATCAACGATGTCTTTCGTAATTGTTTTCGCGACACCTGTAAAAGTCATCGCACCGACGAAGTTCATGACAGATGCCAGAATAATCGCCTGTCTTGGCTTCAGTGCTTTCGTCGAAACTGACGTTGCGATTGCATTTGCCGTATCATGAAATCCATTAATAAAGTCAAACGCCAGGGCAAAAATAACGATAAGTATGGTTAGAATCAGAATTGTATCCATATAATCGCCTCTTACGCGTTTTTCATGATGATAGTTTCAAGTGTGTTGGCTACACCCTGGCAGCTATCAGCAATCTCTTCTAAAGTTTCATAAATCTCTTTATGCTGAATAATTTTAATTGGATCTTTTTCTGTTGCAAATAAGTTTTTAACAGCTGTGCGCAGGTAGTTATCACAGTTTGATTCAAGTTCTTTCAATTTAATCGCATGTGTGCGGATATCAATCAGCTTTTTATTTGAAAGCAGATCAATCGCTTTTGCAATTTCAATTGTACACTCATTGATTGTGTCAACAAACTTAACCATATACTCTGTAGGCTGTGTGACAGAATACATTTCGAAAAGAGCTGCTGAATGCTCGATGCCATCCAAAACATCGTCCATGATCATGGCAAGCTGAAGAATGTCTTCACGCTCAATTGGTGTAATGAAAGCTTTATTAAGCTCCATAATAATGGTGTGTACATATGAATCACCTTTTGATTCATACTCTTTAATTGTGTCCGAGAACACTTTCAGGTCGTTGCCGTTTTTGATTTTGTAATCATAAAAGTATTGACCTGTCTCTTTTAAGTTCTCAGATATTTGACTTAACATTTCAGAAAACTTATCTTTTCTTCTTTTGATAGCCATTTCTTTTTCCTCCAAGGAGCCGTATTAGTTGTTTTCTCTCTATTTTTTACAACTTAGAAAGTATATATCTTTATGTCGAATCAGAAAAGACTTTGTCGTTAATTTTAACAATTTCTTTACAAACAATTAATATTAGCAAAGTATTCATATGTTATGTTTTTTTGATGCGCAAAAAAAAAGCGGAACAAGTCCGCTTTTTTTACTTGGCAATAGAGATAGGAGCTGAATCAGAGTGATCTTTTGGAGGATGGAACTCATTCTCCATTTTAGAAACAGCTACTGTCGCTACACCGTTGCCAATTAGATTTGTAATCGCACGCGCTTCAGACATAAAACGGTCGACACCAAGCAGCAGCGCCATTCCTTCAACAGGTATCATCGGAAAAGCTGCGAGTGTTGCTGCAAGTGTGATAAATCCTGAACCTGTTACTCCTGCAGCGCCCTTAGACGTGAGCATCAAAATACCAAGAAGGGTCAGCTGCTGCCAGATGCTCAAGTCAATTCCATATGCCTGGGCAATGAACATCGCTGCCATTGAGAGATAAATGGAAGTTCCGTCAAGGTTGAAGGAATATCCTGTAGGGATAACAAGACCGACAACCGATTTTGAACAGCCGTACTTTTCCATCTTCTCCATCATTTTCGGCAGGGCTGATTCTGATGAAGATGTACCGAGAACAAGAAGAATTTCTTCCTTAATAAATGCGATAAACTTAAAGATGCTGAAACCGTAGTATTTTGCAATGGCTCCCAGCACCAGGATAATAAAGAAGAACATCGTGATGTAAACGGACCCCATCAGCTTCCCGAGAGCAACAAGCGAACCGATGCCAAACTGGCCGATTGTATACGCCATCGCTCCGAAAGCTGCAAACGGAGAAACCTTCATAATCATGTTGACGACGCCGAAGAAGATATCCGTCAGCCTCTCAAAAAGCTGCACAACCGGCTTGGCCTTTTCACCAACAGCCGCCATCGATACTCCGAACAGAACCGCGAAGAATAAAATAGGAAGAAGCTCTCCCTCCGCCATGGCGCCTACAACGTTCTCCGGAATAATTCCTACAACAAAATCAACAAAACCGTGACTCGTCTCTTCCGCCTGCTCCGTATACTGGGAAACATCCCCGCCTTCAACCGCATCCGTATTAAAACCTTCACCCGGCTTTACAATTCCGACGACGATAATCCCGATCGCAAGCGCAAAAGTTGTTACAATCTCAAAGTACAAAAGAGCCTTTCCGCCGATCCGTCCGACCTTCTTTAAATCCCCCATGCTGCCGATTCCGATGACCACTGTAAAGAAAATAATCGGCGCAATCACCATCTTGATCATCTTAATAAACACATCAGCCAGAACCTTCAGCTCAATCCCAAAAGCCGGAAACAAAAACCCAACAGCAATCCCCAAGATGATCCCGATCACAACCTGAACCGTCAAATTCCTGAAATTAACCTTCACCTGCACCCACCCCTTCATCTTTGTTAGCGCTTACAATATAATCCTTATAATAACTGAACATTTCCCCAACAAAAGCTTTAGAACGTAAAGTTCGTTTTGGTCTTTGTGGTCACCAGAAAAGCGGAATCGCTCGTTTAGCTCCGGGAGTCAGATAAGGAAACAGCGGTAAAGGCGCTTTTTGCCTTTGCCGATGGTTCCGTTCTGACAGAGGAGTTGAGCGATGGAGCTGGACAATACGAAAAGCGGAATCAGCCGTTTAGCTCCGACAGACAGAAAAGAAATCACCCGAAAAGTCCGGGTTTGACTTTTTTGGGAATTTTGTTCTGGCGGAGGAGCTGGCTGATGGAGCTGGACAATGCAGAAAAGCGGAAGGGCCCGGTTAGCTCCGAAGGACAGAAAAGGATCCGGCGGAAAAAGCCGGGTTTGCTTTTTTCGACGGATCTGTTCTGGCCGAGGAGTTGGGCCATGGAGCTGGACAATGTGAAAAGCGGAATCGCTCGTTTAGACCTGTGGTCCTACACGCCTTTGACGGCACTGAAAATCCGGTTTGAAACCATCAAGCAACCAATCTGACACTTTTGATGACACTATTAACTCAGTTCAGAACCATCAAACCTCAATCACAACACATTGATGGCACTATTAAGCCGTTTTAGAACCATCAAACCCCCAACCCCAACCCTTTGGTGGCACTATTAACTCGCTTTAGAACCATCAAACC
The DNA here is from genome assembly GCA_038002745.1 of Bacillus sp. FSL H8-0547. Lineage (NCBI taxonomy): Bacteria > Bacillati > Bacillota > Bacilli > Caryophanales > Bacillaceae > Bacillus > Bacillus sp. FSL H8-0547. The sequence continues at coordinate 1,052,667 of JBBODD010000001.1, forward strand.
TCCAATCACAAACCATTGATGGCACTATTAAGCCGCTTTAGTTCCATCAACCCCCCAACCCCAACCCTTTGATGGCACCATTAACTCGCTTTAGAACCATCAAACCTTCAACCCCAACCCTTTGATGGCACTATTAACTCGGCTTCAAATACAAAATAAAGACGCCCCCTGTTAGGACGTCCATATCTTCTTTATTTTCCAGCCTTCCGTATATCCTCTATCCACTCATCTCCATAGCGTTCAATATAAGATTGATAGAGTGGCTCGAACACCTTTTCCCACTCTTTTCTTTCATCCGGGCTGAGTTCATGAATGCCGAGCTTTGAGTTTTCCCTCATTCTCCGTAGCTGGGATTCATTCATTTCTTTTGATTCTGATAGCATCCATTTTGTTGTGTCCTTCATGGCTTTTTCTATTTGAATCTGAAGCTCAGGATCGAGACTGTTCCAAAATTCTTTGTTCATGAGAACGGAATACCCGAGGTACCCGTGATTGGAAAGGGTCATATTTTTCTGGAGGCGGTAAAAGCCTTTGGAATAAATATTTGAGATTGTGTTTTCCTGTCCGTCAAATTCGTTTCCTTCAAGGGCGATGTACACATCATTAAATGAGGCGGCCTTCGGGATTCCGCCTAGGAGTTCAAACTGTTTTGCGATTGTATCGCTCGGCATAATTCTGAATCGCTGTCCGGCGAAATCCTCCGGCTGAATCAGTGTCCCGCTGCTGCTTGTCATCTGTTTAAAGCCGTTCCCCCATAGCGCAAGGCCTTTCATGTTCTCCTCTTCGAGCCTGCTTAGGAGCCGCTCCCCAATTTCTCCTGTGTAAACCGCTTCTACATGCTCTTCGCTCCTGAAAAGAAAAGGAAGATCAAGCACCTGCCACTCAGGTATAACCTCGGTCATTTTTGAGTAGGATGGCGCAATCATCTGAACATCTCCCCTTTTCAGCGCGGCAAGCTCCTGTTCATCTGAATACATGATTTCATTTGGGAAAATCTCTACCTTGATTTTCCCGTCCGTCCGTTTGGCAATGAGTTCTGCAAATTTTTCCGCTGCAAGTCCTTTTGGCGTATTTTCAGCCACAACGTGACTGAACTTGATCACAATCTGGTCGCTCAGCCCCTTCTGTTCGTCATCTTCCTGCAGTGCTTCCATGGAGTCATGGGAAAACAAGGCAATCAAAATCAGCACAGTAAGCACACTTGCACTAATAAACCATTTCATTTTTTTCACCATTTCAGTCATTTAGTAGATTCATTGTATCACGAGTTTTTTACTCATGTTAAAATAAAAGATATTTTACTGTTCTGAAAATGAGGAGCCGCTATGAAACGCATATCAATTCTATGGAAAATTACAGGGCTGATTTTCTTTATCCTCGGGTTTTCTCTTTTTCTCGCAGGCATCGTGCTGATTGGAAATTACATCAGCGGAAAGGAAGAGGAACTGAAGGCCCGTTCGTTTGTCACGGCCCAGACGATTGCCGAGCTTCCTGAAGTAAAAGAAGCTCTTGAACAGGATGACGGCGGCCTGAATGAAGTGATCGACCGCTTAAGGGTCATCAACAACGCCAACTATATTGTCGTGATGAATATGGACCGCATAAGACTGACGCATCCCGTACACGAGAGGATCGGCACCGTTTCTGAAGGGGCGGACGAAGGACCCGCTTTCGCCGAGCATTCCTATACGTCAAAAGCAAAAGGCGAAATCGGAACCGTGATGAGGGCATTCGTTCCTGTCATGAATGATGCGCACGAGCAGATCGGCGTCGTACTGGCTGGCTACAAAGTGCCGTCGTTCACCGAAGTACTTGAAAACCTGGCGTTTGAAATTGCGATCACCTCAGGGCTTTCTCTCCTTTTTGGAGGCTGGGGCGCATGGATTCTTGCCAGACAGATCAAAAAGCAGATGTTTAAGCTTGAGCCGCATGAGATTGCGAGGCTGTTAGTTGAACGGACGGAAACCTTCAACGCGATGCATGAAGGCGTCATTGCCATTGATACAGATGAAAACATCACCATCTTTAACAAGAAAGCACGGAGCATGATGCGAATCGAAGGTGACGTCACAGGCAGGTCCATCCGTGATGTGATACCGGACACCGCACTGCCCGAAATCCTTGAGCTTGATCACGGCATCTACAGCAAGGAGCTGAACGTCCATAACCTGAACATTCTGAGCAACCGCGTGCCAATTAAAGTCAACGGAGAAACGATTGGCGCTGTCGCCATTTTTCAGGACCGTACAGAAGTGAAAAAGATGGCGGAAGAACTGACGGGAGTACGGGCATTTGTAAACGCTTTACGAGTTCAGAATCATGAATACAACAATAAACTTCATACGATTGCAGGCTTAATCCAGCTCGGCAATTATGAAAAGGCGCTGCAGTTTGTTTTTCAAACGACTGAAGAACAGGACGAACTGATTCAGTTCCTGAACAGGAACATAAAAGATGAAAGCATCGCGGGTCTGTTGCTGAGCAAAATCCGCCGCGGAAAAGAACTTGGCATTGCGGTAGAAATTGACCGAAGCAGCAGATTTGAACTTTTCCCTCCCCGAATCGACCATCACGATCTTGTTCTTATTATCGGAAACCTGATCGAAAATGCTTTTGACTCCTTTCAGCACGGAGAGTGTTCCAAGCCGCGAATCTTTGTCAGCCTGGAACAAGTTTCAGGGCAGTCGATCCTTATTGTAGAGGACAATGGAAGCGGAATTCGTGAACAGGATCTTCCTTTTATTTTTGATCAGGGCTTTTCAACAAAAGGAGGAAATGAGCGCGGCATTGGACTCTATATGGTCCGGCAGCTTATTCACCAGGCAAACGGCAGCATTCAGGCAGAATCAGAAGAAGGTGCGGGAACAAGCTTTACTGTCACTTTTCAGATGGAGGAGATGTAAGTGGATCAAGTGAACGTTCTGCTGATTGAAGATGATTTAATGGTTCAGGAAGTGAACCGTGAATTTTTAAACCGGATAAAAGGATTTAAAGTGGTTGGCATGGCCTCAAATGGTGCGGAAGGACTCCAGCTTGTCAGGGAGCTTGCTCCTGACCTTGTGCTGATTGATATGTACATGCCGAAGATGAACGGCCTCGACACGATCAAAGCCATCCGGGAAGAAGGTCACACAGCTGACATTATTGCCATTACGGCTGCAAGTGATATGGAGACAGTCCGTCAGGTTCTTCAGAACGGCGCTGCAGACTACCTGATGAAGCCCTTCAAGTTTGAACGGCTCAAAGAAGCGCTCGACCGTTATTTGCAGTACCGGAAGATGATCAATGAAAAAGTGCAGCTGACCCAGAAGGAGCTGGACGCCATCCGCTTTCAGCGGGATGAGCCGAAAGCTTCGCAGGACCTTCCAAAAGGGCTTCATGAAGTTACCCTTCAAAAAATACTCGGCTTTCTATCCGCGCAAAAGGAACCTGTATCTGCAGAAGATGTCGCCGCACATGTCGGTACCGCGAGAGTAACAGCAAGACGGTATCTGGAGCACCTGGAAAAAGAGGGCGTCCTCTCTCTTGATATTCAGTATGGCGGAGTCGGACGGCCTGTTAATAAGTATGTGGTTTTGGGGAAGATGTAGGCGGGGAGGTTGCTCCCTGCGTCTTTATTAAAAATTAGATAGGTAAGTTTTTATTATATTTAGCAGCTTTCTTTATTCTTTCGATTTCCACTTTTGAAAGTTTTTTTCGCCCTGTTAAATAGTTGAGGACAGAACGCGCTGGAACAAGCTTATCTACACTGCCTTGATCTTCTTTAAGTTTAGAATTGAAAACAGAACCTTCACTGACAGCTTTTAGTGACTCTTTAAGAAACGTATTCTTTTTTTCCTCACTCATTAAAAAGCACATCCTCTATTTCTTTTTTGTTAAGGTTAATTTTCCATTTTGATCTTTCCATTTTACAGTCACTATTCCATCGCTCTCACTTGACAGTTTTGCATTTGTTTCATTCCCCTGACTTTTTCCTTCTAAGTTTCCATAGTCATTTAACCATTGTATAGCCCCCTATTTTCACAAAAACCCTTATTCCATTAAACTGCCCAATTTATCAATAAGAAAAGGCGATCCACTTTGCTGCAATCGCCCCCGATTGTTGAATAATAAGAAATCAAATCTAAGCTGCATTTCTGTAATCTGAATAGTAAATTGTACCCCAAAATAGAATGAAAACACTTACTAGAATAACAAGGCTTATAATTGCCTCTTTAACGGTATAATATGGTTTTTTCTTTAATAAAAGCTGATCAGTGATTAAAAAGATTCCTGCTGCTAATAAACTAATCCAGCCTAAGATTAACCCAAACAGAAAATGAAAGATACTTGAAATAAGTAAACTTATATATTTTAAATTAGAATATCTTTTTGATAGTTCACCAATTTTATCACTGAGAATCGATGTAATTATTCCATAAAAAAATATAGCTGGCACTACATAAATCATATAAATTGAAAGGGAAGAAATGACAGAATAAAAAATAGAGCCATTAGAACCAAATCGATAAAAGAATATACTTAATAAAATTGCGTATAGAGTACTTGAAATAGAAGCAGATATTATTTTACGTGAAATCATATTTGTCAGTTAACTCCTTAACTTATTTAAACGGTTTTTTTGTAAAAGTTTTATAAAAATTTACTCTTAAACAATTTTAATAAACCAAAGAGAATGACATATATAATTAGTACATTCAACAGAAGTCCCCATATTTCTAGACTAAATTGACCATCCCCATAGTAACCTAGCCATTGAGCAGGTATCCCATAGAACGTATAAGAACCTTCACTCCAGTATCCTATGTTAGGAATAAAAGCTATTGAAACCGTAAGAATTAGTGCAATGAGCAAAAGAAGTTTTTTATTAATTGACCTCAAAACAGAATCACCTCTATATATTTAAAGTGTCAATTTCTTTTGAACTAAGCCCAGCATTTTAATAAGGGTACTGCCCAATATCTTTATACCAATTATTTCAAATAGAAGTCGTATTAACAACAAAAAAATGCATATTAAAAGGACTTATCTTATTCCGGATAAGCCCCCGATTGTCGAATAAGCTATAAAGCTGTTCTTCTCTTCGACGAATTAGTTTTTATAGTTAAAAAGGTCCAGCCCCTATTTTATAACACAGCTTCTAAGAATTTATCCAATGTCCAGTACATTACTTTTGGCTCCCATTCTCCTTCTCCGTGCATAGCGGTCATTACAGGATATCTTTCAATGCTTATATCAATGAAGATTGGGTCACCTACAAGCTCATCGTATCCAATGACATACCAACTTTCCTTCCACTCACCTTCTTCATTACCAGTTAGAGAAGTTCCACCTTCATCAATACTATAGCCTAGCTGCCCTTCTTCAAATTCTTCTCGTGAAAACAGGTGAATTGATATGGTCTCGCCTTCAGAATCATCTATTTCCACGTCATTACTTTTAAGTTCCTCTATTTTATTCAATATTAATTCTAAATCTTTGTTTAACACCATATTTATCCTCCGATAAAAATAGAATTTTTTTTTTGATTACACTTTGCTGTAAACGCCCTTTAATAGAATAACTGCAATATGGCCTCATTCCTAAAATTGCTCAACTCACAATTCTTCTTATACTAACTTCCCCATTAGTATAAGAGGAACAATTTATTTACCAGTTAGGTACTGTTCCGAATAAGACTTTGAATCAAAAATGTCTATACCTATAAAATCTTCACAGTCAGTATCCGAAAAATGAAACACTATTGATTCAACATCAGGATGAGAAATAGACTTTCTTGTTATTTCATCATTCAGTCTAAAAGAATAATAAGTCTTTCCATCAGTAAAAACTTTCTTTTTAAAAATGTGAACTTTATCAGCAATAAGTTCAATCTTCCTTGCAGTTTTTCCTTCTAACTCTATTCCAATAATCGGGACTTCTTCTCCAAAATCCAACATTATATCATCGTTTTCTGGAAGTTCTTCCGTATAAGTTATTGTGTATTTAGATGGTTCACTAAAGTAAATATAGCCCATCTCTGCATCCCTATCATATGTAACCTGATTTCCTATGTAGTCCATAAGTTCAATCCTCCAAAACTTATTCTTATTCTCGTTCTATGCCAAAATTATATCATTTTCTTGTTCAACTCCCCGTTAGCACAATAAAAAATGCAACACTTCCGTTATTGAAGTATTGCCCCCGATAATTGAATATGCTTAATTAATTATTTTGGTTGTCACCTTTAGACGAGCCAGTGAATGGATTTAATTGATATGTTAAATCTTTTCCTTCCTCATTTTCTTCATTTGAAATTCTCTTTCCCAGTGCAGCATAATACCAAGTGAATGCTACAGCACTTAACAAACCTCCAATAGTTGTTACTAACAATACGGTATTCTCCAAGTTCTACACCTCCAATTAGTTGAATATAAAAATTGTTTTTGAAATTTGAGTATATGGGTTAAATTACTTAGCAATCGCCACATTTAACTAAATAACCACTGATAAACAATATAAATGACAATTAGACCAACAACTACAAAACCGCCAATTGTAGGACTACCAAAAACTGTTCGGTTCCACCCATCATCCGTATTGATTTTACTTTTTTCTTCGTCTTTTTTCATTGTATAGCCCCCCATTTTCACCAAAACCCTTATTCAATTAAACTGCCCGATTGTTGAATATCTAATATTTTCCATAACAGAATAAATGTATGAGATTTTTAATAATCATTTAACGATATCCGTACTACCAAATTAAACTTTGTGTAAAAACAATATTTAACGCAAAGTTATAGACACATGGAAAAGGAGTTCCCAAATAATTTGAGAACTCCCTCTCTTCTTTATTACTTGTTTTCCCAGTAATTCAACAAAGTAGCTTTTACACTTTCGGAATCTTGCTGAACTGCATTTTCCCAAGAAAGTCCATTGTTTTTCGAACTGAATGAAGCCATCTCTTGTATCAGTTGCGACACTTGAGATTCCAGCAACACGTCTCCAGCTGACGTTTCAAAGACTTCTACTCGGTTGCTTGTTCCAGAGTGCCAGGAGTCAATAATGATTTGATCTTGAGTATCGATTAACTTCACTATCAAATTTCTTCCATCGTTTTGGAACATAACATTTTCAAAACTCGATTCAATTTTAATAGTATCTGAATTGCCATAATTACTGTCATTTTCATAAATCCTATCACTGTCTGTACTGCTATTGAGTAGATAAGTGTCATTTCCATATCCGCCTTCCAGATAGTCAGCCCCTTCTCCGCCTTCCAGAATATCGTTTCCGTTTTGGCCATACATACTGTCATTATCCTTTCCACCCATCAGACGGTCGTTTCCATCTCCCCCGTAGAGGCTGTCCCTTCCGTCTCCTCCATCAAGTACGTCATCCTGGCTGTAGCCGTATAGAGCGTCGTCTCCTCCAAGGCCCTTAATATGGTCTATTCCCCCGCCATATAAGGTTTCTCCTACAGCTGTTCCTTTTGTGTGGAAAGCTGCATTTTCATTGATAGCCACTGCTGTTCCGTCCGGGAACACAACTTTCTCTATGCGATTCCAACTGTCGTAGAAATGATCGGTCACAGTCAGGCTGTCTTCTGTCCCCACAATACTGATGATAAGGTCTCTTCCCGAATAGCCTCCGCGAGACACAACAATATCTGATTGGGTCAAGCCTTCTCCAATTTGGATGGCATCCAGGTTTCCTGTTGTTGAATCATAGTCATAGATGGTATCTTTGCCCATGCCTTTATAGAGCAGGTACGAATCATTGCCGTATCCGCCTTCCAGGTAGTCTGTCCCTTCTCCTCCGTCCAGGACATCATTTCCGTTTTGGCCGAACAAACTGTCATTGTCCTTTCCGCCCATCAGACGGTCGTTCCCATCGCCTCCGTAGAGGCTGTCCCGTCCTTCTCCTCCATCAAGTACGTCATCCTGGCTGTAGCCGTATAGAGTGTCGTCTCCTCCAAGCCCCTCGATATGGTCGATCGCTCCGCCATATAAGGTTTCTCCTGCAGCTGTTCCTTTTGTGTAAAAAGCTGCATTTTCATTGATGGCCACTGCTGTTCCGTCCGGGAACACAACTTTCTCTATGCGATTCCAGCTGTCATAGAAATGATTGGTCACCGTCAGGCTGTCCTCTGTTCCCACAATACTGACGATTAGGTCTCTTCCCGAATAGCCTCCGCGAGAAAGGACAATATCTGATTGGGTCAAGCCTTCTCCAATTTGGATGGCATCCATGTTTCCTGTTGTGGAATCATAGTCATAGATGGTATCTTTGCCCATGCCTTTATAGAGCAGATACGAATCATTGCCGGATCCGCCTTCCAGGTAGTCAGCCCCTTCTCCTCCGTCCAGGACATCATTTCCGTTTTGGCCGTACAGACTGTCATTGTCTTTTCCGCCAATCAGACGGTCGTTCCCATCGCCTCCGTAGAGGCTGTCCAATCCGTCTCCTCCATCTAAGAGGTCTGCTGACTCGTAGCCATACAGCTTGTCGTCTCCTCCAAGCCCCTCGATATGGTCGATCCCTCCGCCATATAAGGTTTCTCCTGCAGCTGTTCCTTTTGTGTGAAAAGCTGCATTTTCATTGATGGCCACTGCTGTTCCGTCCGGGAACACAACTTTCTCTATGCGATTCCAGCTGTCATAGAAATGATTGGTCACCGTCAGGCTGTCCTCTGTTCCCACAATACTGACGATTAGGTCTCTTCCCGAATAGCCTCCGCGAGAAAGGACAATATCTGATTGGGTCAAGCCTTCTCCAATTTGGATGGCATCCATGTTTCCTGTTGTGGAATCATAGTCATAGATGGTATCTTTGCCCATGCCTTTATAGAGCAGATACGAATCATTGCCGGATCCACCTTCCAGGTAGTCAGCCCCTTCTCCTCCGTCCAGGACATCATTTCCGTTTTGGCCGTACAGACTGTCATTGTCTTTTCCGCCAATCAGACGGTCGTTCCCATCGCCTCCGTAGAGGCTGTCCAATCCGTCTCCTCCATCTAAGAGGTCTGCTGACTCGTAGCCATACAGCTTGTCGTCTCCTCCAAGCCCCTCGATATGGTCGATCCCTCCGCCATATAAGGTTTCTCCTGCAGCTGTTCCTTTTGTGTGGAAAGCTGCATTTTCATTGATGGCCACTGCTGTACCATCCGGGAACACAACTTTCTCTATGCGATTCCAGCTGTCGTAGAAATGATTGGTCACCGTCAGGCTGTCCTCTGTTCCCACAATACTGATGATAAGGTCTCTGCTCGAATAGCCTCCGCGAGAAAGGACAATATCTGATTGGGTCAAGCCTTCTCCAATTTGGATGGCATCCATGTTTCCTGTTGTGGAATCATAGTCATAGATGGTATCTTTGCCCATGCCTTTATAGAGCAGATACGAATCATTGCCAGATCCACCTTCCAGGTAGTCTGTCCCTTCTCCTCCGTCCAGAACATCGCTGCCGTTTTGGCCATACAGACTGTCATTGTCTTTTCCGCCAATCAGACGGTCGTTCCCATCGCCTCCGTAGAGGCTGTCCAGCCCGTCGCCCCCATCTAGTACGTCATCCTGGCTGTAACCGTACAGCTTGTCATCCCCAGCCAAACCTTCGATGGTATCTGAGCCACCCCCGTACAGGAAGTCATTTTGAGCTGTTCCCTGAATGATGAAGGACTGTTTCTCAAGTGTTGCGATATCCCACGAGGTGCCATCCGCAAACTTGATCTGCTCAATTCTATAGTAGGAATCATAATAATAATTTTTGACCGTCAGCTGATCATCGGTTCCTTTCAGGCGTATGATCAGATCATTTGCGTTGGTTCCGCCTCTGGTTATTAACAAATCTCCTGGAAGGATGCCTGTGTCAAACTCAATGGCATCCACAAACGAAGAACCGTTGTAGTCGGTGATGGTATCCTGACCGAATCCTTTCGAGAAGAAATACGTGTCACTTCCGTATCCGCCTTCCAATAAATCATTGCCGGAACCGCCTATCAGACGGTCATCTCCATCCTCTCCAAACAGACTGTCGGATCCTTCTCCACCATCCAGTACATCATTTCCGCTTTGGCCATACAGACTATCATTGTCTTTTCCGCCAATCAGACGGTCGTTCCCATCGCCTCCGTAGAGGCTATCCAGTCCGTCGCCTCCATCTAGTATGTCATCCTGGCTGTAACCGTACAGCTTGTCATTTCCAGCCAAGCCTTCAATGGTATCTGCACCGCCACCGTACAGGGAGTCATTTTGAGCTGTTCCCTGAATGATGAAGGACTGTTTCTCAAGTGTTGCGATATCCCACGAGGTGCCATCCGCAAACTTAATCTGCTCAATTCTATAGTAGGAATCATAATAATAATTTTTGACCGTTAGCTGATCATCGGTTCCTTTAAAACGCATGATCAGGTCATTTCCGTTGGATCCGCCTCTGGATATTAACAAATCTCCTGGAAGGATGCCTGTGTCAAACTCAATGGAATCTATAAACGAAGAACCGTTGTAATCGGTGATGGTATCCTGACCGAATCCTTTTGAGAAGAAATACGTGTCACTTCCGTATCCGCCTTCCAATAAATCGTTGCCCGAACCGCCTATCAGACGGTCATCTCCATCCTCTCCAAACAGACTGTCGGATCCTTCTCCTCCATCCAAGGCATCATTACCGCTATGGCCGTACAAACTGTCATTGTCTTTTCCGCCAATCAGACGGTCGTTCCCATCGCCTCCGTAGAGGCTGTCCAGTCCGTCGCCTCCATCTAATATGTCATCCTGGCTGTAGCCGTACAGCTTGTCATTCCCAGCCAAGCCTTCGATGGTATCTGAGCCACCCCCGTACAGGAAGTCATTTTGAGCTGTTCCTTGAATGATAAAGGACTGTTTCTCAAGTGTTGCAATATCCCACGAGGTGCCATCCGCAAACTTGATTTGCTCAATTCTATAATAGGAATCATAATAATAATTTTTGACCGTCAGCTGATCATCGGTTCCTTTCAGGCGCATGATCAGGTCATTTCCGTTGGTTCCGCCTCTGGATATTAACAAATCTCCTGGAAGGATGCCTGTGTCAAACTCAATGGAATCCACAAACGAAGAACCGTTGTAGTCGGTGATGGTATCCTGACCGAATCCTTTTGAGAAGAAATACGTGTCACTTCCGTATCCGCCATCCAATAGATCATTGCCGGTACCGCCAATCAGACGGTCATCTCCATCCTCCCCAAACAGACTGTCGGATCCTTCTCCTCCAATCAGACGGTCGTTCCCATTGCCTCCGTAGAGGCTGTCCAATCCGTCGCCTCCATCTAGCACGTCACCTTGGCTGTAACCGTACAGCTTATCATTCCCAGCCAAGCCTTCAATGATATCTGCACCGCCCCCGTACAGGAAGTCATTTTGCGCTGTTCCCTGAATGATAAAGGACTGTTTCTCAAGTGTTGCAATATCCCACGAGGTGCCATCCGCAAACTTGATTTGCTCAATTCTATAGTAGGAATCATAATAATAATTTTTGACCGTCAGCTGATCATCGGTTCCTTTCAGGCGCATGATCAAGTCATTTCCGTTGGTTCCGCCTCTAGATATTAACAAATCTCCTGGAAGGATGCCCGTGTCAAACTCAATGGAATCCACAAACGAAGAACCGTTGTAATCGGTGATGGTATCCTGACCGAATCCTTTTGAGAAGAAATACATGTCATTTCCGTATCCGCCATCCAATAGATCATTGCCGGTACCGCCAATCAGACGGTCATCTCCATCTTCTCCAAACAGACTATCGGATCCTTCTCCTCCATCCAGTACATCATTTCCGCTTTGGCCGTACAGACTGTCATTGTCTTTTCCGCCAATCAATCGGTCGTTCCCATCGCCTCCGTAGAGGCTGTCCAGCCCGTCGCCCCCATCTAGTACGTCATCCTGACTGTAACCGTACAGCTTGTCATTCCCAGCCAAGCCTTCAATGGTATCTGCACCGCCTCCGTGCAAGGAGTCATTTTGCGCTGTTCCCTGAATGATGAAGGACTGTTTCTCAAGTGTTGCGATATCCCACGAGGTGCCATCCGCAAACTTGATCTTTTCAATTCTATAGTAGGAATCATAATAATAATTTTTGACCGTCAGCTGATCATCGGTTCCTTTCAGGCGCATGATCAAGTCATTTCCGTTGGTTCCGCCTCTAGATATTAACAAATCTCCTGGAAGGATGCCCGTGTCAAACTCAATGGAATCCACAAACGAAGAACCGTTGTAATCGGTGATGGTATCCTGACCGAATCCTTTTGAGAAGAAATACATGTCATTTCCGTATCCGCCATCCAATAGATCATTGCCGGTACCGCCAATCAGACGGTCATCTCCATCTTCTCCAAACAGACTATCGGATCCTTCTCCTCCATCCAGTACATCATTTCCGCTTTGGCCGTACAGACTGTCATTGTCTTTTCCGCCAATCAATCGGTCGTTCCCATCGCCTCCGTAGAGGCTGTCCAGCCCGTCGCCCCCATCTAGTACGTCATCCTGACTGTAACCGTACAGCTTGTCATTCCCAGCCAAGCCTTCAATGGTATCTGCACCGCCTCCGTGCAAGGAGTCATTTTGCGCTGTTCCCTGAATGATGAAGGACTGTTTCTCAAGTGTTGCGATATCCCACGAGGTGCCATCCGCAAACTTGATCTTTTCAATTCTATAGTAGGAATCATAATAATAATTTTTGACCGTCAGCTGATCATCGGTTCCTTTCAGGCGCATGATCAGGTCATTTCCGTTGGTTCCGCCTCTAGATATTAACAAGTCTCCTGGAAGGATGCCCGTGTCAAACTCAATGGAATCCACAAACGAAGAACCGTTGTAATCGGTGATGGTATCCTGACCGAATCCTTTTGAGAAGAAATACATGTCATTTCCGTATCCGCCATCCAATAGATCATTGCCGGTACCGCCAATCAGACGATCATCTCCATCTTCTCCAAACATACTGTCGGATCCTTCTCCTCCATCCAGTACATCATTTCCGCTTTGGCCATACAGACTGTCATTGTCTTTTCCGCCAATCAACCGGTCGTTCCCATCGCCTCCGTAGAGGCTGTCCAGTCCGTCGCCCCCATCTAGTACGTCATCCTGGCTGTAACCGTACAGCTTGTCATTCCCAGCCAAGCCTTCGATGGTATCTGCACCGCCTCCGTACAAGGAGTCATTTTGCGCTGTTCCCTGAATGATGAAGGACTGTTTCTCAAGTGTTGCGATATCCCACGAGGTGCCATCCGCAAACTTGATCTTTTCAATTCTATAGTAGGAATCATAATAATAATTTTTGACCGTCAGCTGATCATCTGTTCCCTTAAAACGCATGATTAGGTCATTTCCGGTGGTTCCGCCTCTGGACAGCACCATATCTCCCGGAAGAATACCCATGTCAAATTCAATTGTATCCACATAGGGCAAATTGTTGTAATCGGTGATGGTATCCTGACCCAATCCTTTTGAGAAGAAATACGTGTCACTTCCGTATCCGCCATCCAATAGATCATTGCCGGTACCGCCAATCAGACGGTCATCTCCATCCTCTCCAAACAGACTGTCGGATCCTTCTCCTCCATCCAGGACATCATTACCACTTTGGCCGTACAGACTGTCATTGTCCTTTCCGCCAATCAATCGGTCAGTCCCATCGCCTCCATAGAGGCTGTCGGATCCGTCTTCACCTTCTAACAAATCATTTCCAATCTGGCCTTCCAGGATGTCATTGCCTTTGCCGCCTAAGAGATGATCGTTTCCATCTCCTCCGTACAGTCTGTCAGATCCTTCTCCACCTTCTAATTTGTCATCATTGTTTTCACCGTAGAGAGTATCATTGTTCATTCCGCCTGAAAGAAAATCGTTTCCGTCACCGCCGTAGAGTGAATCCGCACCAAGTTCCCCGTACAAAGAATCTGATCCCTGGTTTCCATACAATTCGTCATTACCATGAGCACCGTACAGTAAATCATCTCCACCATTGCCTTTTATGACTTCACTGTCGTCTGTTCCATAGATAGTCTGGGAGATCAAATAAATGTCTTCATGACTTATGGTCTTGCCATCAGCAAAGACAATGGATTCAATTCGGTATCGGTTATCTCCAAAATGGTTCTTGACAATTAATTTGTCATTGGTGATTTTACTTATCAGTTCCAGATTATCGTTTCTTCGGAGTATCAAAATATCCTCAAAATTAAATCCAAGGGAAATCTTATCCAAACTGTTGACTAGATCGTAATCTTCAATAACGTCGTTTCCATCGCCTTCATTAAATAAATAAAGGTCGTTTCCTAAACCGCCAAATAGCGTATCAGTGCCTATTCCTCCGGAAAGTGTATCGTTTCCTTCCTCGCCATTCAGAGTGTCATTGCCCTCACGGCCAAACAGCTCATCATTGTCATTTCCGCCGTATAACTGATCGTTTCCGGCTCCGCCGTCAAGCTTATCGGCACCTTCTGCTCCGTAAAGCACATCGTTTCCGCGACCACCTGAGAGCACATCATCGCCCATATAGCCGTATAGCGTGTCGTCTCCGTCCTCGCCAGAAATCTGGTCATTCCCATTGATGCCCTTCAGGATTTCACTTCCGGCTGTTCCACCGACCACTACCGGCAGAACACTGATTTGCGCATAGGTGAGGATGCTTCCGTCTTTGAAAATCACTTCCTCGACACGGTACCGGCTGCTTTCAAAATATCGGTTAACCGTCAGCTGGTCATTCGTACCGATTACTTTGATCACAAGATTATCTCCCTGGCGTTCAAACACTGCTTCACCCGGGGTTAAATCAAGTCTGATACGGTCCATTTCTTTTGAAGAATACTCATAATCGTCTATGGTATCCTGGCCATAACCTTTTCCGAAGACGTACGTGTCGTTGCCGGCTTCCCCGTTTAACGCATCATTGCCTGTTCCGCCGTCAAGCACATCATCCCCGTTTCCGCCCACAAGGGTATCATTGCCCTCGCCGCCGTCAAGCTTATCGTTTCCTTCTTCACCATACAGAATGTCATTTCCCTCACGGCCAACCAGCTCATCACTGTCGTTTCCGCCGTATAACTGATCGTTTCCGGCTCCGCCGTCAAGCTTATCGGCACCTTCTGCTCCGTAAAGCACGTCGTTTCCGCGACCACCTGAGAGCACATCATCGCCCATATAGCCGTATAGCGTGTCGTCTCCGTCCTCGCCAGAAATCTGGTCATTCCCATTGATGCCCTTCAGGATTTCACTTCCGGCTGTTCCACCGACCACTACCGGCAGAACACTGATTTGCGCATAGGTGAGGATGCTTCCGTCTTTGAAAATCACTTCCTCGACACGGTACCGGCTGCTTTCAAAATATCGGTTAACCGTCAGCTGGTCATTCGTACCGATTACTTTGATCACAAGATTATCTCCCTGGCGTTCAAACACTGCTTCACCCGGGGTTAAATCAAGTCTGATACGGTCCATTTCTTTTGAAGAATACTCATAATCGTCTATGGTATCCTGGCCATAACCTTTTCCGAAGACGTACGTGTCATTGCCGGCTTCCCCGTTTAACGCATCATTGCCTGTTCCGCCGTCAAGCACATCATCCCCGTTTCCGCCCACAAGGGTATCATTGCCCTCGCCGCCGTCAAGCTTATCGTTTCCTTCTTCACCATACAGAATGTCATTTCCCTCACGGCCAACCAGCTCATCACTGTCGTTTCCGCCGTATAACTGATCGTTTCCGGCTCCGCCGTCAAGCTTATCGGCACCTTCTGCTCCGTAAAGCACGTCGTTTCCGCGACCACCTGAGAGCACATCATCGCCCATATAGCCGTATAGCGTGTCGTCTCCGTCCTCGCCAGAAATCTGGTCATTCCCATTGATGCCCTTCAGGATTTCACTTCCGGCTGTTCCACCGACCACTACCGGCAGAACACTGATTTGCGCATAGGTGAGGATGCTTCCGTCTTTGAAAATCACTTCCTCGACACGGTACCGGCTGCTTTCAAAATATCGGTTAACCGTCAGCTGGTCATTCGTACCGATTACTTTGATCACAAGATTATCTCCCTGGCGTTCAAACACTGCTTCACCCGGGGTTAAATCAAGTCTGATACGATCCATTTCTTTTGAAGAATACTCATAATCGTCTATGGTGTCTTGGCCATAACCTTTTCCGAAGACATACGTGTCGTTGCCGGCTTCCCCGTTTAACGCATCATTGCCTGTTCCGCCGTCAAGCACATCATCCCCGTTTCCGCCCACAAGGGTATCATTGCCCTCGCCGCCGTCAAGCTTATCGTTTCCTTCTTCACCATACAGAATGTCATTTCCCTCACGGCCAACCAGCTCATCACTGTCGTTTCCGCCGTATAACTGATCGTTTCCGGCTCCGCCGTCAAGCTTATCGGCACCTTCTGCTCCGTAAAGCACGTCGTTTCCGCGACCACCTGAGAGCACATCATCGCCCATATAGCCGTATAGCGTGTCGTCTCCGTCCTCGCCAGAAATCTGGTCATTCCCATTGATGCCCTTCAGGATTTCACTTCCGGCTGTTCCACCGACCACTACCGGCAGAACACTGATTTGCGCATAGGTGAGGATGCTTCCGTCTTTGAAAATCACTTCCTCGACACGGTACCGGCTGCTTTCAAAATATCGGTTAACCGTCAGCTGGTCATTCGTACCGATTACTTTGATCACAAGATTATCTCCCTGGCGTTCAAACACTGCTTCACCCGGGGTTAAATCAAGTCTGATACGGTCCATTTCTTTTGAAGAATACTCATAATCATCTATGGTGTCTTGGCCATAACCTTTTCCGAAGACGTACGTGTCGTTGCCGCCTTCCCCGTTTAACGCATCATTGCCTGTTCCGCCGTCAAGCACATCATCCCCGTTTCCGCCCACAAGGGTATCATTGCCCTCGCCGCCGTCAAGCTTATCGTTTCCTTCTTCACCATACAGAATGTCATTGCCCTCACGGCCAACCAGCTCATCATTGTCGTTTCCGCCGTATAACTGATCGTTTCCGGCTCCGCCGTCAAGCTTATCGGCACCTTCTGCTCCGTAAAGCACATCGTTTCCGCGACCACCTGAGAGCACATCATCGCCCATATAGCCGTATAGCGTGTCGTCTCCGTCCTCGCCAGAAATCTGGTCATTCCCATTGATGCCCTTCAGGATTTCACTTCCGGCTGTTCCACCGACCACTACCGGCAGAACACTGATTTGCGCATAGGTGAGGATGCTTCCGTCTTTGAAAATCACTTCCTCGACACGGTACCGGCTGCTTTCAAAATATCGGTTAACCGTCAGCTGGTCATTCGTACCGATTACTTTGATTACAAGATTATCTCCCTGACGTTCAAATCTCACTTCCTGAGGAGACAGATTTAGCTGAATTCTATCAATGTCACCAGAAGAATAATCATAGTCTTCAATAGTATCTTGACCATACCCAAGGGCAAAAATATAGCTTTCACTTCCGCTGTCTCCAAGAAGCAGATCATTTCCAAGTCCGCCATCTAATACATCATTTCCTGAATAGCCATATAGTGTTTCGTTTAGAGAATCTCCTCGAATTGTATCCGCAGAATTCGTACCGAACTTATTTAAATTTGATAGGTTTATATTTTCAATTGGCAGCGTGCCAAAGTTCTGACTGTTCCAGACTGTTCCGTCAGAGAATTGGAATTCCTCTATCTTCTTATATGACCCATCAAAATAATTTTCAATAATTATACGATCAGAGCCCCCGAGAATTCCGAGCTCCAGATTGTACCCATTTCGATAAAGCTTGATTTCTTCAGCTAATGCATCTATTTTCAGAATATCTTTATTTCCACTGGACGTGTCATAGTCAGAAATACGAGTGACACCGTCTCCTTTTTGGAAGATATACACATCATTACCGATACCGCCTTCCAGACGGTCATTTCCTTTTCCGCCGATGAGAATATCATTGCCTGCTCCCCCAATGAGAGTGTCGTCTCCATTACCGCCGCTTAAGAGATCATCCCCGTTCGATCCGGAAAGATAGTCGTTCCCGTCTTCTCCGGAGAGGGTGTCGTTGCCGTCTTCTCCGTACAGTGAGTCATTGCCCGTTCCACCTGAAATGGCATCGTTGCCCTCGCGGCCTTCAATCCGGTCATCCCCTGCAGCTCCGGCAAGGACATCCGCCCCACCGTTGCCATATATGACCTCGCTGGCGTCGTTTCCTGCAAGCTCAAAGCCTTGGCTGTACACCGCTGCATAGTCCCATACAGTTCCATCCGCGAACTGAATTTCTTCAATTCTCTCGTACGTATGGTCAAAATAGTCTTCCAGGATCAGACGGTCTGTACTTCCTATCAGCAGTATCTCGAGGTTATACCCGCGTCTCAAAAGGGTCACTTCGCCCGGCAGGGCTTGAATCTGAACTATGTCACGGTTACCCGCATTTGAGTCATAGTCATAGATCCGGTCCACGCCATTTCCTTTTTGGAAGATATACGTATCATTTCCGCTGTTGCCTTCCAGTCGGTCGTTTCCAGCGCCTCCTGATAGCACATCACTTCCGGCACCGCCTGAAAGCGTATCATTTCCTTCATTGCCATAAAGGGCATCGCTGTCGTTTCCGCCTTCCAGACGGTCATCGCCAAATCCGCCCGTTAACACATCGTCCCCGTTTGATCCGGAAAGGTAATCATTCCCGTCTCCTCCGGAGAGGGTGTCGTTGCCGTCTTCACCGTACAGGAAGTCGTTGCCTGTTCCGCCTGAAATGGCATCGTTGCCTTCACGGCCTTCAATCCGGTCATCCCCTGCAGCACCGTCCAGGACATCCGCCCCTCCGTTGCCATACATGACCTCGCCCGCGTCGCTTCCAATTAGCTTAAAGCCTTGTCCGTACACCGCTGCATAATCCCATACGGTCCCATCCGCAAACTGAATTTCCTCGATTCTCTCGTACGTATGGTCAAAGTAGTCCTCTATGATCAGACGGTCTGCACTTCCAATCAGCAGTATCTCCAGGTTATACCCGCGTCTCAAAAGGGTCACTTCGCCCGGCAGGGCTTGAATCTGAACTACGTCACGATTTCCTGCACTCGAGTCATTGTCATAGATCCGGTCCACGCCATCTCCTTTTTGGAAGATATACGTATCATTTCCGCTGTTGCCTTCCAAACGGTCGTTTCCAGCGCCGCCTGACAGCACATCATTTCCGGCACCGCCTGAGAGCGTATCGTCCCCTTCATTTCCATAAAGGGCATCATTGTCGTTTCCACCTTCCAGACGGTCATCCCCTAATCCGCCCGTTAACACATCGTCCCCGTTTGATCCGGAAAGGTAATCATTCCCTTCTCCTCCGGAGAGGGTGTCGCGGCCGTCTTCACCGTACAGGAAGTCGTTGCCCGTTCCGGCTGAAATGGCATCGTTGCCTTCGCGGCCTTCAATCCGGTCATCCCCTGCAGCTCCGGCAAGGACATCCGCCCCTCCATTGCCATAAATGACATCGCTCGCATCGCTTCCGGTAACCTCAAAGCCTAGGCCGTATACATATGTATAGTCCCATACAGTTCCATCCGCGAACTGAATTTCCTCAATTCTTTCGTACGTATGGTCAAAGTAGTCTTCCAGGATTAGACGGTCTGTACTTCCTATCAGCAGTATCTCGAGGTTATACCCGCGTCTCAAAAGGGTCACTTCGCCCGGCAGGGCTTGAATCTGAACTATGTCACGGTTACCCGCATTTGAGTCATAGTCATAGATCCGGTCCACGCCATTTCCTTTTTGGAAGATATACGTATCATTTCCGCTGTTGCCTTCCAGTCGGTCGTTTCCAGCGCCTCCTGATAGCACATCACTTCCGGCACCGCCTGAAAGCGTATCATTTCCTTCATTGCCATAAAGGGCATCGCTGTCGTTTCCGCCTTCCAGACGGTCATCGCCAAATCCGCCCGTTAACACATCGTCCCCGTTTGATCCGGAAAGGTAGTCATTCCCGTCTCCTCCGGAGAGGGTGTCGTTGCCGTCTTCACCGTACAGGAAGTCGTTGCCTGTTCCGCCTGAAATGGCATCGTTGCCTTCACGGCCTTCAATCCGGTCATCCCCTGCAGCACCGTCCAGGACATCCGCCCCTCCGTTGCCATACATGACCTCGCCCGCGTCGCTTCCAATTAGCTTAAAGCCTTGTCCGTACACCGCTGCATAATCCCATACGGTCCCATCCGCAAACTGAATTTCCTCGATTCTCTCGTACGTATGGTCAAAGTAGTCCTCTATGATCAGACGGTCTGCACTTCCAATCAGCAGTATCTCCAGGTTATACCCGCGTCTCAAAAGGGTCACTTCGCCCGGCAGGGCTTGAATCTGAACTACGTCACGATTTCCTGCACTCGAGTCATTGTCATAGATCCGGTCCACGCCATCTCCTTTTTGGAAGATATACGTATCATTTCCGCTGTTGCCTTCCAGACGGTCGTTTCCAGCGCCGCCTGACAGCACATCATTTCCGGCACCGCCTGACAGCGTATCGTTACCTTCATTTCCATGAAGGAGATCGTTGCCGTTTCCGCCTTCCAGACGGTCATCGCCAAATCCGCCCGTTAACACATCATCTCCGTTTGATCCGGAAAGGTAATCATTCCCGTCTCCTCCGGAGAGAGTGTCGTTGCCGTCTTCACCGTACAGGGAATCGTTGCCCGTTCCGCCTGAAATGCCATCGTTACCCTCGCGGCCTTCAATCCGGTCATCCCCTGCAGCTCCGTCCAGGACATCTGCCCCTCCGTTGCCATACATGACCTCGCTCGCGTCACTTCCCGCAAGTTCAAAACCTTGGCCGTACACCGCTGCATAATCCCACACCGTTCCGTCCGCAAACTTAATCTCTTCAATCCGCTCTGACGTACTGTCAAAGTAATCCTCCAGAATCAGACGGTCTGCACTTCCAATCAGCAGTATCTCAAGGTTATAACCTCGTCTCAAAAGGGTCACTTCGCCCGGCATAGCTCCAATTTGGACAACGTCGCGGTTTCCTGCACTCGAATCATTGTCATAGATCCGGTCCACACCGTCTCCTTTTTGGAAGACATACGTATCATTTCCGCTGTTGCCTTCCAGACGATCATTTCCTTTTCCGCCTGTCAGCACATCATTTCCTGCGCCGCCTGAGAGCGTATCGTTTCCTTCATTTCCATAAAGGACATCGTTGCCGTTTCCTCCAGAAAGGGAATCGTTTCCTTGTCCGCCTAAGATAAAGTCGTTTCCGTTGTCACCGCGTAAAACATCATTACCATAGCCTCCGTCTAATGCATCGTTGCCATCATTTCCGCTGATGCTATCATTGCCTGCTTCACCTCTAACTGTATCTTCCAATACAGTTCCGTTTATACTGTCATCAATATCTGAACTTCTCATTTCAAGCTTTCCGGCTGATTCAATGATCCATTCAAATTCAATACCCTGTGCTTTGAAGTGGTCAAAAAACGGCTTTTCAAAGCCACTGTACAGCTCGAAAGATCTTATCAATCTTACAAAATCAAACAAATAATCTTTTCCTGTAGCTACATCCTGATCAATGTATGACTGAAGCAGCTCCTGAATCTCACGGTAATCAAATGTAATCTGTCCGCTGTTGCTGTCCCATTTTGCCACAAGCAACTCATCCAAGGATTTAAGGTGCGTCTGTACACTTAAAGCTGAATACAGATAACTAAACAGCTTGCTGTAAGCCTGATCCAACAATAGCGCAGCCGTTTCATTGGGATTATTGCTCCCGTTATCCCCCACAAATTCAGTACCCAAAAATTTCTCTAAAATGCTTAATTTTGAAGCCTCAAATGATGAACCTCTGGAACCGGACAACACCTCGTTGCTTCCTGTCCATTCCAACAAAATTCGCTCTAATATTGATTCTCTCGCTTCTGTGCTCTCAGAAGTCATAAACTGTTTAACGAGTTTGGCCAGTACCCCTGAATCATCTGCTGCCATTGCTCTGTGAAGTGAAGTAATATTGCCCATACCCTGTAAATTAGGAAGCAATTTAATTTCTATGGGTATTTTTACAAACTTTGTTTCTTTCGTATCGTCAGTAATTCGATCTAGTAAAAATTCGCCAACAGTAAAGTTTGTTCCATCCTCTTTTGTATAATGACCAGTCCTTGATTGAATGTTGCCGTTCTGATCAAGATTATTTTGCTGAATAAAAGATAGAGAAATAGATTTAATGCCTAAACTGGACAAAGTAAAAAGCTCACTGGTCTGGGAAAAGCCATCGCCATTAATGTCTTTCCAAACTCTCAATTTATTGAATATACTGTCACTTTTATCTATTATCCCGTCTTTGTTATCATCATTTTCAGAAAGAGCCTCAAATCCGTTAGCAGCTATAGCTCCATTTTTGAGCTTAGTTCCGTCACCAAATAGCTCCAGTCCATTATTAATGATGCCATCTTGATTACGGTCAAACACTAAAAAACCATCATCCCTATTAATCCAACCTGTCCTTTCCGCAAATCCATTAACGTCAAGATCAAAATAAACCCCGTTACCAGAACTGATGGTCGTGATTCCGTCACCATTTAAATCTAATACAAGAGGGTCTCTTCTGATTGGCATAGCATCAGAAGCCATATCAAATAAATCATCAAGATTTAGTATATTTTTAAAGAAAGATTTCAGATTATCGCCAAAGTTGTCCTCCCATGAAAAAGTATCTCTCAACCCGTTCCAGAACTGTCCAACTCCAGTAATTGCGTCCCAAAATCCATCTCCCAGATCACCCAGTCTGTCACCTATGCTCGAGAATATTCCATGTCCCATCTCGAATACATTTGAAGTAAAACTTGAAAACAAATCTCCAAATCCGACAGTAAAACTGTCCCACATATCACCCATATCATTGAAAATATTTTTGAAATTTGGGGTAATGGCTGATATCGTCTCTTTTACTTCGTTAACAGTTGATTCAATTACTGACTTAATGGTATCAGCAATTCCTTTAGAAACATCAGAAATACCGCCTGTAACACGATTTGCGCCTGCTATAATTTCTTCCACTTTTTCACCAAGCTGTTGCATGATGGATTCGGAGAAGCCTTTTCCGTTGATGACATCATTTAAGAGTTCATTGAAATCTCTCATCAACGAGTCCAGACCAAATTCTTCTGCAATCTGAAGTAAACCTCCAAGAGTATCAGTAACACCTTCTGAAATGAGACTGCTATTCTTAGATATTATTAAACTTATTTCTGATTTAACATCTCTGAAAAAGTCTTCCAGTTCAAGTGCGATTGCTTTGGAGTCTCCCTGAATGGATTTGAGTTTGTCTTCTAACTCTTTACTTCTATGATTAATGATGCGGCCTGCCTCAACTCTAATATCGTTTACATTTTCATTGATAGCTTCTGTAATGTTTTCAGTGATAATTCCAAGTTCATCAAGTAATTTTTTAGAACTATCTGATACTTTACCTGCTCCGAGAATAATGTCAATAATTGCCACTTCAGCAAGTTCGTCAGAAACGATATTTGTGACCCCAAGTAAAGCATCCGTAAGATTCTCTACTTCACTCCCTTTGACGATTCCGCTTGTTAAATTACCGTTTTCATCAAGGTAACCCCTAAGTGTTTCCATTCCATGAGCTTTAAATTTAAGCTGCTCTTCAAAGTAAGCTTTTGTCGCAGGATCCATGGTCTTCATAATGTTGTAAAGCGCTGCCATACCTAGAAGCTTTCCAGCATCACCAGTAGATTCCATCTTCTCGACAATCTTTAAAGCTTCAATAATTGTTTTGGAATTGATAGTAGATCCATCGATATTCCCTTTTAAATAAACCGTATCCCCAAGCTGGATACCGAAATTTCCAATAATATCATCTGAATTAACAAAATCCGTTATATCAAAAAGAGAAGGATCGATGCCTTCAGGGAGGGATTGTCCAATTCCTACAGCATTAAAAGATATGCTTTTTCCCCCCGTCATATAGGTTAAATACTGATCGATTCCGCCGCCTAGTGAATGCCCCGTGTAGGAAATTCCATTGGTTTGTATTAGTTTAGAAAGTGATTCCTGATTCAAGTCATCTACGTTAATGCCATATTCATTACTCACAGTTGCCCTTACGAACTCATATGCCTCTAAAAATTGATTAGGCTTACCAAGGGCTTCACCTTTTAAAGCAAGCTGTGCATCTGTTATAAAATCTTTTGCCACGAGGGTTTCAACTTTGCTGTCTTCCTGTTCGGTTCCCCTCATGGAAAAAATAATCTTACCTTCACTGTTTCTAAAAGCTGTACCGCTGAACCCCGTGCCCGAATAATTATTTACATGAGAAAGAATCTCCCATTCTCCTACTTTTGAAAAGTCCCATCCATCGTGATTTTTATACTGTCCGTCCTGCATCATTTCTTTTACAGTCTTACCTGTATAAGCTGATGAACTGCCCGTTAAATCTTGATAAGATAATTGTGAGAGAAGCATGTACTGTTCATGATTAATTCCTGTGTTTGCGTCCATAGATACCTCCTAGTGATTTCCGTTGTAAATACGGAACAAATCTTCTTTTGACTTAATCGATGCGGTATCACTGTCCCGTAGTAAAATACTGAGAACAATAGTCTTATCTTGCTTATAACGAATCCTGTCGGTATCACCCAATTCAAGGAATTTTCTTGGATTTTTTTCTATTTCATCCTTAAAATCAGATGAGTACGTTTCTAGTGAAATCCTTGTATTTTTTAGATTATTCTCCTGTAAAAATGATATAAAATCATATAATTCGGATAGTTTTTTATCTGAATCTGCATCTTTTTCAATATCTACAATTTGAATAAAAGGCACAATCTGGTCATTATATTCTTTCAATGCATATGATAATGTTTGCTGTCGCTTATCAATGACTTCCTGCCTTAGTAAATTGTCTTTTACAGAAAATAAAAACTGATACCTCACGTCGTTATTGAAGATTGTTTTGATTTTATTTCGAATAAGTTCATCCGCATCTTTTTCCCACTTGGTTGCCAAGTAGTTTTCTGTAAATTCATTTTCACCCTCAACAGCACTCACACTGAAAATGAGCTCTTCTTCACCAGTTGGGAACATCTCTGCAGTAACCATAGTGGGTCCACCCAAATACTTTGCTCCCTTGGTAATTTCTTTAATTTCAAAGGATCTTTCATATTTCGTCTGCAGATGGTTTTTGAAATTTTTTTCATAGTTTTCAAGCACTTTTTCTTCCTCCTTGCTTCCTGTGCATCCACTTAAGATGAATATTCCAATGAGTAGTAGCACTAATTTCATCTTGCTGATCAGATTTCACCCCCTTTCCGGTTAAACCGCACCTATCGGACGTTTATACTTTCAACTAAATGTTTTTTTATTGGATCAATAAAGAAATCTAAAATTCTTCTCTTGCCGGTCTTGACGTCTACACTGGCAGTCATACCTGGCATAATCAGATATTTCTCTCCGTTCTTTTCTAACTGATTTTTATCTAGCTTTACCAGAACTTTGAAGTAAGGTTCTTTTTTATTATTTTTAAAAGAATCGGGGCTTATATATAAAACCGTGCCATTAATTTGACCGTACTTCTGAAACGGATAAGTATCCATTTTCACAAAAACCTTTTGATTTTTTTCAATAAAGCCGATGTCTTTATTTTGGATTTCTGCTTCAATAATCAGCTCAGTGCCTTTTGGAATGATGCTCATGATTTTTTCATTAGGAGTGATTACGCTGCCAGACGTTAATTGAGCGAGTTCGCTTATGTATCCGTCTACAGGAGAGATAATGGTCGCTAATGCTAGTTCCTTGGTGAACTTAACCTCTTCCTGTGTCAATTGCGATATGAGCCTTTCTTTTTCATTCATTTGGGAAAGCAAATCTTTTTCATATTCTTCTTTTAGATTTTTAACCGTGTTTTTTGCCTCATCAAGTGCGAGTTCTGCCTCTTTAATCATATACTCCTGTTGAATGACTTGATCTTCGCTATTTCGAAGTGCATCTTTTTTAGATTCCCATTCCATCTCTGATATTTCTTCGGCTTCATATTGTTTCTTTTTTTCAGCCTCTTCAATCTTTAATTCATCTAGCCTTTCATCTAGTCTATTCTTGATTTCTCTCGCCCTCTCAAGCTGACTTTCCTTTTGGCTAACCGTAATATTTAGTGCCTGAAGCCGAATATCTTGCTGCTCTTTATTTGATGTTCTCAATTCACTTAGCAGCCGAATGGTTGGATCATCAAGGACCTTTTTATACTCTTCTTCAACTGAAAAGCTTTTCCCGTCGAGTTCTTCCTGAAGCAATTTCATTTCCAATCTAGTAACTGTTAGCTGCCGTATAATGTTGGTTTGATCTGCTTTTGCAGAAGTGTTATCCAGTTGGATTAGAGTCTGTCCTTTTTTGACTTCATCCCCTTCCTTAATAACAAGATCAGTCAGCACTGTTCCAGAATTCAAGGATTTGATTTGTTTAACGTTTCCATTTGGAACTACAGTTCCGCGAGCTGTTGTTACGATATCAATTTTTCCAACATATGACCAAGCCACTAAAAAGATCAAGAGAAGGAAAATAAACCAAATAAAAACTCTCCCCAATGGGGAGGTTGGTTTTTCTTCGATTTCAAGAGCTGGCGGTAAAAATTCGTATTCAATTTTCTTTTTAAACATTCTTAAACACTCCTGTTTTGCATGCTGTGCAGATGATGGTACAGACCCTTATTCTTAAGTAATGTCTCCTGTGTGTTGTATTCAACCAAACTCCCTCTGTCGATGACCATAATCCGATCCGCATCTTTTAAAGTGGAAAGCCTATGAGCTATAATCAGAACCGTTCTTCCATGACAGATTTTCTTTAAATTTTGTTGGATAATTGTTTCTGATTCGTAATCCAGTGCTGATGTTGCTTCATCCAATATCAAAATCTTTGGATTCGCAATCAAGGCTCGTGCTATAGCTATTCTTTGTCTCTGTCCACCTGATAAAGATGTTCCATTTTCACCAATGAGGGTATCATAGCCTTCCGGTAATTCTAAAATGAAGTCATGGGCACCAGCAATCTTCGCAACATTGATAACTTCATTCATTGAAGAACCAGGTTTATTAAGTGAAATATTTTCCCGTATGCTTCCGTTGAACATAAAATTCTCTTGCAACACCACGCCAATCTGTTTACGAAGCCAAGAAGAATCAATAAGGGATGTATCAATCCCGTCTATAAGGATTTTTCCTTGTTCAGGAATGTATAATCTTTGGACTAGTTTAGAAACCGTACTCTTCCCGGACCCACTCCTTCCAACTATCCCTACAACACTTCCTTGCGGTATTCTGAAAGACAAATCTCTTATAACTTCTGCAGACTTACTGTCATATCTAAACGTGACTCTTTTAAAATCGATTGTCCCATTAATGTTAGGCAATTTGGATTTCATGGTTCCTTTTAGATTTTCCTGTTTAGTGTCAAAGATATCACCTATCCGCTTTACGGATATCCCTGTCTGCTGGAAATCCTGCCAAAGCTGTACAAGTCTAAGCACCGGCTCACTCACCCTGCTAGAAAGCATTTGAAATGCAATTAACTGACCAAGGCTTATTTCATTGTTGATAACCTGATGTGCACCGAAGAACAATATGGCGAGATACGTTGTCTTTTGGATAAACTGCGCTACCGCATTGGCATTCCCAGAAATGATTTGCGTCTTATAGCTGGAATAGATATACCGTGACTGAAGGTTGTCCCATTTTTGTTTAAAGTCTTCTTCTATAGAAAAAGTTTTAACGGTTTGGATTCCAGTCACTGTTTCAACTAAGAATGAGTGGGTATCAGCACCTCTGTTAAACTTCTCATCAAGTCTTTTTTTCATTAGAGGCGTAACAATTACTGATAATAAAATTAAGAAAGGCAATGATCCAAGAACTATAAACGTGAGCTTTGGACTGTAGAAAAACAGTAAAAATATGTATACAAATATAAACATTGCATCAAGTATCGACGTTAGAGGCGTACCTGTTAGAAATCTTCTTATATTTTCAATTTCCTTTACTCTGGCGACTGTATCTCCCACACGTCTAACTTCGAAATATCGCAAAGGAAGATCAAGCAGATGCTTAAATAACCGTGAACTGAGAATTACATCGATTTTATTACCGGTATGATTGAATATGTAATTCCGGCTAATGTTGGTAAGAAATTCAAAAAACGCCACAACGATTAAAGCAACAGCCAGCACACTTAACGTGCTGTATCCATTATGAGCGAGAACTTTATCAATTAAGACTTGTACCATTAGAGGCGTGAAAATAGAAAATAAATTCAAAAGCAGCGTTGCTATTATGACTTCAATAAGAGGTGCTTTATATTTAAACAAAAACGGCATAAACCACTTGAATCCAAATTTCTCTTCAGAGGATGAGTTTTCTACGTTATGCTTTTTGAATAAAATAACCTTGCCGTTCCAGAGATCTTCAAAAGTGTCCTGATTTAATGTAATTGTCTTATTCAATGCTGCGTCAAAAACCAAATACTCAAATTCCGACGACTTTGCCATGATATAAAACTTGTCTTCATAACTTTGAAACATAAAAGGAGTAGGTAATTTCTTTACCTTTTTTAACGACAAATTCGCTTCTTTTGCTTTGAGTCCAAGCTGTTTAGCGTTGTAGATTATGTCCGTACTTTTATATTGTCTGTTGTCGATGGGATTGCTTAAATCCGTATTAGAAAAAGGAATTTCAAGTATTCTTAACATAACAATTAAAGCAGCATATCCTGTGTCTATGCTTTTGTTTTTGCTGATTAGTGCCTCCATGGTAGCTTATCTCCTTAAAAACTAATGAAATCTAGTCATTGAGTAATTATATTAAACTAGTATAAACGTAATGGATTTGATGGTAATAATCAACAATTTATTACAAAATAATCTAAAATAACCCTAATTTATACAAAAATATTTTGTATTAAATGTTTTCTTTCTAAAACATAAACCAGGAAAGAAAGCCCTGTTAAACTAAAAAAATTAAACTTACTGGTTAATTTTACATATACAAACAATAACATTACATATGAGTGTTTTAATGAATTATATTAATCTAGATATAAATTGTTAAGAAGCTTGATTTACATAGTGTTAACGTTTACTCAAAGGTTTAATTGAAATCTATGGTAATAAAATAACCAACCCTGAAGGTTGGTTTAACGAGTTTCAACTATATGAATAGAAAATTTTTATAATTGAACTTTCCAGTATTTTTTGAGTTTTATCAATGAAATAAAACACTATCATTATTATTAAGTGGTAATCGAATTTGCTTCTTATAAACTTCAAAAACCTTTGAGCTGCAATATTGGTTTTCTAATCGCTAACCCAATAAATCCATGTTGCTTTAATTCTAAAGGGTTAAGAATAAGTCTATTCAACCTTTTTCTGGCATGAATTTAGGCAAAAGTATGGTAATAGATGTTCCCTTATTCAGTTTACTCTTTATAAATAAATGCCCGCCATTTTGACAAATTCTACATCCGTCACTACTGAATCATTCTAGACCTGAGGAGAATATTGACCCGATTGATTCAATTAGCACAAAAAACTGCTGTTTTAAAAGGTAAGTAACCATTGCTTATGGTATTTTATCTCGTCAAACAATTATTTTTTAGTGAATTCCTGAATTCTCCTATTTTCAAGTTCAGCAACGTAAATATTTCCTTGCACATCCACTGCAATATCATGGGGAATCTTCAGCTGCCCTTCTTGACTTCCCTTGTTCCAAAACGTTCCAGTATAGTTCCCTGTCTGTCCAAAATAATAATCTGACTCGTTAAATTCTCCTTTGCACCGTTTAACGAATCACCGCCGTCCACAACGTATATTTTTCCATCACTTCCGGCTTCTACACCAAACGGCCTGCCGATTTCCGGCGTATTCCAATCGTCGATGTAGCGACCGTTTTTATTGAATACCTGTACACGGGCATTGCTGCGGTCTGCGACATAGATGCTGCCTTCGCTGTCACTGGTGATTCCATGCGGCAAGTTGAATTCTCCCTGATTACTTCCAAGTTTATTTATATAAACTAAATAACTGATAGCGACCAAGAATATTGAACAAATATTTATAATCGTTGTATGCCCTACCTTATTAAATCGATGGTAAATGAGAGTTAGTACAAACAGTAATATTAATTGAAGTACTAATGTTACATAAAAGTACATATGTAGAGAAGATTTAGATCCTACGTATATACCTGTACCCACCAAAAAAAACAATTAATGAAATTCTAGTAGTAATCTTATTCATTCTACTACTATTAAATTCTACTATCTGAGCTAGAAGTAATGCTATTCCTAACACGATAAAACTAATTAAGATATGAAGTAAAAATGCCAACAAAATTTGTTTCCCCTATCTTCTCTAAAGTTTAACCCAATCTTCCATTAAACTGCCCTATAACTGAATAACTAATATTTCCATTTTAACACAATCATACTTCGTTCTGCTTTAATATGTTAAATGAAAAAACACGTCACTTTGGCTGTGAAAATGTGTGAGAATTACTATTCGATTTTCATTTTTCACTTCTGAAGCAAACCCGTTAGGACAAAACTTGTTTTTTAAATTTCTTCAAAGTACATGTAAGAATAAGAAGAACTTGACAGTACTCCTGCGAATAGCGCCACATATGGTGGAGCCATCACGCAAAAAGTGGCAGCACTCCGAGGAGCCATTATTGCTTTCTGCACAAAAAAATCCGAAACTATTCCAGTCCGGATTTTTCTTGTGCTGTCTCACTTTTGCCCAGTCTCTTTTTAGATAATGGAGCAGAAAGTCTATTCTTTTTACGCCTTAACCGTAATCTTCTCAAGCGGCTTCGCATTTCCGTAAACCGGGTAGTCGCGTTTCACAGGTGCGGCCCATTTTGCTGCGTTTACGAGCACTTTTTGTACTTCTTTGTTGTGGTAAGTCGGGTATGTTTCATGTCCCGGACGGAAGTAGAAGATTTTGCCATTTCCTCTTTGGTATGTGCAGCCTGAACGGAAGACTTCTCCGCCTTCAAACCAGCTGACAAATACCAGTTGATCCGGAGCCGGAATGTCGAAGTGCTCGCCGTACATTTCTTCTTTTTCGATTTCGATGTACTCTCCGATGCCTTCTGCAATCGGGTGAGATGGATCAACGACCCACAGGCGCTCTTTGTCATCTGCTTCGCGCCATTTCAGGTCGCACGATGTACCCATAAGCTTTTTGAAGATTTTTGAGAAGTGGCCTGAGTGAAGAACGACAAGCCCCATTCCTTCTAAAACACGCTTTTGTACGCGCTCAACGATTTCATCTGATACTTCATCGTGTGCAAGATGTCCCCACCAGAAAAGAACGTCCGTGCTGTTCAATACGTCTTCTGTTAATCCGTGCTCAGCCTCATCAAGAGTAGCCGTTGAAGCGTCGTAACCGTTTTCTTTCAGGAACCCGGCAATGGCTCCGTGAATGCCTTCCGGATAGATGTCTGCTACAACCGGATTTTTCTGTTCGTGTCTGTTTTCGTTCCAAACTGTGATTTTCATAGTAGTAATCTCCTTATTTTCCTGAGTAGTTTATTAAATCTTTCTTTTTCCAATATACAATAATTTCACTTAATAGAGAAAATTATTTTATAGATCCTTTCATGACTCCGCTTATAATCCATTTTTGTGCAAACACATAAACGATGATCATCGGGACCAGAGCCAGAAGGTAGGATGCAAATGCGAGATTATAATCTGTGCTGAACTGCGACTGGAATATATACTGTACAAGCGGCAGTGTCGCCATGTCGCTGTCGCTCAGGACGACTAGCGGCAGCAGGAAGTCATTCCATGCGCCAAGGCACGTCAGGATTGCAACCGTAGCATTCATTGGCGCAAGCAGAGGGAAAATGACTTTCCAGAACACGCCCCAAGTTGACGCACCGTCCACAATGGCAGCCTCTTCAAGCTCCTTTGGAATCGACCTGATATAGCCTACATAAATAAAGATGTTAAACGATAGATTGTAGACAATGTACAGAATCACAAGTCCAATCAGATTATCCATATTCCACAAGGCAGTCTGCCTTACAATCGGCAGCATGATAATCGGGAAAGGGATAAACATCGCGCTGACAAAATAGTAAAACGTAAATTTATAAAACTTCTTATGCATATTGCGTGCGATCGCATAGGCGACCATGGAGTTTGTAAAAACCGTGAAAATCACGACAAGCACAGTGACAAACACGCTGTTTTTCAATGCATTGAAGAAATTCGTCATTTCAATCGCCTGGGCAAAGTTGGCAAGCGACCAGTTCTGCGGCAGAGCAAGCAGATTGCCGGCAAGCTCCTGCGGGGTTTTAAACGCAATCGTAACCGTCAGATACAGCGGAAACAGGATAAACACGGCACCGAGTATCAATAGGATGGTCACTGGCCAGTTGGTTTTCTTGCTGATCATCCGTTCCCCACCTCTCTTTTTTCAAGAATCTTAAGCTGGAAGATGGAAAAGACGACAATGACGATAAAGTAGATCACGGCATTGGCCGACTGATACGCAAACTCCCCGCCCTGGAATCCGCCTCTGTAAATCAGGAGAGAAATCGATTCCGTCGACTGACCCGGACCTCCGCCCGTAAGCGCGATGATCTGGTCAAACACCATCAGGAAGCCTTTCATGGAAAGGATCATATTGATGGTGAAAAATGGCGCAATCAGCGGAAACGTAATTTTCCAGAACTTCGTCCACATTCCAGCACCGTCAATGCTTGCAGCTTCATACAGGTCTTCTGTAATCGTAACAAGTCCTGCAAGATAAAGAATCGTATTAAACGCGATGGCCTGCCAGACCGCTACAATGACAATGCCGATCCAGGCAAGGTTCGGGTCGCCAAGAATGTTTTTGGACAGGGCTTCAATTCCAAGTCCTCCTGCGATATCAGGAAGAAAGTGTGTAAAAATAAAATTGAAGATAAATCCGACAATCAGAATGCTGAGAATATAAGGCATAAAATACACGGCTCTCAGCGTCTTGCGGAACTTAATTTTTGCATTCAGCCCCATCGCGATCAGAAGACTGAAGAAATTGACAAGAATCGTTGAGATGATCGCAAACTGAAACGTGAAGCCGTATGCGTGAAGCGCCCGTTCATCTTTAAAGACGTTCAAGTAGTTTTTCAGGCCGACAAAATTCCATTCCCCGTAGCCTCTCCAGTCGGTGAAGCTGTAGAAGATGCCCTGCAGCGCAGGATACGTGTGAAAAATAAAGAACAGGAGAACGGCCGGTATTGTCATGATCATAAACACTTTTTCTTTGTTGCCCATCTTGCTTTTCATCTCCAATCCTTTAGGATTCGGGACCCGCTTTTAGCGGTCCTCAACCTTCTCCCATTCTCTGTCCATCTTTTTCAGGAATGCGTCTTTCTTTTTGCTGATTAAAAATTCCTGAAGAATGTTTTCTGCTCCCATTCCGGCAGGATAGTAATGGTCCTGGAAGCTTGTGATATTGTCCTGCTCAAAGTTTTCTTTGATTCCTTCAAACACGGGGTCTTCCTGGTAGACACCTTCAATGGCTGAAAAGGCCTTCTGTTCATCGATGTATTTCTTCGCTGTTTCTTTTTCCAGCATAAACTGCAGGAACTGCTCTGCTTCTTTCTTGTGCTCACTGTCTTTGCTCACAGAAAGCAGGACGTCAACTCCGGAAATCAGCTTGTTTTTCTCGGGATCGTTCGTTACCGGCATCGGGAAGACGCCAAGCTCCATCTCCGGATTTGCTTTTATAATCTCCGGGATGGCCCAGTTTCCCTGGATGTACATGACGCCATCGCCATTTGCGAATGCGTTGTTTCCATCACCGTAAGCAGTGCCGAAGTTATCATCGTGGCCGTATTCGGTAAGAGTCAGCAGTTTATCCGCCACTTCGTCATAGCTTTTGACAAAAGACGTTTTTCCTGAGCTTTTTTGCTGGGCAAATTCTTCACCCGCCAGCACTCCACCCAGTGAGTTAAGGGAAATCATGCCCGTCCACGCATCTTTAAGCGTAAAATAGATCGGAATCTCTCCTGCTTCCTTTGATTTTTCAAGAACGGAGATAAATTCATCCCATGTCTTTGGAACTTCAAGGCCAAGCTCTTCAAATTTTTGTTTGTTATAGATGACCGTGTTTGCATTGGTCGCATATGGAAGTCCGTACACACCGTCTTTTTCAGGTCCGACAAGCCTGTTGATCATCTCAAGGTAGGAAGGCTGAACCGAATCGACCAGGTCAGAATCACTGAAATCCTCAAGCACACCTGCTCGCCCAAGCTCCCCGTAAGTTGCGTTCCCAGCAATCAGCATCACATCCGGAATATCGTTTTTGATCAGCTTTGTGCGCAGGACGGTTTCTGCCTCAGGAGGAGAATCAAATTTAACGTTGATATCCGGATTTTCTGATTCGAATTCTTCAATCAGGCCCTTATATGTATTGATGTTCTCTGACTTATTTGAAAAGAGGGTGAGCGTCGTTTTTCCGTCCTCGCTCTCACCTGGTGAACATCCTGCAAGGATAGATGCGCTGAGCGCCATGCCCGCTGCAAAAATCGTCCATTTCTTTTTCATTCCTATCGCCTCCCCGTTATAACTAATTTGAGTAAACGCATACTCAATCTTCTAAAAAAAGAAACGTAAACGTTTACGTAAAGTGTAAAAAAGAGAAGAAAGCTAGCTCCTCAATTTCAACACGCTGTTTCTCTCAGCAATTGAATGCGGCATGATCCGGCTTTCAATCATTTCATCGCCATCCATCAAATCAAAAATCATTTGAGCCGCTTTTTCCCCCATTTCATAAAATGGCTGGGCAACCGACGTAAGAGGCGGAATCGTCATATCTGCAATCTTCAGGTTGTCATAGCCGATAATGGAAAGATCGTCCGGAACCCGTATGCCAAGCCGGTAGGCGGAAGAAATCGCCCCCACCGCGATATCGTCGCTCGCTGCAAAAACAGCTGTTACATCAGGAAGCTGCTTCTTCAGCAGTTTCAGCCCTTCTGTTCCGTCTGAGAACGTAAACCCTCTCATTCGCGCAATAAAGCTGTCATCAGCGGGAAGCTCGTAATCGCTCATGGCATCCAGGTAACCTTCAATCCTCGGCTTCCCTGCAATCAGGTCCTGATCGTTGCCGCTGATCATTCCGATCCGTTTATGGCCTTGTTTAATCAAGTACTGCACAGCCGCATAGGCCGCGCGCCTGTCATCCACTTTCACATACGGCACGGGATATGCCCGCGATTCTGTAGAGAGGAGCACGAGCGGAATATTCATCTTCTGAATAAACTCGTAGTATTCTTCTTTTAAAATTTCACTTGTAAAAATAATGCCGTCTACGCGTTTCTCATTCAGCAGGTGCAGATATTTCATCGTTTTTAAGCCGTTTGATTCCGTGTGGCAGACAATCACACTCGATCCAAGCTCATGTGCAGTCTTCTCAATGCCGGCCAGCAGCTCTGTAGCAAGCATGCTTGAGAGCGCGGGAAAAAGAACGCCGATGGTTGAGGTTTTTTTGTTGATCAGCCCTCTTGCAATCGCATTTGGATGATAATCAAGCTCCTCAATGGCTTTCAGGACTTTTTTCTTCGTCTGTTCGGAATAGCCCTTCTGATTGTTGAGAATTCTGGATACGGTTGCAATCGAGACATTTGCCTTCTTTGCAACATCCTTTATGGTGTAAGCCATTTCCCACCTTCTCTCCCGCTCTGGCGTGTGAGTAAACGTTTTCGTAAATTGATCGTACCACCAAATGAAAGCATTTTCAATACCTTTTTTGACCAAATAAATAAGAGCCCCCGAAAGGACTCTTATTGCTCCCATAGAAACTGGCCGACTTCCGCGTCTACCTGTTTGTTTTCATGGAGGCCATTATGAGTGGCTTTTTTTGAAACGACAACATGCTCGCGGTACTGGCTCTTTGAAAGATAATCGCCGAAGGCTGTAGCACTTTGAACAGAGACAAGTCCGTCGCCATCTTCTTTTTCACTGATTTTTCCTGCCAGTGAATAAACCTTAGTGCGGGGATCGAAGGCATTTTCCTCTGCATAGAGCTCCTGCAGGGCTTTGGAATCTGCAATCAGATCGTGTTCTTTTTCGTGGTACCGTTTTTCAAACACTTCCCTCTCAATGCCTTTAAACGGCGTTCCGATGGTCACAAGCTTTTCAACTTTCGGAAATTCTTTTTCCTGCTTTGTTTCCTGAATATAATTGACTGAAACAAGGCCCCCCATAGAATGAGCGACAATGTTGACCTTGTCATAACCGTATTCTTCCTTCAGCAGCTTCATGATGTTCCCTAGCTCAACACTCGTATTTTCAAAATCGGCGTCGTTATCCTCGAAGTACACCTGTATCATAGGGCGTTCAGCTTTTGTGATGTTCAGTGGTGTACATGCCGCCGTCCCTTTTTTGGATGTGCAGATATGTGTTTTTTCGCCCCATTCATAGTCTGACTGAAAGCGGTCCAGCATGCCTTCAAATGAATTAATGGTTCCTCTGTATCCGTGTATAAAGACAGTGGGCGTCTGTTCTTCGCTCGCCCGGGTCGGCTCGTCCGGACCCAGCGCCTGGATGATAAGGATCGTTGAAAGAATGGCTGCTGCTGCAAATAAAGCGATATTTTTTTTTGAAGTCATAAAAAGTCCTTTCTTAACCTTGCTGTAAGGTTAAAATATACCCCAGGCTTCATGCGCATAAACTGGAAGGTTCATCCTGACGCCAACCACTATCTTTTGCTTCTTTCGCCTGTTTTAGGCGATAATAAAAGAAAGATTTGAAAGAGGAAGGTATTTGCTATGAAAAAACGGACTGCAGCTTTGCTGATTATGGCTTTTATGATTTTGTCTGCCTGCAACCGCCCGCAGATGAATAATGAAGAATACAGCATGCAGAGCATTTATAATGGAACATGGGTCGACAGAGTAAAAGTAAAGGATGAGGGGAATTTTCTGATTGTGAACTTCCCTGAAGATGAAGGCCAGCTTGCTGAACTGACTCTCGGTTTAAAATCGAAGGACCGCAAAATTCTCAAGGAGCACAAAACAAAAACGACCATCCGCGGCAATGGCGATGGCCCGTTTACGATTGAAGATCCTGCTCTGGACAAACCTGTCGAAGGGACCATTTCCCTCCGCGGCGACGAAATCGTCGTCAGCATCAGCGGCCTGAATGAAAAACAGGAAAAAGAACTTGGCCTTCATAATGGCACAAGACTTTACAGTAAAGTTGAGTATGAGCTGAAATAAAAAATCCTGGCTGTAAGATGCCTGCAAAAAAAGACGAGGCAGGGACAGAGAAACATTAAAGGGTGAATTTGAGTTCAACTCAAATTCACCCTTTTTCATGCATGCTTTTCATACATTATAATCAGCACCCGCTGCCCAGATAACATAAGTAACCGGCTCGTTCGTAGGGTATATTCAACCGTCGGTGCCCAGATAGCATACGAAACTGGCTGATTCGTACGGTATAATCAGCCACCGCTACTCAAATAGCATAAGAAACAGACTGATTCGTATGGTATAATCAGCCACCGCTACTCAAATAGCATAAGAAACGACTGATTCGTACGGTATAATCAGCCACCGCTACTCAAATAGCATAAGAAACTGGCTGATTCGTACGGTATAATCAGCCACCGCTACTCAAATAGCATAAGAAACCGACTGATTCGTACGGTATAATCAGCCACCGCTACTCAAATAGCATAAGAAACCGACTGATTCGTACGGTATAATCAGCCGCCAGTGTCCAGATAGCATACGATGCAAGTGCGTCTTGGGATATAACCTCTGCGCAAATATTTTGTCCCATCCTCGTTTTTTTGATAGGCAATCATTCAATACCCGTTCCCTTACGCTCCAGTCACTTGCTTTCCGCGGGGAGGGCCTGGAGCCTCCTCGCTGCGCTTGCGGGATCTTCAGGGCCCTCTTCATCCCGTAGAAAAGCGGAAGCGCTCGTTTTGCTCCGGCAGTCAGATAAGAAATCACCCGAAAAGTCCGGGTCCCGCCTTTTTGGGGGATTTTGTTCTGACAGAGGAGCCTGAGCGCTGCAGCTGGACAAGGAGTCAAGTGCCTTCCGCTTCAATCCACTGGTGCTGTAATATTCAGCAAAGCACCATCAATCCCCTCATTTACCAAATCAACAAAAGCAAACTTTGATTTAATAAAAATGCAGGTTAAATTCATTTATAATTTAACCTGCATTTTTAGCATTATGAACTTTCCCTCAACTGAAACTCTATTCAGAATCAATAAGCTGTTTCACAAACTTAGGCAGAACAAAACTGGCATGATGAAGCTCAGGAGTATAATACTTCGTATCTATATCCCTTATCCTTTCCACTGACACTTCCAAGGGATCAAATTTTTTGGATCCCAGTGTAAATGTCCACATGCCGCTTGGATATGTCGGGATGTTACATGTGTAAAGGCGAGTGATGGGAAATACTTCGCCGGCATCCTTCATGACATTTTTAATCAAGTCCGATTTGAACCAAGGGTTGTCTGTCTGAGCTACAAACATTCCATCGTGTTTCAGCGCCTTGGCGATACCTGCATAAAATCCTTTTGTGAATAATCCTGCCGCCGGTCCAACCGGCTCAGTGGAATCGACCAGTATGACGTCATAGACGTTTTCACTCTTGATGATGTGCTCGAAGCCGTCCCCAATCAGCAATTTCGCCCTGGAATCCCCGTAGCTTGAAGAAATCGACGGAAGATGTTTTTTGGAGTATTCCACGACCTTGCCATCAATCTCTACTTGCATGACACTCTCAACACCTGGATGCTTTAAGACCTCTCTAATTGTACCGCCATCTCCTCCTCCTACAACCAGCACTTTTTTTGGAGAAGGGTGGGTGTTCAATGGGACATGCACAATCATCTCATGATAGACGAATTCGTCTTTTTCTGACGTCATCACCATTCCATCCAGTAAAAGCATGTTACCGAACTCTTCTGTTTCCAGCATGTCCAGCTGCTGAAAATCCGTTTGCTCACTCTCAAGCGTCCGGCGCACTTTTCCTGTAATTCCAAAAGACTTCGTTTGTTTCTCTGTAAACCATAATGACATTCTCTCCAACTCCCATTTAACTAATTAACTTCAACCCGATGGCCGCGCTCAACACCATGGCCATAAAAACAATCCTCAGCACGCTCTTTGATTCTCCGTAAAATAAGATTCCGACCAATCCGGATCCCACGGTGCCGATTCCGGTCCAGATGGCGTAGGCCGTACCCATAGGAAGAGTCTGCATCGATAAACTTAAAAACGTGAAGCTGCATGCTAATCCGATAACAAAGACGAGATAAGAAAATACACTTTTTTTCTTATTAATTAAATTTAATCCTGTTACACCGATGACTTCAAAAATCCCGGCAACAATAAGAAAGATCCATCCCATTACGATTCGCCCCCCTGTTCCTGGCTATTTCCTGTCACAAGCTTCAGCCCGACAACCCCAATTAGAAGGACAAGGATCAAAAGCACTTTTGCCATTTGAAACGGCACATCAAAGAAAACCATTTCTGCAATGACAGTGCCGGTTGTTCCAAGTCCGGCAAATACAGCGTAGGCAGTCCCT
The DNA here is from genome assembly GCA_038002745.1 of Bacillus sp. FSL H8-0547. NCBI lineage: Bacteria > Bacillati > Bacillota > Bacilli > Caryophanales > Bacillaceae > Bacillus > Bacillus sp. FSL H8-0547. The sequence continues at coordinate 1,092,224 of JBBODD010000001.1, forward strand.
ACCGGAAGGGACATTTGAGTCGCCTTAATCAAAAATCCGAATGACAGTACAATTGCTGCAATCGTTGCAGTCCATGTAAGAACATCTGATGAATGTTTTAATCCGATGACCCATCCTACTTCAAAAAGAGAACCGAGTAAAACGAATGTCCATGCTTTATTCATAATTACCCTCCTTTATACTTATCCCTCGCCAGAATACTTCCAGCGAATGCTCCAACCGTTTTTCAAGTCGATCGGAGCCTCCATACAACAGTTCAACCAGCAGCCCGTCCATTATCGTCAAAAAAGTAACGCAAGCCTTCTCCGCTGTTATCTCATCTTGAAGGCGTCCATATTTTTCAAACAGCTTATAAAAGAGGAACTCCAATCCAGTAATATATTTCTCAGTGCCCTCTTTAACTTGCCCTTCAAGCTCAACAGGCGGAAAAAAAGATGTTCTCAAAAAGAACTTCATATTCGAGTTTTCCCCATAACGATTGAGATAACTAAAAAGGAACTGATTCAGCATGCACCTGATGGATGTTCTGCTTCCGCTCAAATACTTCTCGATAAAATCCAATTCTTTTTGGACTGAATCGTAAAATGTTTGGATGAAAAGATCTTCCTTGCTTTTGAAATGCGAATAGATAGATTGTTTTTTAATGCCTGCTTTTTCTGCTATAGCAGCGAGAGAAGCTCCTTGATACCCATTAAGGGCAAATTGCTTTAGGGCAATTTCTTTTAATTGTTCAGATTTCACTCACATCACTTCCTTACGAACGTTCGTAAGTTTATTTTAGTCAGTTTATTCATAAATGTCAAAGGTAGGCATTCTCTCCTCGCTAAAGGTAAAAACAAAGGCGTTAATGAACGTTTCGTTTTACACGCTTACAGAGAACACATTTGGCCGGTGATAAATTTGACAGTTTGACGATTCATTTGACATGCTGAATAGTAAGAAAAGGGAAAATAGAAAAAGAAATGATTGGGGGTTGAAGGATGAAAGACAATCAAGTGAGGATGAATGGGATGTTCGTATTTCAGAAATATTTGTGGTATTTCTTTAGCGTTTGGTTTTTCATCGGGCTGATTCTAGTCGGCTTTTCGATTTTACCGCCCTGGCTTGAATGGGCAAATACGGTCTTCTTATTTGCTTCTGGTTTGTATGCTTCCTGCTATTTATGGAACGTGCTGCCGAAAGGGCGGTTCATTATTCCGTTTATTTTCTTTGGATCCATAGCCATTGAATCACTGGGTACTCATACCGGACTTATATTCGGTGAATACACGTATGAGGCGGATTTTGGACTGATGTTTTTGGGTGTCCCCATTACGATGGGGCCAGCGTGGCTGTCAGTCATTGGTGCCAGTCTGGCATTTTCTAAATTATTCTCGTTTCCTCACCGGACCATTATACTGGTTCCTCTTTTCGCGGTATGGCTGGACTTAGCCATCGATCCGGTCGCTGCCAACGTTAAGTCCTATTGGATTTGGGCTGAAGGTGGTTTGTATTATGATATTCCCTCCCAGAATTTCCTGGGATGGTATCTGACTGCACTTTTATTTGCAGCTGTCATATCAAGGTTCGAGGAGAAAGCTACAATAGTGGAATTAGAGAGAAATAATCAGTACTTGTTCCTAATGCTGCATATCCTTTTTAGTTTTACAGCGTTTATTTCCGGACTGTACGGCGTTTTGGCTGTTGGCCTATCATCAAGCATATGCTATCTATTCTTAAGAAAACCTCACTTAAGCTTACGGCGGTAAAACTCCCCGCTTCTGTTGAGACTGATTTCTTTGCTGAAGCATGCTCATTTTAACAGCAAAAAAACAGCAGGTGTAAAATTACCCTGCTGCTTTTTTTATTTATTCTGCACAAGAAAATAGAGAAACCAGACAGCATGATTCTGCTCATCTAAAGCGGCCCGTTTGAATGCTTCTTTAATATATGGAGTGCTGCCGCTGTCTGAGATTGTCAGGTAAAAATCGACTGTTTCCTGTTCATCTTTAATCCCAGCGGTCAGTCCTGAAAGGTAATCTGCCGGGCATTCTTCCGTCTGTTTCGGACTGTACGGCTGTCCTGTCAGACTTTGATAGATGCCTGCAAAGGTCTGATAGTGTTTTGCCTCATCCTGCCTGATTTCCTGAATTGTCTTTTTCTCTTCAGGTGATTTTGCCTGGATGGCAAGCTTCTCATAGCACTGGATGGCATTGTATTCTCCTTCAAGCGCTTTAGCGATATTTTTGATTTCATCTTGATTCTGCCTGTAATAATCGTAGTAATACATAACTCCCTCTCCCCCTTAGAAGGTTCACTGTTCATAATATATTTTTCAGATGGGGGATTATGCCTGTCAAAGATCGTTCGGCACTTTGTAGAGGTAGATGCCGATGATGGCCGCCCAGAGGGAGAGTGAAAAATAATCATCAAGCTTCAATGTCCCAAAGTAAAATTTGGCCTCTTTTAAAAAATCAGTCAGGTCTATACCCTGCAGCAGATCCAGTCCAATGGCCATTCCGAATAATCCGCAGAAGCTGAGCACGCCGAAAATGATTGTTTTAACCACTTTTGCCACCTGCCGCCTGGCGCTTTGCAAGGAAATCCTTTATCAAAAGAGAGGCAAGCAGCAAGACCGGAAGTCCAATCTGAAACGGGAGATGAAGGTAATATGGCACGACCCTGATTCCCTCCTCTATGTGCTCGATATAATCCGGCGCAATCAGCACGGAAAGGAGGATGACGAAAATCCCGAATGTCAGCGATATTTGCTTCATCGTCAGTGAGGGCATCGTCTCCTCGGCAATTCTCGTTGCTCCGTAAAAGAAGATATATACCTTCATGAAGCCTGTGACGATCATCAGGATGACGACGAACGAATCCAGTCTCTCGATGAAATCGGAAATGCTGACAAGCGATACGGATGTAAGGATTGGAAACATCGATCTTTCAACCATCTCAGGCCCAAGAATGGCTACATGCAGAAACGCTGTCGTAGTTAAAACGAATGTCACAAGGAGAAGGGATACAAACGTCATTTTGACCGCCTTCTGTTTTTTGTCGAGAAGCGGATAAATCATTAAGAAAACAACCATTTCTCCGTACGGAAATGTTAAAACAGTCGGAAACGCTGCATGCCAGACAGGCATCCATCCGTTTCCTAGCACAGGCTTTACATAGTCAAGATGCACAAGCTGCGATAGAACTTCAAAGAGGATAATCACGACAAACGGCGCCCAAATGAGGACGAACAAAATGATGTTGAGTTTAGCCACTACTTGAAACGACTTTAAGGAAAAGTAAATGACGCACAGGATCATAAAACTGTTGATCACAATCATGGATGTATCATTATAAGCGGAAATGATCAGGAGCTCCCCGAAATCTCTGAGAACCCTTGCAGATATGTACAGAAAATAAATCATATAGGCAAAACTGAAAACGATGCCCGCATATTTCCCAAAGCCCTTTTTCAGCTGGTTTGACAAGGTCAGTTCGGGATTTTTTTTCATAAGGACCAGGTAAAGGACAATGACCGGTATGGACAAAGTAAAGCCAAGAAGAATCGCAATCCACGCATCCTGCTTGGCTCCCTTCGCAGCATCAAGCAAGATGGCGCTTCCGATTTCAAATATAAAAATGGTAACGAGCAGCTGATTGGCTGTAATCGAAGGCCTTTGCATAGTATCGATCCTTTAGTTTGAATTTGTAATGTTGCCTGTACGCTTAATTTCCGCTTCTGCTTTCACACGGACTTCCGCCCCGGAGAAAAGTTCTGACCAGGAATGCTTTACACGCTTCCATTGATCCGGTTTGCTTCTGTATAGCACATCGTTGAACCCGTATATGTCTGTCTCCTGTTCCTGAGCCTCTTTTACCGCAGCCTCGATTTCTTCCTTCAATTTTTTCTCAAATTCTTTTTCATAGCCTGATATGATTTGTTTTTTAGTCATCTCCTTATTCGGGCAGCCCAGACCGTCAATCTCTCCCTCGGCTTTGATGGAGATGTTCAGTTTTGCCTTCCCTTTTTCAACCGCTGTTTCTTTCTTCGTTTTTGCATAGATGACTTTAATGGCGGTTTGGTTTTCTTCATCACAAGGAAGCATCACAAACGTATGCTGAATCCGGTTCTCAAAAAACAGGACACTGCGCTTATGCTCATCTTCCAACCAGTACAGAAATTTGCCGCCGTGGTCAAAAACGGCAAGTCCTGACACAAGACTCGATTTAGGTGCTGCCTGCTCCAGATTTTCTTTAGTTGACGTTTTTTCGGTATAGTGAGGAGAGATGACGCCGCTGATGATCGGAAACGAAGCTTCGCTGTCTTTTTTCACGAGAAAATCTTTGATGGTGACCGTCATCGTATTTCCAAAGCCTTCTTCGTTCATTTTAAGCTTCCCCTTTATGGAATAAGCAGGAAGCTTGTTGATCATGGTCAGTGAATTCAGGATGTGGAAAGCGGATTCTTGTTTGGCGACAACAATTGGAACGTTTTCGCGGATCTCCGTTTCACGTTCAAGGATATCAAGTACCGGAAAAATCCCTCTTTCTGCAAGATCCTGTCCGACTACAACCAGGGCCATATGTGTATAAAAGGCTGTCCGGGATACTTGTCTGGCCGCATTTTCAAGTGCTTCTATAAAGGTTGGACCGACACCTGTGTAGTTAACAATCGGAATTGAAGTCGTTCCGCTTGTCGCACCGGTTATGGAAATGATTTCGCTTGGATCTGCGATCTGCATCGTCACCTGATACCCGGTATCCTCGTGGACATCCACTCCCAAAGAAAGAATCAGGGCCAGCTCATTCAGTTCCCGCTGAGTTCCGCAGCTTGTCAGCAGCAACAGACAGCAGAACAGGATCATCACCTTTTTCATAGAACATTCTTCCCGACTTTTTTTGATGATTGGTAGGTAAAATACGGCTTATCAAGTGATTTCAAGCTCATCAAATGCCCAAATAGGACCATCATGGCAAGAAGCAGGCCGTAGAATCCGAGAAAATAAGAAACAAACATAAAGATAAAACGCAGCAGCCTTGCGGTAGTAGCCAGGCTGTAATTTGGCGTTGTAAAGCTTGAAATGGCCGTAATCGATACAACAATGACAACCGCAGTCGACACAAGACCCGCTTCAACAGCTGTCTGGCCGATAACAAGCGCGCCGACAATTGATACCGCCTGGCCAATGGCTCTTGGCATCCGGATCCCTGCCTCCCGCAAAATCTCAAAGGTGGTTTCCATGAAGAGCGCTTCAATCAAAGATGGAAATGGAATTCCCTCTCTCTGTGCATAAAGGCTAAGCAGCAGGCTGTTTGGAATCAGGGCCTGATGGTGGGTAACGAGACCAATATAAATAGACGGTGCAAACAGGGACAGGAAAAAAGCGAAGTAGCGAAGGCCCTGCATAATTTTATCGATGTTGAACTGCTGAAAATAATCTTCTGTCGTTTGGAAAAAGCTTCTGAATTCGACTGGACAGTATAAAACAAACGGCGTTCCGTCCACGAATATTGCAATTCTCCCCTCCATAAGATTTGTGACTATTTCATCCGGCCTCTCTGTGTGGCTGATGACAGGAAAGGGAGTAATCTGCTTGTTCTGAATCATCTTTTCAATATACGCAGACTCAATAATAATATTGGGATCTTTCATCTCCAGTTTTTCTTTTAGAGACTTCAACGCTTTTTGATCCACTTTATCCTTTAAATACATCAGCTCCACATTCGTATGGGAGTACTTCCCTTCTTCAAGCTTTTCAAGGGACAGCTCTGCACTTTTCAGCCGTTTTCTGATTAAGGATGTATTCACCCGGATCTCTTCTATAAAACTGTCTTTCGGCCCCCGGATAACCGTTTGGGAGGTAGGTTCAGAGATTTCCCGTTTATCCCCCCCTGCAGTTGCTGCAGTTAACCCAAGAGCAATTTGATCAAACAGCAGGACTGTGTTTCCGCTCAGAAGCTCCTGCATGATGTTCTCCCACTTCGTTTCGATATTGATGGAATCAATGGCAAGAATCGACTCCTTCAGTTCTTTCACAAATTCAGCCGATGCGTACTTTTGTTTCGCAGCAAGCGAATCAATCAGCGGCTTCAGCATAAATTCATACACTTTAAGATCATCGGAAATGCCCTCGATCCTGAGCATGACCCCGCTGATGCCGGAATGCTGGAACGATTGAATTCTGTGGATGATCAAGTCAGCGTTGATTTTGGCAAATGACTCGATATAATCCATGTTTTCTTTTAAAACGCTCGAAATGGACCCTTCTTTTATGGTCATGTAACCACCGCATTTTTTTTCGTTAGTATGTGTTTTTTCGACTAAGTTATGTATGTATATCCTGTTTTTAACAATTAAGAGAACTTTAAGGTTTTCATAACGGGAGAGAAAGCTTGGAGTGCTAGACTGTATGAAAATGCTTGAGGAGCTGGATCTTTTGAAAAATTTTTTATGGTACGTTTCGACTGCAGCTTGTCTGCTTCTGATTTCAAGACATGTTGGATTGTCATTTGTAAACGAATATTACTGGTGGGTTGCCTCCGTCTTTTTAGCGGCACTTCTTGGACAGTTCCTTTTGTGGGCAGCTGAAAAAAGAAAAACGCCTGCCAAATAATTTTTCTTAACAAACACCCGGTAATGCATTATGGTAATGAGAGAAAGAAAGGGGGACATGCGTTGTTTCAGAACTGCAAAATATTATTGGTGGACGATGAAGAAGCAATACTAAAGCTCGTCCGGACCGTTATGCAAAAAGAAGGATTTTCACATATAGATGAATGCCTGTCAGGCGCAGCTGCCCTTCAGGCCGTTGAAACAAAGGAATATGATTTGATTGTGCTTGATATCATGCTGCCTGATATCAGCGGATTTGATTTATGCCCGCTCATCAAACAGAAAACGAACACGCCGATTGTGTTCCTGAGCGCAAAGAGCAGTGACCTTGATAAACTTTCCGGCTTCGCCTACGGCGCAGATGATTACATTACAAAACCGTTCAATCCTCTTGAGGTTGCAGCCCGCGCTAAAGCTCTTTTAAAACGGACGATGCCGCAGACCGCAAAGAAAACGGCTATTGAGGAAATCTATGAATATGACCGCTTCACAGTCAATGTGTCATCGGCAGAACTGTTCGTTGACCAAAAGCCTGTTGACTGTTCCGCCCAGCTTTTTCAGCTGCTGATTTTTTTCTGCAAGCACCCCAACCGGGTTTTTACAAAGCATCAGCTCTATGAAAATGTCTGGAACGAGCATTATATGGTCGATGACAATACCGTCATGGTGCATATTCGCAAGCTCCGTGAGAAAATCGAAAAAAATCCAAGCCAGCCCTCCTACATAAAAACAATCCGGGGACTTGGCTATAAATTTGTTGATGATGGGCGAAGACAATGAATTTAAAAGGAAAGCTGACCCGTTTTTTTATTTTTCATATGATTGTATGGTTTCTTATGTTTATGACCCTTGTCGGAATTTCATTGGCGGTTTTGATCACGCAGGATTTTAAAAACATGCTTGAAAAAGATGTAAAACGGATGGACCCCCTGTACATCGGGGATATCTTTGAAACATCAGAAAATGACATTGCTCTTGACGACTCTGCCAAAAACGCCATTAAAAACCAGAACGGCTGGCTGCAGGTCATCAATGAAAAAGGCAAGGTTGTTTACTCGTATTTAACACCCGAGAACGTGCCGGCATCCTATTCTTTGAAGAACTTCTTTGATGACATTGACAAAGCATTTCATTATGACCAGACCTACTGGGTGCTTAACCAGGAGAAAGAATCGTATATTGTTCTTTACGGCAAACACTCCGCAAATGCACACCTGATGACAAAGCTTGTGGAAGGCGGCATCCCTGCAGATGGAAAACCTGATCTCGCAGAAGAAGTGCGCACCCTGTTTTCAAGCAAAAAAGCATGGCTCGCCGTCTATGATTCACAGTCCAATCTGATTTATTCCTATAATGACAAAGGCAAGAAGCTTCCCCGCTATTTTGAAGTGATGGCCAATAAAAAAGAACCGTGGAACCACAAGACGTCCTATTCAACCTATGCCGATCCTTCAACCGGATTCAAATACATTATCGGTTCGCCGAATAAAGAATATTTCCCTGATGAGCAGTATGACAATTCTCTTATGACTTCACTTCTGAAGTGGATGGTTGTCTTTATTCTTATTACGGCTGTTTTGTTTTTCCTGATTTCATTCTGGTATTCCAATAAACTGGGCAAACCGCTGCTTCATATCATTCTCTGGCTTGAAAACCTGGCGACCGGCAAATACGCCGAGCCTCTGACCAAACAGGGCATCCGGGCAAGCTCCAAGCAAAACGGAAAGCTTAGGAAATCATTTAAAATCTATCATGACATTATTTACTCACTGAACGTCCTGACCTCTAATCTCATACAGAAAGACAAAGACAGAGCGATGATGGATGAAAAGAGAGAAGACTGGATTACCGGCCTTTCCCATGATTTAAAAACACCGCTGAGCTCGCTCTACGGATATGCGTATATGCTTGAATCACAGCAATATGACTGGTCAAAAGAGGAAGTCAGGGAGTTTGCCGGCATTATGAAAGACAAAGCAAGCTACATGACATCCCTGATCGAAGATTTTAATCTGACGTACAGACTGAAAAACAATGCCCTGCCTCTTGAAATCAAAGAACAGGAAATGAATGAGACAATCAGAAGATCCATCGTGCATTTCCTGAACGATCCGATGTATCAGGACCGCGAGATCGATTACCGGTCCTCAGAAGAAGAGATTTTTTACCCGATCGACAAACGGTGGTTTCACCGCATAATTGAAAACCTTGCCGCCAATGCCTTTAAACATAATCCTCCCTCAACAGAAGTGGAAATCTCCCTGAAAAAAGGAGACGATTCCTTCTCCATCTTGATAAAAGATACAGGAGTCGGGATGGATGAGGCCACCCGGAACAATTTGTTTGACCGCTATTTCAGGGGAACCAACACAGAAGAATCCACCAAAGGCACAGGCCTCGGCCTTGCCATTGCCAAACAGCTCGTCCACGCACACAACGGCACAATCAGCGTTTGGAGCGAAACTGGCAAAGGGACTGTGATTCATCTTGAATTTCCGCTGTCTCCTGATAAGAAAAAAGAGGAGCAGGACTGGTAATATGCTGGAACACGCTGTTTTTTAAACGGCGTGTTTTTTTGAATGAAAATTTACTTCTCCTGTCCTTTTGCTGTAAGCTGAAAACAGGAACTCATTAAGGAGGAAACCGTATGGCAGAGACTGTGAAAAAGAAATTGTCGCAAGAAGAAGAAAGGACGCTGCTTGACGTTCTGACTGAACGTTTTGAGAAAAACATGAACAGGCATCCCAGTCTGCAGTGGGCAGCCGTTCAGGAAAAGCTGACTGCAAACCCTGAAAAAATGTGGTCGCTGCATGAAATGGAACGAACAGGCGGAGAGCCCGATGTAATTGGGTTTGAGGATGGGGAGTTCCATTTCTGTGACTGCTCAGCTGAAAGTCCAACAGGTCGAAGAAGTCTGTGTTATGACCGCAAAGCTCTTGATGCACGCAAAAAGAACAAACCAGAAAACAGCATCATGGATCTTGCAGCTGCCATGGGTATAGAAGTATTAGACGAAGAGCAGTACCGCAGCCTGCAGGAACTTGGGCCTTTCGACAGAAAAACATCAAGCTGGATCCAGACACCGGCTGATATCCGAGACCTCGGCGGCGCCTTATTCTGCGATTACCGCTATGGTCATGTATTCTTGTACCATAACGGGGCAGATTCCTACTATGCTGCAAGAGGATTTCGCGGCTTGCTGAAGGTTTGAGATAATAGAATACATGATCAAGGCCGTCTTGTGTGAAGATGGTCTTTTTTGCGTTTGGCTTTTTAAAATGGTGAGGTTCGTTTACGAGTTTTGGAACAGTTTTTGGAGTGGAATGCGGGGAGTAAGTGTTCTATTCCGGGCTTTAGAGCATTTTTCAATGTGGAGTGTGGGGAGTAAATGTTCTTATCCGAGGTTTGCAACACTTTCCGGTGTGAAGTGGTGGGAGTAAGTGTTCTTATCCGAGCTTTGGAGAATTTTTCAATGTGGAGTGTGGGGAGTAAATGTTCTTTTCTTATCCTTCCAAATCGTTTTACGGTTTTAAAGGGTACGATTCAAATTTTTGCTTACCCTCCCAGATTGTTTTACAGTTTCGCAGGGTACGATTCAACCCCTTGCTTACCCTCTCAGATCGTTTTACGGTTTCGCAGGGTACGATTCAACCCCTTGCTTACCCTCCCAGATCGTTTTACGGTTTCCCAGGGTACGATTCAACCCCTTGCTTACCCTCCCAGATCGTTTTACGGTTTCGCAGGGTACGATTCAACCCCTTGCTTACCCTCCCAGATCGTTTTACGGTTTCCGAGGGTACGATTCAACCCCTTGCTTACCCTCTCAGATCGTTTTACAGTTTCTCAGGGTACGATTGCTCTGTATAATTGTTATTCCCCGCGCATTTCCCACAAAAAAGAGCACAAATCCTCTGCGATTTGCACTCCAATTTTTCTATATGAATCTAACAGTCTATTGATATAAAAGAGCCGTAATTTCAGTCAAATCGGCATCCTCTGCAATGGACTGGGCCGATTCATTTTCACTTGTGACATAAAACGGATCGGCTCCGGCATCAATCAGAAGCTGAACCATGTCTGAATCTTCCTGGTGTACTGCCATGGTCAGCGGTGTTTGTCCGTAGCCGTCTTCCTGATGGATGTCTGCACCTTTTTCAATCAGAAGGTTTGCGAGATCAATGTTCCCAAGTGAGATGATATCCACAGTGGCAATGTCTCCTTCATCCGACATCAGGTCCGGATCTACTCCGTTTTCAAGAAGCAGGGCAATCATTTCATCATAGCTTTCTGCTTCTTCTTCAAACTCAAGGTCATAGGTTGCATAAACGGCATACATGAGGGCTGTCATGCCGGACTCATCCTGAACATTGACGTCCTCTCCCTGCTCAATCAGTTCCCGAGCCTGGTCATAGTCATTTTCAGAAGCAGCTGCCATCAGCTCGGTTGTTCCCTCGCTGTCAAGAACGAAGTCGCTGTAAAGACTCGTGGTGGAAAGAAAACTGATTAGAACTGCCCCGCCCGCTCCAAGAATGAGAACAAGTACAAAGGCGCCGGCCAGACCTGCTTTAAAAAGAGCGGTCGTTTTAAACGATACAGCAGGATTCGTTCCGCCAAATACCTGATTAAGACGGAATATTCTCTTTGGCAGAACAGGATGCGTTGAGATTTTTTCGCTGAACCAGACGAAGAAATGTTTCTCCCTGCTGCTGTCTTCCAGATAGGCTTCTTCATTCACATGTTTGTATAGCTCAGGTCCTGCGGCAAGAATCGTGAGTGCGCGCTTTGAAGCTTCCAAATCCTCTGTACATGCATGTGCCATCGCATCACAAGTATATTCGCAGGCTCTTGAGTATGCACTTCCGAGAAACGGAATCCAATTTCCAAATAACACAAGGAAATTTTTCATCACATGATTTCTTTTAACATGGGCAAGCTCATGCGCAATGACAAAATCAAGCTCCTTTTGTGCACCATTCACATGCAAATCGGCTATTCCAGAGTAGAGAGTCACCATGTTTTTACCGAAGAAACGGGTGGCAAATGCATTCAGCATACCGTCTCTTTGAACAATAAAAACATCCGGCAGCTTTTTCACCTGCATGACCTCAGCGATTTCCTTCACCCTTGCATGGATTTCGGGAAACTGCTTTTCTGTCACCTTTACACCGTTCCCTCGAATGATGCCTGTATTGATCCAGTGGGCAATCAGAGGAATAAGGATAAAAGGAAGCAGAATCAGGAGTCCTACACCTGTGAAAATAAACAATAAGTACATTGGGATTGTAACTAAAAGCAGCAATATAAAATAAATTTCTTCTTTTCTATGAACGTAGACTGACATGTCTTCCTCCGTTATCTATGTGTTATGGACTATCCTATTTTACCTAGATTTCAAGAATTTGGGAAGATGTTTTTGGAGCCAGTCCAAAATAAAAAGCACTTCTCCTATTAGAAGAAATGCTTTGGCGACTATATGCCTGTCCCTATGGAATCAAAACCGTATCAATGACATGAATAACTCCGTTAGAAGCCTCAATATCCGGTTTTACAACAGTGGAATTGTTCACCTTAACAGGATCGAGAGTAATTGTCACTTCTTTTCCTGAAAGTGTTTTTGCTTTCATTCCGTCTTTCAGATCACTTGAAAGAACCTTTCCGGAGAGAACGTGGTATAGAAGAATATCTTTTAAATCTTCTCTGTTCAGTAACTCCTCCGCTGTAATATTCAAGTCCTTCAGAAGCTTTTCGAATGCCTGATCTGTAGGAGCAAATACTGTGTATGGTCCTGCTTCCTTCAGGGTGCTGACCAAACCCGCTTTTTCCAGTGCTGCCGCCAGTATTTTAAAATCTCCTGCTGCTGCCGCTGTATCGACAATGTCTTTCTTGTCTTCCCCGCCTTTTTCAGCTGCAAACGCACCTGTCGAAAACGAAAGGACCATCGTGAGAATCATCAAGATCCCAAACCACTTCTTTTTCATAACCATTCCTCCTTTTAATAAATACATCTGCCAGCTTACGTCTGTAAGTGCCGCCATGAGTATTATTTTTCACAGTGAGGAATTTATACAAAAATTGGGACAAAAAAAGAAGACGGGTTTCGTCCTCTTTTTTATGCATACATCTGCTCTTCTTCTTTTCTGAAGAAGCCTTTCATCGCGTGAAACACATCGGCTTTTTGCTTGAGGATATAGTGGCGGAAACGTTCATCAGAGATATTTTTATAAGCGGACATGAGAGTAGAGTGGCGGTTGTACTGATTGACTTCCCCGTAGCCGAACATATTGGAAACCTTCATCAGGTCACCCACAAGCTTTACGCAGCGGGCGTTGTCGGAAGTCAGATTATCACCGTCTGAAAAGTGAAAAGGGTAAATATTATAGCGGCTTGGCTGATACTTCTCTTCAATGATCTCAAGTGCTTTCCGGTAGGCAGATGAACAAATGGTCCCTCCGCTTTCCCCTTTAGAAAAGAAATCATCCTCTGAAACAACCTTCGCTTCTGTATGATGGGCGATGAATTCAATGTCCACCTTCTCATACTTCGAGCGGAGAAATCTTGTCATCCAGAAGAAAAAGCTCCTGGCCATATACTTCTCCCAGATTCCCATCGAGCCGCTTGTATCCATCATCGCGATGACAACGGCACGGGATTCGGGCTTTGATACTTCATTCCACGTTTTAAATTTCAGATCCTCCGGGTAAATCGGATGAAACTTCGGTGCGCCGGACATCGCATTCCGTTTATACGCAGAAAGCATGGTTCGTTTCTTATCGATATTCCCCATCAGCCCTGTTCTTCGAATATCATTGAACTCGATATTTTCTACAATTATCTGATCCATTTCTTTTCTCTTCAAATTAGGCAGCGCAAGTTCGCTGAAAAGAGCCTCTTCAAGCTCCAGCATGCTGACCTCTGCTTCGTAGTAATCTTCGCCCGCCTGGTCTCCTGCGCCCTGACCTTTGCCCGGACCGTTCGCGTTTTGCGGGGAACCGTCGCGTGCAACAACATCCCCGACCTTGCTTTCCCCGTCCCCCTGGCCGACATGTTTGTTTTTATCATAATTGTATCTGATTTTATATTCATCCAGTGACCTGATCGGAATTTTCACTACATCTTTGCCGTTTGACATCACGATATTTTCTTCTGTAATCAAGTCAGGCAAATTGCTCTTAATCGCTTCCTGAACCTTCTCCTGGTGACGTTTCTGATCATCATGGCCTTTGCGGTGGAGGGACCAATCTTCATTCGAAATGACAAAGTTGCGCCCATTTCCTATACTCATCTTCTACTCTCCCCCTCCAAAAATTATTTTGGAATGATTCTTCACCAAACTGCACCTATATACATACTATAGCTTTGGGTCGATTTCCGGTGTTGTTTAGATTACTCTATCCTATGCTGAAAAAAGAGATAATTGACAAATAATTTAGAAAATTAGGCTTGGCCCTGTTAAAAATAGACAAGTCTCATGATGCATAATTATTTACATACACCTTGTCACTATTCAGAACGATCGCCTGCTTCAGGGATTCCGTCTGTATCTTCCTGCATATTTTTGTAAACTGATCGGAATGAGCGAGATAAAAGACAGAAAAAAACTCTCTGGCACAAATGTGTCAGAGAGTTCTATTTGTCTTCTTTGTGCTGAACCGGATCAGGCCTTTTGCCTTCCTTCTCAAGTTCTTTATTTGTTTTCATATGTTCCATAATTTTGGAGTGCTCAACCAGATCCTTCATGTCGCGCACCATTGTGCCGTTTTCTGTTTCCGTCTCAGTCTTCTTTGTCATGAAAACCACCTCCGATGCTTCTAGTTTTCCCGTCAGAGGAAAAGTTGAAACATATTGGCTGCATCCTCTTTTCTCTTTTTAAAGATGAAAAGCCGGACTCCCATGCCCGGCTTTTCCCGTTATCGGTTTAAGAGACTTCCTACATACCGCAGCAGATCATTTGCAGACGTAGAATTGTAGCCATGCTCATCAATCAGTCTCTTAACAACTTCATTGATTTTCTTCAGCTGCTGCTCATCCGGCGTTTTCGAAGATGTTGTAATCTTGACTACATCCTTCAGATCGGCAAACAGCTTTTTCTGGATCGCTTCACGTAGGCGTTCATGTGAATTGTAATCAAATCGTTTTCCTTTGCGGGCATAAGCTGAAATCCGGATAAGAATCTCTTCACGGAACGCCTTTTTCGCATTTTCGGAAATGCCGATCTGCTCTTCAATTGAGCGCATGAGCTTGTCGTCCGGATTCATCTCCTCGCCAGTCAGCGGATCGCGGATTTTATTTTTGTTGCAGTAAGCTTCCACGTTGTCGAGGTAGTTATCCATCAATGTTTTGGCAGACTCTTCGTACGAGTAGACGAACGCTTTTTGCACTTCTTTTTTCGCAAGATCATCATACTCTTTTCTCGCAACAGAGATGAAGTTCAAGTACCGCTCGCGGTCTTCATTTGAAATCGATGCGTGCTGATCCAGCCCCTCTTTCAGCGATCTGAGGACATCCAGCGCATTAATCGACGGAATTTCTTTTCGGATAATAGTAGAGGAAATCCGGTTGATGACATACCGCGGATCGATTCCGCTCATGCCCTCATCCACATGCTCCTTCTGCAGCTCTTCCACATCGACTGTGTTGTAGCCTTCCACATTCTCACCGTCATACAGGCGCATTTTCTTCACAAGATCGATGTCGCCGCGCTTTGGATCCTTCATTCTTGTTAATATGGTAAACATCGCAGCAACCCGCATCGTATGCGGTGCAATATGAACATTTGAAACATCACTTTCCATAATCATTTTTTCATAGATTCTCTCTTCTTCAGAGACCCTCAGGTTATATGGCACAGGCATGACGATAATCCGTGAATGCAGCGCCTCATTCTTCTTGTTTGAAATAAACGAACGGTACTCCGTTTCATTCGTGTGCGCCACAATCAGCTCATCAGCGGAAATGAGGGCAAATCTTCCCGCTTTAAAATTGCCTTCCTGTGTCAGAGAAAGCAGATGCCAGAGGAATTTCTCGTCACACTTCAGCATCTCCTGGAATTCCATCATTCCGCGGTTGGCTTTGTTCAGCTCCCCGTCAAATCGGTACGCGCGCGGATCAGACTCTGACCCGAATTCCGCAATCGTCGAAAAGTCAATGCTTCCTGTTAAATCAGCAATGTCCTGGGATTTTGGATCAGATGGGCTGAACGTTCCAATTCCCGTCCGTTTGTCTTCAGAGAAAAAGATCCGCTCAATTATCACATCTTCAATCCGTCCGCCGTACTCCTGCTCAAGCCTCATCAGGTTCAAAGGCGAAAGATTCCCTTCGATCCGGATGCCGTATTCGTCAAAGAAGTCTTCTCTCAGATGATGGGGAATTAAATGCAGAGGATCCTCGTGCATCGGGCAGCCTTTAATGGCATAAACAGCACCGCGGTCAGTAAGGGAATACGATTCAAGACCTCTCTTCAGCATCGTCACAAGCGTGGACTTACCGCCGCTGACCGGCCCCATCAGCAGCAGGATCCGCTTGCGGACATCCAGCCGTTTGGCAGCAGGATGGAAGTACTCCTCCACAAGGCGTTCAAGAGAATCTTCAAGCCCAAACAGTTTATGATCAAAGAACTTATAGCGCTTTGACCCGTTTTCTTCCTCTATACCGGCATCTTTGATCATATTGTAAACTCGTGAATGAGCCGATTGTGCAACCCATGGTTTCTCTTTCAGCATCTCTAAATACTCAACGAAGGTTCCTTCCCACTTCAGTCGCTGTTCATCTTCTCTGTACTTTTCAATTTTTTTTAAGATATCCATAAGGACCTCCTCCATCATTGGTGATACTTGAGCGCGATTAATACACTTTATGCGAGGATGTCCCTTAACATTCTATAATTTATTTCGAAAAGCGGAAGCGCCTTGCTCAGCTCCGAAGGTCAGAGAAGGATTTAGGTATTTTTCATCTGACTGCCAGGCCTGCCCAGTCGGCTCCGCTTTTCGTAAAGATATTTCACAAAATCCCCCCATTTTTATTCACATGCCTATAGGGATAAGCTATAATGAGACTATCTATGTAAGGGTCATCATTTACATAAAAGGGAGGAATTGCCGCGATGAAAACAGCATTAGTGCTAGGGGTATGCATTACATTTTTAGTTTCTATATTTACTGCAGGGTACAATGATAAGCCAGGCGTGAAAAAATAATATAAAAAAAACGACCACTTAGGTCGTTTTTTTTAGTAACCCCGGATAATTCTGCTGTCTCAATGCCTCATAGATCAAAATCGCAGCGGTGTTGGATAAGTTAAGGGAGCGCACGTTGCCCGTCATTGGCAGGCGCAGGCATTTTTCCATGTTGGCTGCAATGAGATCCTTCGGCAGGCCGGTTGTTTCTTTTCCGAACACAAAGAACGTGTCTTTTTCCACGCTGCTGTAGTCGAAGGTTGTATGGGGCTGTTCGCCGAATTTCGAGATAAAGTAGAAATCCCCTTCAGGATATGCTTCAAATAGTTCGTCGAGAGAATCGTGATACACGACGGTGACGAATTCCCAGTAATCAAGTCCTGCACGCTTCAGCATTTTGTCGTCTGTTGAAAATCCAAGCGGACGGATCAAATGCAGAACGGTGTTGGTTGCCGCGCAGGTGCGTGCGATGTTTCCTGTGTTAGCCGGGATCTCCGGCTGGTAGAGTACGACATGTAAAGCCACTTATTTTCACCTCATCTAAATCTGTTGCCTTTATTATACCACTTCATTATTGTTTCTTTGAGCCTGCATCATCTTCTATATGATAAAATCTGTACGCGATGTTTGGCGTGTAGGCAGTGGAATCTTCATAATCCCAGTAGCGCATTCTGCTGTTGTACGTATTGGCGTTGACCAGAGGCATGTTTGATTTATCTTTTGCCACAACAATCGTTGTATGGTCAAATCTGCCATCGCCCTGAAAGTCATAGCAAATCACATCGCCGGGCATGAGAGCTTCAGGTTTGTAGACTCTTGATGCGCGCAGCCCTGTTTTCGAATGTCCGAGATGCATCGTAAGGGAATGGGCAACGGTCCAGCTGTAGCTCCAGTTGCTGTTTTGCATCCACCACCCGGCTGAGCGCCCGGGATAGCCGCGCATCGGTGCTCCTCCTGCCCGCAGACATTGAGAGACATAGTTCGTGCAGTTCACATCAAAGTTTTTATACTTCGGATTGTGCGTGTTCCACCATCTCTCTGCATACTGAACCGCAGCGAGCCTGTCATACCGGAACGGAACCCGCTCATCTGACTCGTCTTCCCTGTTTTCATCTGTCTCATCTTCGCGGTTCACTTCAATCTTATCATCGCTGACAATCATGCCATTTTGAAAAATGGCTATCCGGTCTTCGGTTTTTTCTTCCATATAGAACGATTTCCGATCGTTATGAAAATATTTAAAGTGGCACTTGTACGTCACGTGCATTTCTTCGGCTGTGACGTTCTCAACCTGAAGCACCTGCACATCCGCTCTGCCTTTAAGAAGCTCCACTTCCCGGTCTTTTAGAATCTGCTTTTTTCTAAGCAGCGTTTCACTGTCTTCGATAAGATGAAGATCCCTTGCACTTCTATTGTTGACCAGCATCTCCAATTTGCTCTTTACTGCAGCCGCAAGTTCCTTTTTCATATACGCCTCACCGCCATAAGTGTCATTAGTAAGACTCTATGAAAACCGGGAGGGAAGTATGAACTCTACTGCTGAAGAAGCGCTAGCCCTTTTTCCATTTCCGCTCGCGCCTCTTCGTCCTGTTCTTGCTGAAGAGCTTTCTCCAAATCAGGGAGACTCGTTTTTTCACCGATAACACCCAGTGCCCAGGCTGCCGTTCCCCGGATCACAGGGCGGGGATCTTTTTGCATCAAGGACGTTAATTCAGGAACCGCCGTTGAATCTTTAAAATGAGCAAGAGCAATGATCGCATTGCGCTGGATCGGTTTTTTCCCGCGCCAGGAACCTGACACATGACCGAACTTCTCTTTAAATTCGCGGTTGCTCATCGTAAGCAGCGGTTTCAGCTTCGGCTTTGCAATTTCCGGGTCCGGCTCCATTTCGGCATGCAGATGAAAGTCCTTGCCTTTATTCTCCGGACAGACTGTCTGGCACGTATCGCATCCGTACAGTCGGTTTCCAAGCTTCTTGCGGTATCTTTCTTCAAGAAACCCTTTTGTCTGAGTTAAAAAAGCAATGCATTTGGATGAATCAAGCTGGCCGCCCTGAACAAGGGCACCTGTCGGGCATGCATCCACACAAATCGTGCAGCTGCCGCACCGGTCCTCCATCGGTGTATCAGGAGGGAGGGCAATATTCGTGATGATTTCGCCAAGGTAGACATAAGAACCGAATTCTGGTGTAATAATGGCGCAGTTTTTTCCGCTCCACCCGATTCCCGCTCTCTCGGCGGCCGCACGGTCAGACAATTCGCCGGTATCAACCATGGACTTGAGCTCTGCATCCGGCAGCTTTTCAAGGATATAGGCTTCAAGCTTCCTCAGCCTGTCTCTCAGCACATCATGATAATCCTGTCCCCATGATGCCCGGCAGAAAATTCCCCGTCTGTCTTCCTTCGTGCTTCTCGGGGCGTCCTTCAGCTTTGAAGGATACGCAAGGGCAATCGATATAATCGATTTTGCTCCGGGCACAAGCAATTCCGGGTTCGTTCTTTTTTCAATATCCGGCTCCTCAAAGCCTGACATATAGCCCTTTTGCTCGTGCACAATCAGCCGCTGCTTCAGTTCTTCAAAAACGGTTGCCTGCGCAAATCCGATTTTATCAATGCCGATGCTTTTGCTGTATGCAATTAAATCTTGTTTTAATTCGGCTGCATTCATGGTCTATCCCTCCTTTCCGTTCGATTGGTCACTTCTTCTATGGTAAAATAATGTCATTAAAATGTGGAGGATAAAATAATGGAAACTTCAATCAGTCCCGAAATCACCCGGGAGGTACCCGGTTTTAAAATCGGCGTTATCTTCTATAAAAACATTGAAGTATCAGAATCGCCGCAAATGCTGAAAGGCAGAATGCGTCTGTTCCAGGAATCAATCTTCTTTGAAATGGAAGATAAAAAAGTCCAGGACCTCGAACCGATTAAAGAGTGGCGGGCCATTTTCAAAAAACTCGGCACAGATCCGGGGCGCTACCGTCCTTCAAGCGAGGCGCTGTACCGGAGAATCCAAAAGCAGCAGTATCTCGAACCGTTTCATTCCGCTGTTGACCTCAATAACTTCTTTTCGCTGCAGCATCAGATTCCGTTTGGCATTTACGATGCAGATGAACTGTCAGGTCCCGTTGAAATCAAGGTTGGGGCAGCAGATGATTCCTATCTTGCCATCAACGGACGGGAAGTAAATATGGCCGGCAAACTTGTATCTGCGGATGAAAACGGACCGTTTGGCAGCCCGTTTGTTGACTCCAGGCGGACGGCAGTCACGGAGAACACGCGCAATGCCCTGCATCTGATCTATTTAAGGCCAGGCATGGACGTGGAGCAGGCACTCGAGATGTTATCATCTTTAACGAAAATGTTCACGCAAATTCACGGCGGCACAGGAGATTATAAAGTGATACAGTAAATCCCTCTTTTCCGGAGGGGTTTTTTTGAACATGAAAAAACGCAATGCTCCGTTTTTCTGACAAACGAAACACTGCGTTGTATATGTATGGAGCGGGTGATGGGAATCGAACCCACGACATCAGCTTGGAAGGCTGAGGTTTTACCATTAAACTACACCCGCAAGAAGAAGCGATAAAAATATCTTAACAAATTCTTAACGATTCTTCAACACAAAATGAATAATTTTGTCGAAAATTGGTGTCAGTCCCGCACCGCGTTAAAGCGGAGCGGGACTGACACCTTTACTTGCCTGCCGTCTGCCTGTATTCGTTCGGTGTCTGGCCTGTGTACTTTTTGAAGACTTTGCTGAAGTATTTTTCGTTCTGGTAGCCGACGCCGTATGCAACTTCATAGATTTTGAGATACGGATTTTCAAGTAGCGATTTTGCCTTCTCCATACGGATGCCGGTCAAATAGTCCGTAAGGGTTGTCTGGTAATCCTGCTTGAATTTTCGGGAGATGTATTCCCTGCTTAAATAGAATTTGTCTGCGATCTCCTGCAGCGTAATGTCCTCCTGATAATGCTGCTGAAGATATTCTTCGATTTGCTGCATGTTGTTTTTTTCTTTTTGATACTTTACGGTCGAAAGAATGGTGATAAGCTCTGTAAATTCCTTTGTTTTTTCTTCCTTAAATTTCGCCATGGAAAAAGCGCCGTCTGAATCCCAGTAAGCTTTTCCGGAATAAAAGCCTTCCTTGTGGCTGACTTCATATTCCTTGATCCAGTTGCTTCGCAGGAGCTCAAACTGTTTTTCCCACAGCGTGATCTGCTCAAGGGAAAGATGATGCTGCTGTTCAAGCTTTGCAAATATTTTTACAAGCTGCGCTTCAGTCTGAGGAATACTGCCTGACTGCACCGCCCACTTCAGCTCATTTGAAAAGTCAAACAGATGAAGCAGCGGTTTGTCTCCTTTGTCCCTTGGTGCGGCAAGCGTTTTTTTCAGGCGGAGATCATGTGTAAGGAGAACCGCCTCCGCCTCACCAAAGGTTTCATTCAGCTGAAAACCGGTGCTGCCAGCTGCAGCAAGAACGTTCAGCTTAAGCTTCTGTTTGACAAGCCTGATGAATTCTTCCGCCGCAGCAAGCGGATTTTTCTCCTTCCATAGAAGCAGAACAAGTTCATCCTCTTTATTCACGTTTTTAAAGCAGAGCCCGTCCTTCAAGTGCTCGCTGCACAGGCCGGATATAGAGGCCGCAGCAGCTTCCCGGTCTCCTTCACATGCCTTCAGCGAGAGAACAGCGGCCGTTTTTTGAACGCTTGAAAAAAGCACCCCGTATTCTTTCTGTATGTTTTCTTCAGCATCCTTTGAGAGTTCTTTTTTCAGACAAAGCCCTGAAAAAAGCTGATCCCAATAGAGGGGCCTGACTTCATTGATGACACGGCTCTCCTCATCGTGGGCAGACTTTGATTTCGCCTGTTCCCGCCATTCATGAACAGCCCGCTCAAGCGTCTCGTTCAGCACATCAGGCTCAATCGGCTTTAATATATAATCGAAGCTCTTATAGGTGATAGCATGCCTCATGTACTCAAAATCATCATATCCGCTCACGACGATGGTTTTGCTTGCCGTGTTCTCGGCATGCAGCCATTTTAACAGACTGATTCCGTCGCGCCTTGGCATTCTCATATCTGTAAAAATAATTTCAGGATTGTGTTCTTTAATGAGCGCTGCAGCCTCTTCGCCGTCTTCCGCTTCCATAATGAGATCAATCCCGTGCTTTTTCCAGTCAGCGAGCAGCATGAGCCCTTCCCTTACATGCTTTTCATCATCAACTATGATCGCTTTCACCCGTCTCACCCTCCTGCAGGACCGGAAGCCTCATCGTCACCATGAAGCCGCCATCCTCTTTATTTTCCAGAAAAAGCTTTGCTTTGTGATCATAATATAGCTTCAGCCGCGAATAGACGTTTTTTAGGCCTATATTTGTCCCCGGGCCCTTTTTATTCAGTGCGTCTGCTCGGAAATGCTCATGTATTTCATTCAGCCTCTTCGGCGTGACGCCAATGCCGTTGTCGCTGATTTTCATGACCAGTTCATCATCGTCCCTGAAGCACTTCAGCTCGATGCTTCCAATCCCGTCGCGGATATCAAAGCCATGCTTAAAGTAGTTTTCAATCACGGGCTGCAGAATCATTTTCGGCACAAGAATATCCTGGACATCCTCATCAACCTCAACATGCACCTGCAAATGCTCGCCAAACCGCTCTTTTTGCAGGAAAAGAAAGGCATTGGTGTAGGTAATTTCTTTCCTCAGAGGAACAAGATCCTCCTCCATATTCATCCCGTATCTCATGATCTTTGACAGGTGGGTAATCAGGGAATAGATTTGCGGGACGTTATTTTTAAGGGCAACCGTTCCGATCGACTGCAGCGCATTATAAAGGAAATGCGGATTAATCTGAGACTGCAGCACTTTAATTTGGTTTGTCTTATTTTCAAGCTCAAGCTTGTATTCCCTCGTAATCAGCTGATTGATCCGCTCGATCATCTGCTGAAAACGGGAGCCGAGAATCCCGATTTCATCTGATCCGAAGGACTGCGAGGCAATCTTCATGTTCCCTTTTTCAACCTGTTCAATATTCTGAAGCAGAATTCTGATCGGGGACGTCATCTTAAAGGAAACGAACAGAACAGCAAGCACCACAAGCGACAAACCGATCACACCAAAAAGAATATTGATTTTAGCGACACTGTATGCGCTGTCATAAAGGATATGAAACGGCACCCGCTTGACCAGGATCCAGCCTCCGGACGATTCAGAAAGCCTGTCGTACATCATCACTCCGTTAAAAGAATCCTCCTGCCACTCAAACGTGCCTGATGCAGTGTCTGCATCCATCACGCTCTCAATCCACTTTTGATTGGAACCGTCCGGGATCTCGGCGTTTGAACTGTAAATCATCTTCCCCTCTGATGACAGGAGGAAAAACTCCTCTGATTCCCGGTTGTACAGATTCCGGCTCATATCAATGATCGTATCAGGCGAAATGCCAAGAGTGATGTATCCAAGTACATCGCTTCCGGGCACATTCGTAAGCGCCCTGTGCATCATCACGATGTCCCTTCCCCTTCTTGGGCTGTCCTCATGGCTTGCGTACATGGGCTCGATATACAGGTTGTAGGGGCTGCGCTCAGCACTGTTGAAGGCCTCACTTTTTTCATCTTCAATACTCGTTGAAAAGACTACAGTCGAACGCTTAGTAGCAGAAATCACCCTGTCATCTTTGGCAAACGAAATTTTCACCTCGTTGATCGTATCTCCTGTGTAGAGAATGGTCTGCATAATATTTTTCACAACACCGACATTCTGATAGTCATTTTTATCATCGGGCGCTCTGAGGTAGTTAATAAAATCCGGGTTGTTGTACAGGGAGAGTGTAAGACCGTTCAGCTCATTCAAATAGCTTTCAAGGTTTATTTTCCCCTGGTACAGCAGGTTGCTGCTTTCTTTCACAACCTGGTCTTCAAGCGATTCTTTTGTATATAAATACGTAATTAAAATGGAACTGCCGAACGGCACGATGGTCGTAATCATCAGAAGAACAATCAATTTGTTGCGGATGCTTCGTTTCAGCATGGGGTCTGACCTCCAGGGACTAGCTTATTCTATAGTATATAGCCAGTTTCATAGGCTTGAAAGCACTTTTTAGAATCTTCCTTCAAATACCTTGGGGGGGATTGCAAAAGGATGAAAAAAAGCACACCCATGAGGGCATGCTTTCTCTATCAGTCTATTACTTCAAGTTATCCCATGAAGTCTGGAAGCGCTCAAGCATTGTGTCATAGTCGATTTTGCCTGCAGCATATTCCTGCATGGCAGCAGCGAATTCTTTATTCGCCCCGTCCGGCCATTTGAACCAAGTCCAAGGGATTGTTTTCTCTTCTTTAGAGTAATCAAGAATTGATGTTCCAAGATCGCCAAGTCCAGCAGGCTCGATGTTATCGAATGCCGGGATGAATGCGAACTCTTCTGTGATGAAGCGTTTGCCTGTTTCAGATGAAACCATCCAGTTTAAGAATGCTTTCGCTTCTTCAAGGTGCTCTGAATTTTTGTTCAGTACCCAGTTGTTCGGTACGCCGACTGGAAGGCTGTTCGCATTCTCATCATTGCTGATTGGAATTGGAAGGAAGCCCATGTTGATCTCAGGATTGATTTCTGTGATCATGTTCTCTGTCCAGTTACCTTGCTGAAGCATAGCTGTTTCGCCAGAAGCGAAAAGTGTAACCTGTGTATTGTAGTCTGTTGTTAATGGATTGTCATTTGCATATTTGAGCTCTGTATCAAGAACTTCTTTGAACTGCTTGAACTGCTCGTTATCAGTGAATTTCTCTGAACCGTCATAAAGACCTGCGATAAATTTCTCCGGATCTTCCTGCTGTGCAAATGGAATGTTCAGTAAATGCTGCCCGATTACCCACCACTCGCCGTATCCAGCAGAGAATGGAGTGATCTTTTTAGCTTCAAGCTTTTTCGCAGCTTCTTTCAGTTCATCGATTGTTTTAGGAGGCTCAGTGATGCCTGCTTTTTCAAACAGGTCTTTGTTGTAGACAAAGCCGTATCCTTCAAGGTTGACAGGCATTCCGTAAAGCTTGCCGTCTGCATCTGTCATCGGCACTTTTCCGATAGGAAGAACGTTCTCAACCCATGGCTCGCCTGAAAGATCAGCAAGCTTTTCTTTCCAGAGCTCAAGCTCTTTAAAACCGCCGTTGTTGAAAATATCCGGCTCTTCGCCTGAAGCAAATTTCGCTTTAAGCGCTGCACCGTAGTCAGCACCGCCGCCTACTGTTTCAAGTTTAATCTTAATGTTTGGATTCTCAGCTTCATATTCTTTAATCATTGCCTGCAGCTGGTCAGCAATTTCCACTTTAAACTGGAAGAAGTTAAGCGTTACCACTTCATCGCCTGATTTTGAATCCTTGCCTGAATCTCCGCCTGAAGATGATTCTTTAGACGAACAGCCCGCCATAATGCCGAATACGAAAACGAATGACATACATAATAACAGAAAGCGTTTCATTGATGGATTGACCTCCTTGAATCTTTTTATTTTATATAAATTCCTGCAATCTATAAATCAATAGATTGCAGAAACTTTATATCTACTTGATCGAACCTGATGCGATTCCTTTAATAATGTGCTTTTGCAGGAACAGGAAGAAAATCACGACCGGCGTAATGCCAAGCACCAGCGCTGCGAGTCCCATATCCCACTGTTTTGTGTACTGCGCAAAGAATGAACTTGCCGCAAGCGGAATCGTGCGCAGCTCCGCATCCTGCAGAACAAGCAATGGAAGCAGGTAATCATTCCAGATCCAAAGCGTATTCAGAATGACTACCGTTACCGTGATCGGCTTCAGGAGAGGGAAAACGATTCTCCAGAACACGCCGAACTCACTGCAGCCGTCAATCTTAGCTGACTCTTCAATTTCAACAGGCACTGTTTTCACAAACCCGTGATAAAGGAACAAAGAAAGCGGAACACCAAATCCGAAATACATGATAATCAGACCCGGAATGCTGTTTGTCAGACCAAGGATGCCTCCAAGCTTCATCAGCGGAATCATCACCGTCTGGAACGGAATAACCATTGCTGCTACAAACAGGACAAACAGGATTTTGCTGAATCTGCCCGGCGTGCGGACCATTTTCCACGCAGCCATGGAGCTGATGATCACTAACCCAATATTACTGAAAACCGTGATGATAAGCGAGTTCCAGAAAGCCCGCGGGAAGTTGATAACCTCCCACACTTTGGCGTAGTTAGAGAACATAAATTCCTTCGGCCATGCTGCAGCATCTATTAAGATAGCTGCAAACGGCTTAACTGAGTTTACTAGAACGAAGTAAAACGGAATCAGGAAGATCAGCGCAATTGCGATTGCTATGATCTCGAGGACAAATGTTCTGCCTGTATACCGGTTGCCCATTACGCCTCAACCTCCCGCTTCTTCGTCATCATTACCTGTACGGTTGTAAAGATGGCAACAACCACAAAGAACAGAATCGACTTCGCCGTACCAAGACCGTAACGGTTATTCTGGAAGGCTTCCTGATAAATATTAATCGCTACAGACTGAGTCGAGTTGAACGGCCCGCCGCCTGTAAGAGAAATATTTAGATCGAAAATTTTAAACGCCATTGATATTGTAAGGAACAAACAAATCGTAAACGCCGGAAGAATCAGCGGAACAATAATCTTCGTCAATAGCGTCCAAGCAGATGCTCCGTCCATTTTCGCCGCCTCAAGCAGGGAAGTATCCACTCCCTGAAGAGCTGCAATGTAGATGACCATCATATAGCCGCTCGTCTGCCAGGCAAACACGATGACGATTCCCCAAAACGCTGTCGTCTCATCGCCGAGCCAAGGCATTTTGAAAAACTCAAGACCCGTTAAATTTCCGAGTGATGCAAAACCCTTTACAAAAATGAACTGCCAGATAAACCCGAGCAACAATCCCCCGATGACGTTCGGAAGGAAAAAGACAGTCCGCAGAACATTCTTCGTCTTAAGCGCTGCATTCAGCATCAGTGCAAAAGCAAACCCAATCACATTACTGATAATGACAGCCGCAAACATAAACTTCGTTGTAAAAAGGAAAGAATTAAAAAAGGCCGGATCGTTCGTAAAGATCTTCAGGTAGTTCTCCAAACCTACCCACTCAACAGCCGAACTGACTCCATTCCATGAAGTAAACGAATAATAAAGCCCCATTATGAACGGCAGTATCTGGATCACTAGGAAGAACAGCAGCGCCGGACCAACAAAGGCGCCATATACAAGCAGGCTCTTCACCTTAAACTTCTTCTTAGGAACGGTCTGCATCTGAGCCTTCGTGCTCACAGGCCCCGTTTGAATTTTCGTTTCCAACCGTCTCACCACCCTTAGTTTGTAATCGCTTTCTTTTATTATAATGATAGCGCTTACTAAAAAGGGGATACTGTATTGACGAAGAAGGTGCACTATTTTGACTAGATGTGGGGAGAAAGGCTTGTCCTTTTTTTGTATGACAGTTCAAAAATCATATTAATGCTTAAGAAATGCGCGGATACGAGGCATTTTGGGCAGCTGGTGTAATAAATATCTTCAACAAAAAAAAGAACCTGGTGAGCTCCAGGTTCTTCCTCATTGCTGAATTGTGACTAATACTCCGGGGTACACCACTCACTATACGCTTTGGCCCCCTAATTTTTTGCTCTGCTGCAGAAGCTTGGACTCTCCCGTACGCTCCCACTCTTCCACTGTTTCATATGCTTTCTCAGGAGTGTATCCTTTCCCTACAAGCACGCCCATCAAAATAAACTCCTGAAGAATGTGAACCGCATTGATCCCTCTTTGCACATCCTCAAGCCCTTCCTTCACCAAAAACTCCGTGTGCTTTACCCATTCGTCCGGAGTCTTGCCATCAATCACCGTTTTCCCGCCATTTTTGCCGTAGCCTTCTTCAGCAGCCTCTGCAGCCGCTTTCGTTTCATGAACCGTACCAAACGGATGGTTTGGAGGAGCATAGATTGAATAAAGTTTCAGCGGAGACTTTCCAGTATTGGTGACATTGTGCCATGTTCCAGCAGGTATGAAGATCGCTGAATCATCATAGACGTTTCTCACGAAAGGCAATTGGTCCTTGCTCTTGCCCATCTGAACAATCCCCTGCCCCTCTTCAACCCGCAGGAACTGATCAACATCAGGATGCATCTCCAAACCGATATCTTCGCCCGGATTAATGCTCATCAATGTAAGCTGCAGATGAGTTCCTGTCCATAAGGCCGTCCGGAAAGTATTATTCTGCAGTGTTGCTTCATTAATATTAACAACAAACGGCTCTGCTCCATAATCCATTAATGAAAGTCTGTAATCACTCATTTCAGAGGGGTAGCTGCCTGGATAATTCCAATAGGCCGGTTCTCTGTAATACCTGTTCATCGGTGCATGAACCTGATGATAATAAGGATTTGGATACCAGTAATTCGGATAATAATACATTCTTCTCCACCCTTTCAGTGCATATGAAAGCATTATATGCAGGTAGGTGGGCGAATGTACTTGTTCACACAATCAGCGTTCAGATAAAACAAAAAAAGCCAACGCTATGATTGCTCAAAGCATTGACTTTACTCGTTTTCATGTAGTTATAGATACCGGTGGTCGGGGTCGAACCGACACTCCAGAGGAACACGATTTTGAGTCGTGCGCGTCTGCCAATTCCGCCACACCGGCAAATTGATCATTTTTTCGAACTGGATACTGGTTGATGCCGAGGACCGGAATCGAACCGGTACGGTAGTCACCTACCGCAGGATTTTAAGTCCTGTGCGTCTGCCAGTTCCGCCACCCCGGCTAAGGGTGAGTTCATAAAAATTGGAGGCGACACCCGGATTTGAACCGGGGATAAAGGTTTTGCAGACCTCTGCCTTACCACTTGGCTATGCCGCCTTAAGATTCTGGAGCGGAAGACGGGATTCGAACCCGCGACCCCCACCTTGGCAAGGTGGTGTTCTACCACTGAACTACTTCCGCACTCGCTGTAATTGTATCTTATGCAGCTGGTGCACAAAGATGACTGTTAAAGTGAAAATGGCTGGGCTAGCTGGATTCGAACCAGCGCATGACGGAGTCAAAGTCCGTTGCCTTACCGCTTGGCTATAGCCCAAAACAAAAATAAAAACCCTATTAAGTAAAAAGGGGCGACTGATGGGAATCGAACCCACGAATGCCAGAGCCACAATCTGGTGCGTTAACCACTTCGCCACAGCCGCCATTATACTATATAAGATTAATTAAATTGGCAGGGGTAGTAGGACTCGAACCCACACCGGAGGTTTTGGAGACCTCTGTTCTACCTTTAAACTATACCCCTGTATTCTTTTTTAAAAATGGTGGAGGGGGACGGATTCGAACCGCCGAACCCTGAGGGAGCGGATTTACAGTCCGCCGCGTTTAGCCACTTCGCTACCCCTCCACATTTCAGTGGTGCCGGCAAGAGGACTTGAACCCCCAACCTACTGATTACAAGTCAGTTGCTCTACCAATTGAGCTACACCGGCATATAAGTGTAAATGGTGGCTTGGGACGGAATCGAACCGCCGACACAAGGATTTTCAGTCCTTTGCTCTACCGACTGAGCTACCAAGCCTTTATAAAAATGGCGGTCCCGACCGGGATCGAACCGGCGATCTCCTGCGTGACAGGCAGGCATGTTAACCGCTACACCACGGGACCATTTGGTTGCGGGGACAGGATTTGAACCTGCGACCTTCGGGTTATGAGCCCGACGAGCTACCAGACTGCTCCACCCCGCGATAATAATAAGGTAATCTTTTTCGTCCCGATAAGTTGGTGTTAAACCTGCTTGATCGTTACGCTGCTGCTTTAAATTTTCATGGTGGAGGATGACGGGCTCGAACCGCCGACCCTCTGCTTGTAAGGCAGATGCTCTCCCAGCTGAGCTAATCCTCCGCAGCGAAAATATGTTGGTGACCCGTACGGGATTCGAACCCGTGTTACCGCCGTGAAAGGGCGGTGTCTTAACCGCTTGACCAACGGGCCATAAAGTTGTGGCGGAGAGCAAGGGATTCGAACCCTTGAGACGGGTTACCGCCTACACGATTTCCAATCGTGCTCCTTCGGCCACTCGGACAGCTCTCCAAAATGGCTCCGCAGGTAGGACTCGAACCTACGACCGATCGGTTAACAGCCGATAGCTCTACCACTGAGCTACTGCGGAATAATAATTTTCACCAGCCTGGCAACGTCCTACTCTCACAGGGGGAAACCCCCAACTACCATCGGCGCTAAAGAGCTTAACTTCCGTGTTCGGCATGGGAACGGGTGTGACCTCTTTGCCATCATCACCAGACATAGTGACAAAAATTATTATACTATGAAATCCGAAGATTTCAAGCTTTTTTTGAAAGAAGTTATTCTTTCAAAACTGAATAACGTTTGATAACAAGATTCACGTGCAACTTACGCTTAGTTAGACTGTGGTTAAGTCCTCGAACGATTAGTATCTGTCAGCTCCACACGTCACCGCGCTTCCACCTCAGACCTATCAACCTGATCATCTTTCAGGGTTCTTACTCACAAATGTGATGGGAAATCTCATCTTGAGGGGGGCTTCATGCTTAGATGCTTTCAGCACTTATCCCTTCCGCACATAGCTACCCAGCGATGCCTTTGGCAAGACAACTGGTACACCAGCGGTGCGTCCATCCCGGTCCTCTCGTACTAAGGACAGCTCCTCTCAAATTTCCTGCGCCCACGACGGATAGGGACCGAACTGTCTCACGACGTTCTGAACCCAGCTCGCGTACCGCTTTAATGGGCGAACAGCCCAACCCTTGGGACCGACTACAGCCCCAGGATGCGATGAGCCGACATCGAGGTGCCAAACCTCCCCGTCGATGTGGACTCTTGGGGGAGATAAGCCTGTTATCCCCGGGGTAGCTTTTATCCGTTGAGCGATGGCCCTTCCATGCGGAACCACCGGATCACTAAGCCCGACTTTCGTCCCTGCTCGACTTGTAGGTCTCGCAGTCAAGCTCCCTTGTGCCTTTACACTCTGCGAATGATTTCCAACCATTCTGAGGGAACCTTTGGGCGCCTCCGTTACATTTTAGGAGGCGACCGCCCCAGTCAAACTGCCCGCCTGACACTGTCTCCCAGCCCGGTAAGGGCTGCGGGTTAGAATTTCAATACAGCAAGGGTAGTATCCCACCAATGCCTCCACCGAAGCTGGCGCTCCGGTTTCCAAGGCTCCTACCTATCCTGTACAAGCTGTACCAAAATTCAATATCAGGCTGCAGTAAAGCTCCACGGGGTCTTTCCGTCCTGTCGCGGGTAACCTGCATCTTCACAGGTACTATAATTTCACCGAGTCTCTCGTTGAGACAGTGCCCAGATCGTTACGCCTTTCGTGCGGGTCGGAACTTACCCGACAAGGAATTTCGCTACCTTAGGACCGTTATAGTTACGGCCGCCGTTTACTGGGGCTTCGGTTCAAAGCTTCGCTTGCGCTAACCTCTCCCCTTAACCTTCCAGCACCGGGCAGGCGTCAGCCCCTATACTTCGCCTTGCGGCTTCGCAGAGACCTGTGTTTTTGCTAAACAGTCGCCTGGGCCTATTCACTGCGGCTTTTCAGGGCTATTCACCCTAAAAAGCACCCCTTCTCCCGAAGTTACGGGGTCATTTTGCCGAGTTCCTTAACGAGAGTTCTCTCGCTCACCTTAGGATTCTCTCCTCGCCTACCTGTGTCGGTTTGCGGTACGGGCACCTCTCACCTCGCTAGAGGCTTTTCTTGGCAGTGTGGAATCAGGAACTTCGGTACTAAATTTCCCTCGCCATCACAGCTCAGCCTTATATGGGAAGCGGATTTGCCTACTTCCCGGCCTAACTGCTTGGACGCGCATATCCAACAGCGCGCTTGCCCTATCCTCCTGCGTCCCCCCATTGCTCAAATGGTGAGGAGGTGGTACAGGAATATCAACCTGTTGTCCATCGCCTACGCCTTTCGGCCTCGGCTTAGGTCCCGACTAACCCTGAGCGGACGAGCCTTCCTCAGGAAACCTTAGGCATTCGGTGGAGGGGATTCTCACCCCTCTTTCGCTACTCATACCGGCATTCTCACTTCTAAGCGCTCCACCAGTCCTTCCGGTCTGGCTTCGACGCCCTTAGAACGCTCTCCTACCACTGTTCGTAAGAACAGTCCGCAGCTTCGGTGATACGTTTAGCCCCGGTACATTTTCGGCGCAGAGTCACTCGACCAGTGAGCTATTACGCACTCTTTAAATGGTGGCTGCTTCTAAGCCAACATCCTGGTTGTCTAAGCAACTCCACATCCTTTTCCACTTAACGTATACTTTGGGACCTTAGCTGGCGGTCTGGGCTGTTTCCCTCTTGACTACGGATCTTATCACTCGCAGTCTGACTCCCGAGGAGCAAGTCTTTGGCATTCGGAGTTTGACTGAATTCGGTAACCCGATGAGGGCCCCTAGTCCAATCAGTGCTCTACCTCCAAGACTCTCATACTCGAGGCTAGCCCTAAAGCTATTTCGGAGAGAACCAGCTATCTCCAAGTTCGATTGGAATTTCTCCGCTACCCACACCTCATCCCCGCACTTTTCAACGTGCGTGGGTTCGGGCCTCCATTCAGTGTTACCTGAACTTCACCCTGGACATGGGTAGATCACCTGGTTTCGGGTCTACGACCACGTACTAATTCGCCCTATTCAGACTCGCTTTCGCTGCGGCTCCGTCTCATCAACTTAACCTTGCACGGGATCGTAACTCGCCGGTTCATTCTACAAAAGGCACGCCATCACCCGTTAACGGGCTCTGACTACTTGTAAGCACACGGTTTCAGGATCTTTTCACTCCCCTTCCGGGGTGCTTTTCACCTTTCCCTCACGGTACTGGTTCACTATCGGTCACTAGGTAGTATTTAGCCTTGGGAGATGGTCCTCCCGGATTCCGACGGGATTTCACGTGTCCCGCCGTACTCAGGATCCACTCTGGAGGGAACGAAGTTTCGACTACAGGGTTTTTACCTTCTATGACAGGCCTTTCCAGGCCGCTTCATCTACCCCGTTCCTTTGTAACTCCGTATAGAGTGTCCTACAACCCCAAGAGGCAAGCCTCTTGGTTTGGGCTGATTCCGTTTCGCTCGCCGCTACTTGGGAAATCGCATTTGCTTTCTCTTCCTCCGGGTACTTAGATGTTTCAGTTCCCCGGGTCTGCCTTCAGTACCCTATGTATTCAGGTAAAGATACTGTTCCATTACGAACAGTGGGTTTCCCCATTCGGAAATCTCTGGATCAAAGCTTACTTACAGCTCCCCAAAGCATATCGGTGTTAGTCCCGTCCTTCATCGGCTCCTAGTGCCAAGGCATCCACCGTGCGCCCTTCATAACTTAACCAAAATTGGTCAATCGTTTGTTTAGACTGTAAAGTCTAAGAAAAATCACTATGGTAAGCGTAAATCTCAGTGAATTACTTGTTATCAATTACGTTATCCAGTTTTCAAAGAACAACCGGCAGATCAAGAATGATTGCCTTCTTTCATATAGAGAGAATGATCTCTCAAAACTAAACAAAAACCAAAAGCGACCTCATATCCTTAGAAAGGAGGTGATCCAGCCGCACCTTCCGATACGGCTACCTTGTTACGACTTCACCCCAATCATCTACCCCACCTTAGGCGGCTGGCTCCTTGCGGTTACCCCACCGACTTCGGGTGTTGCAAACTCTCGTGGTGTGACGGGCGGTGTGTACAAGGCCCGGGAACGTATTCACCGCGGCATGCTGATCCGCGATTACTAGCGATTCCAGCTTCATGCAGGCGAGTTGCAGCCTGCAATCCGAACTGAGAATGGTTTTATGGGATTGGCTAAACCTCGCGGTCTCGCAGCCCTTTGTACCATCCATTGTAGCACGTGTGTAGCCCAGGTCATAAGGGGCATGATGATTTGACGTCATCCCCACCTTCCTCCGGTTTGTCACCGGCAGTCACCTTAGAGTGCCCAACTGAATGCTGGCAACTAAGATCAAGGGTTGCGCTCGTTGCGGGACTTAACCCAACATCTCACGACACGAGCTGACGACAACCATGCACCACCTGTCACTTTGTCCCCCGAAGGGGAACCTTCTATCTCTAGAAGTGGCAAAGGATGTCAAGACCTGGTAAGGTTCTTCGCGTTGCTTCGAATTAAACCACATGCTCCACCGCTTGTGCGGGCCCCCGTCAATTCCTTTGAGTTTCAGTCTTGCGACCGTACTCCCCAGGCGGAGTGCTTAATGCGTTAGCTGCAGCACTAAAGGGCGGAAACCCTCTAACACTTAGCACTCATCGTTTACGGCGTGGACTACCAGGGTATCTAATCCTGTTCGCTCCCCACGCTTTCGCGCCTCAGCGTCAGTTACAGACCAGAGAGTCGCCTTCGCCACTGGTGTTCCTCCACATCTCTACGCATTTCACCGCTACACGTGGAATTCCACTCTCCTCTTCTGCACTCAAGTTTCCCAGTTTCCAATGACCCTCCCCGGTTGAGCCGGGGGCTTTCACATCAGACTTAAGAAACCGCCTGCGCGCGCTTTACGCCCAATAATTCCGGACAACGCTTGCCACCTACGTATTACCGCGGCTGCTGGCACGTAGTTAGCCGTGGCTTTCTGGTCAGGTACCGTCAAGGCGCCGGCAGTTACTCCGGCACTTGTTCTTCCCTGACAACAGAGTTTTACGATCCGAAAACCTTCATCACTCACGCGGCGTTGCTCCGTCAGACTTTCGTCCATTGCGGAAGATTCCCTACTGCTGCCTCCCGTAGGAGTCTGGGCCGTGTCTCAGTCCCAGTGTGGCCGATCACCCTCTCAGGTCGGCTACGCATCGTTGCCTTGGTGAGCCATTACCTCACCAACTAGCTAATGCGCCGCGGGCCCATCTGTAAGTGACAGCCGAAACCGTCTTTGAATGTCAAACCATGCGGTTTGACATAGTATCCGGTATTAGCTCCGGTTTCCCGGAGTTATCCCAGTCTTACAGGCAGGTTGCCCACGTGTTACTCACCCGTCCGCCGCTGACCTCCGAAGAGGTCCGCTCGACTTGCATGTATTAGGCACGCCGCCAGCGTTCGTCCTGAGCCAGGATCAAACTCTCCGAAGAAAATTTGTGACTCATAAATGTTGCTGACTTAAAAAATTTAAAACGTTTGGTACGCTTTTGGTTTTGTTTAGTTTTCAAAGATCATTATCGCTCTTGAGCGACCTTCTTAATATATCATTTCGTTAACTCAGTGTCAACAACTTTTTTAAGAAGTTTTTTAATGAGAAGTCGCTGTCTGCGCCGTCAAAAGTGAACTTGCTTCAGCAGCGACGCTTATTAATATATCACCGTAAAATATCAAAGTCAATACTTTTTTGTAACAGAATATCCGCGATGGAAAATTCTTTGTCCCTTCGTTTCAATCTTCACGACTTCAACGAATTCTTTATCAACAAGAAACTCAAGCAGAACACTTAAATCAACGGAATAATACCGCGCTTCCGGATGCTCCATCAGATCGGCATACTGCCATACATCTTTCTCTGAAAGAATGCCAAGAAGATGCCCCGCTCCGATTTCAGACTTGGAATGGATCAGAAAATCACTCGCCAAAAACAGCAGCTCAAGTCTTTTTTCAAGAGATTCTTCACTTTCAACGAGTTCTTTGTAGAGCTTGTACACCTGCGGCTCCATTTGACGGACCTGGTTCCATACCGTTACTTCAGGATAAAATCCGCGGTCGATGACTTCAAGTCTTGCAAGATGATGAAGAGCATGGACGATATGATTGTAGGCATCAAGAAACTGCCTTGATTCGAAGAAGACTTTTCCTTCAAGGTATCTTCTGATCAGCTTGCCGTATTCAAGGCCGATTTTCAGCCTGCGCTCTGAGAACGGGAATACTTTCAGGCGGTCTACAAGCTCGCCTAAATATTCATTGCGGTCAAATAACACTTTTCCGTTCAGGATCCAGTCGACCATTCTGCGGTTTGTTCCAAGCAGGATCCACTCCTGCACCTGCTTATCTGAAACAATCGTAAGAGAAGCCTTTTGTCCGTCAAATTCATAGTGTTTAATAAAAACAGGCTGCTTCGCTTCTTTTACGATGACAAGCAGCGCGACATCCAAATTATCAGTAAGCGGTGATGTCTGGTTTCTTTTTTCAATCATGACGATTGCAAGCGTATCCGGATGGCTCGCTCTTTCTTGATAAATAGGACGGAGAAGATTTTCCATTGGTATTCCCCCATTATATTTATGACTATATATCACAATTCTACAAAGGCGAAAAAACTCCTTTTGCATTCAGCACTTCAAAATTATAAGGGAAGGAAGAAAGAGAATCTATCGTTTTCTGATATTTTCTCATCCAAATGGTGTTTCAAATCCAATATGGGTGACCTTGGCAGCGCCACGATTACTAGTCTGGCAGAAAAAACAAAAACCAAGTCTTCATCAATTTGAGACTCCCGCTACTCTAATTACGCTGATGTGCTTAGATGTTGCGTAAGAAAAAGCTTAATCTTCCTAAATTGGGAGATAAGCTTTTTCTGCTTTGTTAAAAAATGTACTTAAATATCATAAGACTCTTCACAAACAAAAGGAGTCTTGCAAATCAAATTGGTTTGCAAGGCTCCTTTTGTTTTTAAATTTCTTTTTCAATAACTTTAGCTAAGTGTGAAATGAATTGTTCCCACTCTTTTGTCATTAAAGACGGGCTTGCAGGAACTGTTTAATTAAACTAGCGCTTGTTTTTAAATCTTCTTCTAATGGGAAATGGCCAGTATTCAATAAATGCACTTCACAATCATCAAGATCCCTCTGAAATGCCAAAGCTCCTTCAGGGCCGAAAAACATGTCATTTTTACCCCATATAGCGAGTGTAGGCGGCTGGTATGTTCTGAAGAATTCATGCCAGTTTGAATACTGTTTTACGTTGTTTCTATAGTCGTATTGCAAAGCAAGCTGTATCTCGTCATTTCCGGGACGATCCAAAACAAACTGATCCATATTCCAAGCGTCCGGACTAATATGTTCAGGGTTACGAGTACCGTTTGTATATTGATATTTTGTAAAGTCTGCAGATAAAAGGAATCTAATGTTATTCTCATTGTCCTTATTAGGATTTTCCCAGTATGTGCGCACAGGATCCCAAGCTGACATTAAACCCTCCTCATAAGCATTTCCGTTTTGGGTTACTATGGCCTGAATACGCTCAGGGTGTTCGCATGCCAGCCTGAACCCTACTGGAGCACCATAATCATGTACGTAAATACTAAATTTCTCTAAGTTTAATTGCTCGACAAACTCATTAATGAGAAGGGCATAGTTACTAAATGTGTATTCGAATTCATTTATTTCTGGCTGATCGCTATTCCCAAAACCCGGATAATCTGGTGCCACAACATGAAATTCCTCCATTAATTCCGGTATTAAATTTCTAAACATATGCGAAGAGGAAGGAAAACCATGAAGCAGCAAAATTGTTGGATTTTCCTTTTGACCAGCTTCTCGATAGAAGATATCTACGCCCTTGATACTAATAGTTTTGTGATTCACCAACATATTACCACCTCATAAATTAGTATTTTTAACTCCTAAAAAGGCCAATCGAATTTAGTTCAAACTATTGACGAACTTTGAAATCCGAATATGTAACCATTAAAAATAATTTTAGAAGTTATAACTTAAATTATATCACACTTTATAACTTGTCAAATTATTTTTAGTGGTTATAATTATATTGAGGTGAAAATTTAATGGATAAATCAATAATCACTTTAGGTGGGGCTTTATGGATAAACCTTGTCAATACAACTTACATCTCTAATAAACAAGAGATTGACATCTTAGCTAATGCATCAAGTGCGCTTCAATGGATGAAGGAAAATAATCTATTGCGTGAGTCTGATGTATTAGCTTTAGAAAAAAAGGAATTACTGGATTCTTTAATTGTTGAACTTCAGTCAATCCGTACTCTTTGTAACACCATATTGTCTGAGATCGACCAAAGAGGAGAGATTTCCCTTAATACAACCAATAGAATAAAAAAAGCTGTCGAAAAGCTTCAAGTCAGCCTAACCATTCATTCAGAAAGTGAAAAATTGAAGATGACACTCGAAGGGGAAACAGTTGAAGATCACGTAATGTACAACATTATTGATTCAATGATGAATACTTTTGAAAACACCTCTCTCGGGCGTATTCGGAAGTGTAATCATGAAGAATGCAAACTCTATTTCGTCGATACATCTAAAGCAGGAAAGAGACGTTGGTGTAGTATGGAGTTGTGCGGAAACCGCAAAAAAGCAGCCGGATTTTATTCGAAGAAAAAGAAATCCTAGAAGCCTTTTATGATTGACGCTTTAAAACATAAAGAGACTTCCGATAAGTTGTCCGAAATCCCTTACATTTGTGCTATATTGGTAATTAGGAGGTCGGAATAATGGCACTGAAATATTCAAGCAAGATTAATAAAATCCGCACGTTCGCGCTCAGTCTCATCTTTATTGGCTTTTTCATTATGTATATCGGCATCTTCTTTAGAACATCTCCGATCATTATGACCATCTTCATGATGCTCGGATTATTATCAATAGTAGGAAGCACGGTTGTGTATTTCTGGATCGGCATGCTTTCCACTAAAGCCGTCCAGGTCACTTGCCCGTCCTGCGGGAAGACCACGAAGATTCTTGGAAGAGTGGATATGTGCATGTACTGCAATGAGCCGCTGACACTTGATCCGAACCTTGAAGGCAAAGACTTTGACGAAAAATACAACCGGAAGACAGTAGAATAAAAAGCTTTACACACAAAAGCGGAGAGCGACAGCCCTCCGCTTTTATTCGTATATAAAGAAAAAACTGAATGCCGCTTGCAGCATTCAGTACGATTAATGGGTTTCTTTATTTTCGCAGGTTCCGCACACGCCGTATATTTCCATACGGTGGTGGCTGACTTTAAAGCCTGTCACGTGAGAAGCAAGGTGTTCTACCTCGTCCAGTCCCGGATAATGAAAATCTACGATCTTGCCGCATTTTTCGCAGATTACGTGGTAGTGCTCTGTTGTAACGAAATCAAATCTGCTAGAGGCATCTCCGTAGGTAAGCTCCTTCACAAGGCCAACTTCCCTGAAGACACGAAGGTTGTTATAGACAGTCGCAACGCTCATGTTCGGAAATTTGCTTTCGAGGGATTTATAGATATCATCTGCCGTAGGGTGAGTCATTGATTGGATAAGATATTCTAAAATGGCATGCCGCTGGGGTGTGATTCTTACTCCAGTCTGCTTCAGCGTGTCAAGGGCTTCTTTCAACTGATGGTCTGACATCCGCTATGCACCTCTTTTCTGAAAAACATTCTTACTTTATAATATTTATAATTAGTGTACAGTGTGCCTGGGACTTTTGTCAATCAGATGCCCCGGGAATTCCTTTAAAAGATGGCTTAGTATTCCTTCTCTAAATCGATCGGGTTTTCAAACGCTGATGGGGCACCGTCCAGGTAGCTCCTTAAATTCTGCTTGAAAATCTCCATTGCTCTTGGCAGGTAGTTCTTCGTAATCCCTGACAAATGAGGCGTAACCGTCACCTTCTCCATTTCCCAGAACGGATGATCTTCTCTAAGCGGCTCTTCTTCAAACACATCTAGTACAGCATGCTGCAGGGAACCTTCATTAAGGGCTGTGATCAAATCCGCTTCCACAACGGCATCCCCGCGCCCAATGTTGATGAAAACCGCCTCCTTCTTCATCTGCCTGAAAGCATCCAGGTTCAGGATATGCCTTGTCTCTTTTGTGCTCGGAAGGACCGAAACAGCAAAATCCGCTTCCTGAAGACCCCGGTGCATCTCCTCAAACGTCAGAATCTCATCAAAGTAGTCCACCGGCTTCCCGGAGCGGTTCATTCCGACTGCTGTCATGCCAAAAGCCTTAGCAAGCCTCGCTATTTCCGTGCCTATTGCTCCCGCTCCCAGAACAAAAATGGTACTTCCGTGAATTTCATGCATCACGACTCTCCGGTCCCACTTCCGTTTTTGCTGATTTTCAGAAAGCTTAGCGGCGTCTCTTGAGATTTGCAGCATCATTGATAGTGTATATTCAGCCATCGGGATCTTATGTACACCTTTAGCATTTGTTACAAGAATTTTTTTATCACGCAATGCTTCAAACGGCATCCTGTCCATTCCGGCAGATGCGACCATGATCCATTTCAGGGACGACGCCCCTTCAATGATTTCAGCCGTCAAATCCTCCCCGTAGGTTAAAATCACTTCGGCATTGTGCAGTTCATCCCCAGCTTCTTCTATTTTGTTGTCAAAGCTGAACTCTGCTTCAGGAAATCCTTTTAACAAGTCTTCTTTCATATGTACAGGCAATTTCACTGTAGAAAATACGTTCACTGTTTATCCCCCTTTTTTGTTAGTTTACCAAAAATAAAAAGCGTGCAGGAATCTGAATTCCTGCACGTACAATGCGCTAACGAATGAGGAGGTTATGCCTTCCATACAGCATACTCACGGATGAATGGTTCTGTCTGGACGTTTGCCTCATGTTCACATATTTTCTTTTATATACTGCAGCGCTTCTTCTACATGTCCCTTTACTTTCACTTTTCTCCATTCTTTGGCGATCTCGCCGTCTTTGTTAATGATGAAAGTGGAGCGCTCGATTCCCATGTATTCTTTGCCGAAGTTTTTCTTAAGCTTCCACACTCCGAATTTTTCTGCTGCCTCATGTTCTTCATCAACAAGAAGGAGAAACGGAAGGTCGTATTTTTCCTTGAATTTTTCGTGACGGCTTTGCGGATCCGTGCTTACGCCAAGAATGACGGCATCCACTTCTTCAAAGCTTTTATGCTGGTCTCTGAAATCACACGCCTGAGTCGTGCACCCCGGCGTCATATCTTTTGGATAAAAATAAAGGACTACGTTTTTCCCTCTGAAGTCAGACAGCTTCACTTTTTCCCCAGTATCTGCTGTCAGTTCAAAATCAGGAGCCATTTGGCCGGCTTCGATTGTCATCGTATCATCCTCCGCTAAAATAGGTTTACTAAAAGATTACCCAATTCAGCGGCAGGATACAACTTATGACACTTTATCCATGCCCCATACGGTTCTTGCTACAAACACCGCCGGAAGCACATAGCCGATCAGCGCCTCAAGCACGGCAAGCAGGCGGCCGAACCCGATGGGCACAACATCCCCGTATCCCAGGGAAAACAGCGTCACCGCACTGAAATATAAGCATGTATGCAGCCGCTCAAGGTACGTCCCTTCCAATATCACCCCATTGTCCACCAGCACCACAAAGCCGCTAGCGTCAAGGATCAGGTACATCATACTGAAACCAATCAATATGGAAAGATACAGAAAGATCACGATCAGCAGGGTGTCAATGGAGAGAAAATTCCTTCTCGAAAATGTCCGGATGAAAATGTTGAAGCTCATCAGCAGGCACAGCGTTACAGCTACCGCAAAAAGCCCTCCCATGTATGCAGCACCCCATGTCCAAAACAGGTAATGATACAATATATACAGGAAGGCTTTGTTTATTCGGCCTGTCTGAAAATTACGGCTGTCTCTTGAGCATCTGGACGAAAAACAACAGGCTGAAAGACAGCAAGATCAGGATTCCCGTTAAAAGCCATGCAAGGTTCATATCACCTGAGTCCATGGCAATATAAATAGCCGTTGCCGCCGTCTGGGTCTGACCGGGGATATTGCCCGCAAACATCAGACTTGCCCCGAATTCCCCAAGGGCTCTTGTAAAAGAAAGCACCACTCCGGTTATGAGAGACGGAACGGCAAGAGGCAGCGTAATGTGCAGAAACGTCTGCATCCCTCCTGCCCCGTCCACCCTGGATGCATCCTCAATTTCCCTGTCCACCATCTGAAAACCATGCTTTGCCGCCTGATACATAAGAGGAAAAGATACCACTCCTGCAGCGATGACAGCGGCCCACCGGGTAAAAATAACCGGAGATCCCATGACCTGCTCGATCAGCCTCCCTGCCGGACTGTTCACCCCAAAAATGACAATCAGCAAAAATCCAACAACTGTAGGCGGAAGAACAAGAGGAAGCATTAAGAAGGTTTCAAGGAGCGTCTTACCCTTGAACGAAGCTCTCGCCATCAGTCTCCCAGCGAATATCCCGGCTCCAGCCACAAAGATAGTTGAAATCACTGCAACCTGGACGGACAGCAGAACCGGCCCGCTTGCATCAGTCCACATGTTCGTCACCTGCAGGCAAAACAGCAAATCCGTACTTTTTAAATACCTGCTTTGCCCTGTCTGTTTTTAAAAAATCATAAAAGGCTTCTGCTTCTTTCGGATGCTTCGTTCTCTCCAGAACACCTGCCGGATAGACAATATCCCCATAAGAATCAGGATCGATGCTTTCCTGCTTCACTTTTTTGGACTGCAGGGCATCTGTCCTGTAGACAATTCCCGCATCGACGTTTCCTGTCTCTATATATGAAAGAACCTGCCTGACGTCCTTTGCAAAGATGGTTTTCGCTTCCACCATGTTCCATATACCGTGATATTCAAGTGCTTCTTTTGCATAAGCTCCCGCAGGCACAGTTTCAGGAATGCCGATTGATATTTTCCTTGCCTCGGGCAAGTCCTTAAACTGCAGGCCGCCGCCGGCTGTAACCATAACAAGTTCATTCCCCAGATAGTCCATTTGATGCGATGCGCTTATGTATCCTTTTTTGCTCAGCTCCGTGAAAAATGGTTTGGAAGCCGATATCAGCAGATCTGCGGGAGCACCCTGTTCGATCTGCTTCTGAAGGGAACCGGTTGAGCCGAAGTTTATTCGCACTTCAATAGAAGGATTTTCCTTTTCAAACTGTATTTTTACCTCCTGAAGAGATTCCTTCAGGCTTGCTGCAGCCGAAATAAGCAGCACGGTTTTCTTTTCGGAGGGTGCCTGTCCCCCGCAGGCGGCAAGAACAAGACATAGTAAGAGTAAGAGATAGTTTCTGTGCACAGGTGCCCATCCTTTTCATAGGTTCATTATTTCTATTATACTAGTCTCATGTGACGTTTTTCATCTTATTTAAACGTGCTAGAATAGACAGCAGACTTATTTTTCAGGAGGATTCTATGAATTTCACAAAATCTGAACAGCTTCATTCCGAAGCATTAGAACATGTTGTCGGCGGGGTGAACAGCCCATCCCGTTCGTATAAAGCGGTTGGCGGAGGGTCGCCGGTTGTGATGGAGAGAGCGAACGGAGCTTATTTCTGGGATGTGGACGGCAACAAATACATCGATTATCTTGCTGCGTATGGCCCGATCATCACAGGACATGCCCATCCGCATATTACAAAAGCCATTCAAAAAGCGGCAGAAGACGGCGTACTTTACGGGACCCCTACTCCGCATGAAGTGAAATTTGCAAAAATGCTAAAAGAAGCCATGCCGGGCATGGACAAGGTCCGCTTTGTCAACTCAGGTACAGAAGCGGTCATGACGACCATCCGTGTAGCCCGCGCTTATACGGGACGCGACAAAATCATTAAATTCGCAGGCTGCTATCACGGACATTCCGACCTTGTGCTCGTGGCAGCAGGATCCGGTCCTTCCACCCTTGGCACCCCCGATTCGGC
This sequence comes from Bacillus sp. FSL H8-0547, assembly GCA_038002745.1. Lineage (NCBI taxonomy): Bacteria > Bacillati > Bacillota > Bacilli > Caryophanales > Bacillaceae > Bacillus > Bacillus sp. FSL H8-0547. Next base: position 1,135,589 of record JBBODD010000001.1, read on the forward strand.
AGGCGTGCCGAAAAGCATTGCCAATGAAGTCATCACGGTGCCGTTTAATGATATCGAACCTTTTAAAGAAGCGCTTGATAAATGGGGAGATCAAATCGCCGCTGTGCTTGTTGAGCCGATCGTCGGCAATTTCGGGATTGTCGAGCCGCTGCCTGGATTCCTTCAAGCAGTAAACGACCTGACACACGATGCAGGAGCACTCGTCATCTATGATGAAGTCATTACAGCCTTCCGCTTTATGTACGGAGGAGCGCAGGATCTGCTCGGCATTACTCCTGACCTTACTGCCCTCGGCAAAATCATCGGCGGAGGTCTTCCAATCGGTGCATACGGAGGCAAAAAAGAGATCATGGAACAGGTTGCCCCGCTTGGACCTGCTTATCAGGCGGGAACCATGGCCGGAAACCCTGCTTCCATTCTGTCCGGCATTGCCTGCCTTGAAGTTCTGAAGGAAGAAGGCGTCTATGAAAAGCTGGACAAACTTGGCCAGATGCTTGAAGAGGGCATCCGGAAGCATGCAGAAACCCACGGCATCCCGATTACGATGAACCGCTTAAAAGGAGCCCTCACCATCTACTTTACGACTGAGAAAGTAGTAAACTATGATCAAGCTGAAAAGACTGACGGCGAAATGTTCGCCAGGTTCTTTAAGCTGATGCTTCATGAAGGCATCAACCTTGCTCCGTCCAAATATGAAGCATGGTTCCTCACTACAGCTCACACGGAAGAAGACATCGCACAGACACTTGCAGCAGTGGAGCGATCATTCAAACAATTAAAGACTGTATAAATATACAATTTATTCAAACAGGGATTTTCCTCCCTGTTTTTTTCTTTTTTCGCACATGTTTGAAAACGTTTACAAATAAGCCATTCAACCTTTTGCATGAATATTTAAACTTTTCTGCTATGTATGCCCCCTTCAAAAAAATGCATAAATAATTGAATTTTCACAATCTAAATGATATGATAAGTATTACATTTCTGAAAATTTTGTTATTAAATCTCACAAAGAAATCTATGTTTTTACATGATAGATTCATATTTTACCCGGGAGGTGAAGGCTATAAGCGGGAAACGAATTCCCCTTTCAAGCCGCTTTTATGAGAGAAAACTGGAGCCCAAGTAAGTTTAAGGACTTTCACAACGCAGAGCATGACGCTTGCGGCATCGTGTCAGTCATCGAGAAAAGGAAAGTCCCGACAAAAGAAAATATCGACCTCTGTATTGATGCCCTCGTGACGATGAACCATCGTGCAGGTTTCATCAATGGCGAAGGTGACGGAGTCGGCATCCATATCGACATTCCAAGAGCTCTTTGGAAGGAAAAGCTTGAGAATGCAGGCCTTGACCCGGCGCTTGCCGAGCGCGGAGATTTCATTGTCGGCCACCTGTTTCTATCCAAAAACGAAAACCCGGATACACTTAAAAAAGAAATCAGGCAGCTTCTTTCTGATAAAAACTTCGAACTTCTATTTGAAACGGACAAAGTAACAACTTCATCTGCACTTGGACCCATCGCTTTACAAGAAGAACCTCTCTTTTGGCAATTTGCCGTGATTCCTGCTGGAAATTCTGATTCCCTGAATAAGGATCTATTTGAGCTGACGATACAAATCGAGAAAAATCATCATGTGCATGTGGCATCGCTCAGCCAGCATGCAGCCGTCTACAAAGTAATGGGAGCAGGAGATGTTCTTCCGAAGTTCTATCATGACCTTGCAAACCCGCTTGCAGCGTCAACGATGACTCTTGGCCATAACAGGTATTCTACGAATACGCTTTCTACTTTTTTTCGCGTGCAGCCATTCAGCCTGCTTGGCCACAACGGAGAAATCAACACCATTGCCAAGCTTCGCGATGAAGCAAGAATCATGGATGTCCCGCTTACCGACGGCGGCAGTGATTCCCAGGATCTGAACAGAACGATTGAAACGCTTGTCGCACGAGAAGGATACAGCCTCTTTGAAGCACTTGACGTTCTGTTCCCTCCTATTATTAATGAAATCAAAGCTTATCCAGATCATCTGAAGGATTTATATACGTACATCCGCGAGGCATGGGGACACTTTGCACAGGGACCTGCCGGCATTATTTCAAGATTTGCCGATGAAGCTGTCTTCAGTGTCGACGCACTTGGCCTTAGACCGCTTTGGAAAGTGGAATCTGTTTCTTCCTATATTTTCGCATCAGAGCCGGGAATCATTCCGAACTCCCTTTATGCGGGCGAACCAAAGCCGCTTGGACCCGGAGAAAAACTTGGCCTTAAGTGGAAAGAAGATGAGATGGAATTGTTTGAATATCCATCCCTTCAGGAAGAAGTCTACAAGCGTTTCTCAAGCAGACTTGAAGTGGACGGCTACAGAGAACGGCTTCTGCACCCTGTCAGCAAAGGCAAATGCTCTGCTTCGCCTATTTTCAAAGTCCACAACGGACATTATGCTGCTTTCGGCTGGGACCGCGAGCATATCCAGCTGCTTGAGCAAATGGCTGAAAAAGGCGCTGAGCCGATCCGCTCGCTTGGACACGACGGACCGCTTGCAGCCATCCATCCGGACCGGAAAAACATCGCAGACTTCATTAAAGAAAGTGTTGCGGTTGTTACGAATCCGGCGATTGACCGTGACCGCGAATCCGAGCACTTTTCAATCCGATCGGTTGTCGGCAAACGTCCTTCGCTGACAGAGCAGCATGATAAAACGGCGATGATTGAACTGCCGTCACCGCTTCTGCTTGAAGGCAAGCTAGGCATTATGGCTTCTGAGCAGATTGACCAGCTGCCATATGAAGAAGTCATTGACTATTTTTCAAAAGAAAAGCAGCTTCACGTCCTTTCAGCTGTCTACACAGAAGATGAAACGCTTAAAGACGCTCTCAACCGCATGAAGCTTGAAGCCATTCATGCCGTAAATGACGGCGCTGTCCTGCTTGTCCTTGATGACAGAGAAGCACATCAAAACGGCAAGCTCTGGATTGATCCGCATTTGGTCACATCTGTCATTGATCAGGCCCTTGTAAAGGAAAGCCTGCGCAGAAACTGTTCGATCCTTCTCCGCACAGGGGCGGTCAGATCCTTGCATGACATTATGGTGGCTTATGGATTAGGAGCAAATCTGATCAGCCCGTACATTCTGTTTGCGACGGTTGCTGAAGAAGAATCGGCGAAGCCTGCGGTCAATTTGTATGAGTCATTAAATAAAGGCCTTGAAAAAGTCATTTCGACGATCGGCATTCATGAGCTGCGCGGATACGGAAGACTCTTCTCCGCTATCGGGTTGAATGAAGAAATTGAAAAAGAACTGAACATCGTTAACTTCCTTGGCTCTCCTTCTTTGAAATTCAATTTTGAAAGCATGAAGGCAGATGCAATTGAACGAAGCAGCGATTTTGAAAATGAAAAAGCACGTCCGAGCAAAACGTTCCACATCTTCCCGCGGATCTGGAAAGCAATCGGCGATGTGGCGAAATCCGGAGATTATGAAGGCTACCGCGAAAAGCTGACAGAGCAGGAAGAAAGCAATCCGATTACAATCCGCCATCTGACTGATCTGAAAAAAGGAAAGTCTTCTGTCCCTAAAGATAAAGTCAATATTGGCGTCGGCGATCACAGCCTTCCGTTTGTCATCGCCTCCATGTCATTCGGTTCGCAAAATGAAGTCGCGTTCCGCGCATATGCAGAAGCGGCAGAGCAGCTGAACATGGTGAGCTTAAACGGTGAAGGCGGCGAGATTAAGGATATGCTCGGGAAATACCCGCGTACCCGCGGCCAGCAGATTGCGTCAGGACGCTTTGGCGTAAACGCCGAGCTTCTGAACTCATCAAACCTGCTTGAAATCAAGATTGGCCAGGGTGCAAAGCCTGGTGAAGGCGGACATCTTCCAGGTTCAAAAGTAACAGCAAAAATTGCTGAATCACGGAATGCTACAATCGGTTCTGACCTTATTTCTCCGTCAAATAACCATGACATCTATTCGATTGAAGATTTGGCGCAGATGATTTCAGAGCTGAAAACAGCCAACGATCAGGCGAAGGTTTCTGTAAAGGTTCCTGTTGTTCCAAACATCGGGACAATCGCAGTGGGAATCGCAAAAGCCGGCGCTGACATCATTACACTCAGCGGTTTTGACGGCGGAACAGGTGCTGCGCGTATTCATGCCCTTCAGCACGTCGGTCTTCCTGTTGAGATCGGGGTAAAGGCGGCGCACAACGCCCTGCTTGAAGCCGGTCTCCGTGAAAAAGTGGAGCTTTGGGCAGACGGCGGCATCAAGAGTGCGATGGACGTCATGAAGGTCATGCTGCTTGGCGCCAACCGCGTCGGCTTCGGTACTCTTTCAATGATTGCCATCGGCTGTACAACATGCCGCGGCTGTCATTTGGATACATGCCATGTTGGTATTGCGACACAAATTGAGTCCGAAGCACAGGCGAAAGAGCACGGTCTTCGCCGATTTGTTCCTAGAAAGTACGACCCGTCTGTAGAAGGACTCGTGAACCTGTTCAGCGCGTTCGGTTCAGAGCTTCAGACATTGACTGCTTCCCTTGGCTTTACAAATCTTCAGGACCTTGTCGGACGCTCTGATCTTCTTGAACAGACCCGAGGCAAGGATGAAATGGACCTGTCCCTTCTTCTTGAGACGCTTGAAATCCAGAACCTCTCACATAAAGAAGTGGCAGCAAGTCTTGAAAGCAAGCGTCTTGCAGTTGCTGCAGGAGCAGAGTACCTTGACTATGACGAAAGCGAACTTCACAGCTCAAGAGAATTTTCAAGCGTTACATCCGAGCAGCGCATTCTCGGCAGCCGCGTTTCCTGTCACAGGGTCCGCGGACGTCTTGACGGTTCATACCGCAAACTTGACGATATTGAGCTGCACTACAAAGAAGGTTCTATTCCGGGCAACGGACTTGGCGCCTACAACTCAAGCGGCATCAATATCCGCGTAGAAGGCGGCGCCCAGGACGGCACGGGTAAAACGTCCTTTGGCGGTACGATTCAGGTCTTCAAATCAAAAGGAGCAGACGGAAACTATTACAACGGTTCTGTCGGAAAAGGCTTCGGTTACGGTGCACAGAGCGGCCTCCTTCTCGTTCAGGGGAATGCAGATGCGCGTGCAGGCATCCGCTTATCAGGTGCCGACATGATCATCGGGGGAAAAATCACAAAGCCAATCCCTGCAGAGGAAAATGGCAATATCGGGGTAAATGCCAACATAAAAGGATTTGCATTTGAGTATATGACGAACGGACGCGGACTTGTCCTCGGCGATCCTGGACCATGGATCTGTGCAGGCATGACCGGCGGCGTCGTGTACGTCAGACACCAGCCCCAACTCGGCTTAACAAAACAGGCGCTAGAGCGCCGTGTTGCCAAAGGCGCCAAAATCGAGATCTCATCTCTGAATGCAAAAGGCAAAAACGATGTAACAGAGCTTCTGACAACTTACATCGAATCACTTGAAAAACACGGACAGCGTGATGAAGCAAATGAACTGAAGCCGCTTCTGAACGCAGTCGGAGATCACTTCATTCAGCTTGTTCCAGTTAAAGAACAGGCAGATCCATCTGTATCGACTGAGTGATTGCGGCACATTAAAAATAACACCTGCTATGCGGGTGTTATTTTTTTTACACAAACGGCATAGTTCTAAGTGGTACCGGATAAAAAACTTTCGAAAAAAGGCTTATTTTTTTCATGAAAACGGGAAAAAGTAACTTGAATAATTTCTTTTAACATTGTATAGTCATTACTTGTTTACCAGACAGATTTTTCTGTCATAAGGTCCATTATCATATCAGTAAAGAAGGGAATGTAGATACACACCCAATGAAACTTGGTGCCCGCATTATCAAAACGGGGATTGCCATTACACTGGCTCTGTATTTGGCCACTCTTTTAAACATACCGTCTCCAGCCTTTGCCGGTATCGCCGCGATTTTTGCGATACAGCCTACGATTTATCGCTCTTATCTATCTGTTATCGAGCAGGTTCAGGCAAATGTCATCGGAGCAGCCTTTGCCATTTTATTCGGGCTGATTTTCGGTCCCCATCCGTTTGTTATCGGTTTAACTGTCATTATCGTCATTGCGATTAATTTAAGAATAAAGATTGAAAATACAATTCCGGTTTCAGTCGTAACCGTTATTGCGATTTTGGAAAGTCCCGGCGAAGATTTCATTGAATTTGCCCTGATCCGCTTTGGAACAGTTCTCCTCGGCGTCTTATCAGCATTCATTGTGAATCTGATTTTCATTCCGCCAAAATATGAAACAAAGCTGTATTACAGAATTGTGGATAATACAGAGGAAATTATTAAGTGGATCCGTTTTAACACGAGACAGGTGTCGGAATACACGGAGCTCAAGACAGATATTGAAAGACTGAAAGAAAAAATGATGAAGCTCGATCAGCTTTATCTAATGTACAAGGAAGAACGCGCCTATTTCAAACGCAATATTTATGCAAAATCGCGCAAGCTGGTGCTTTTCAGACAAATGCTGGTGACCACCAACAGGTCGCTTGATACCCTGAAAAAGCTGCACCGCCTGGAAAACGAACTGCATCACCTGCCGGAGGAATTCCAGAGCATTCTCGCAAATGAGCTGGACTATCTCGTTGATTTCCACGAACGAAGTCTGCTGAAATTTATCGGGAAAATCAAGCCCGAGGCACCGGTGGAGTTTATTAAAGAAGGGCAGTTCAACAAACAGGAGCTTGTTGATACCTTTATGAACTTTAAAGGAAACTGCATTGACCAGGAGTGCTTCTACCACCTGCTGCCGCTTATCGCCATCATCATTGATTACAGTGAACAGCTTGAGCATCTTGATACGCTGATCAACAGCTTCCACAGCTATCACAAAGAAGAGAATGAACTTCAAATATCGGAGCAGGAAGAACCAAGTTAAACACAAAAGCGTAAGCGCCTCGAACAGATCCGATAGGCAGATAAGAATCCGCCAGAAAAGTCCGGTTTTGACTTTTTTGGCGGATTTGTTCTGACAGAGGATTTAGGCACTGGAGCTGGACGAGGATAAAACTTATTAAAGTCAACCACACTCTAGCACTTGAAAAATTTCATCAAGCGACGAAAAAGGACTGAACGGAAATCGTTCAGTCCTTTTTTGTTATTCAGCGGCAGAAAGCTCGCTTTCTGTCACCCACTTGTGATTCTTCACTTCTTCGCCGCCGTCTGAAGGAACAAAATCAACCATGTAGACAGTCGTTTCTTCGGCTGAGTCAATCGTTGCCTCAGCTCCGTCCATACCTTCCATATGATCGGCTGCAAGGGTCACTTTGTCTCCTTCTTTGTATGGCTCTTCAGCTGCATCTTTAATTTCTTCATGAATGACCCATTTATGGTCTGTTACCGGATCTCCGCCTCCTTCTGGAGTATAGGAAACGGTATAAACAGTTGTGTCATATGCACCCGCAATGGTCGCCTCCGCACCGCCCATGCCTTCCATGTGGTCAGCGTTCATAACAGCTTTACTTCCTTTTTCAAACGCAGGATTTTCAGCTTCCTTCAAACCCTCAGGCAACTCGCCTGAACCTGAGTGGTTCATGCCTTCGTGACCGGCATGCTCAGAAGACTCCTCCTTCTTCTGCCCTTCATTTTCATTCGCACACCCTGCAAGCGTCAGCGAAAAAGCTGCAGCAAGAGCAAGCATCATAGATTTTTTCATCTCAATCATCCTTTCGTCATCGTCTAAAGTAATTTTAAAAGAAGATTGTGCAGAAAGTGTGCATATAAGCAACTCGCAAAAACTGTATTGCCACGGAATCTGCAGGAATCGGAGAATTGGTGGCACTTATCAGAAAGATAAGAACCCTCAAGAACAGGAATCTAAGTATTGATGGCACTTATCCAGGAGATTAAGACCCTCAAGAACAGGAATCGGAGAATTGATGGCACTTATCCAGGAGATTAGGACCCTCAAGAACAGGAATCGGAGAATTGATGGCACTTATCCAGGAGATAAGAACCCTCAAAAACAGAAATCTAAGTATTGATGGCACTTATCCAGGAGATCAGAACCCTCAAGAACAGGAATCGGAGAATTGATGGCACTTATCCAGGAGATTAGAACCCTCAAGAACAGGATTCTAAGAATTTGATGGCACTTATCCAGGAGATTAGAACCATCAAGAACAGGAATCTCAGAATTGATGGCACTTATCCAAGAGATAAGAACCCTCAAGAACAGGAATCGAAGATTTGGTAGCACTTATCCAAGAGATCAGAACACTCAAGAACAGGAATCGGAGATTTGAAGGCACTTATCCAAGAAATCAGGACCTCAAGAACAGGAATCTAAGAATTGGTGGCACTTATCAAAGAGATCAGAACACTCAAAAACAGGAATCTAAGAATTGATGGCACTTATCGGAGAGATTAGAACCCTCAAAAACAGGAATCTAAGAATTGATGGCACTTATCCAAGAGATAAGAACCCTCAAGAACAGGAATCGGAGATTTGATGGCACTTATCCAGGAGATCAGAACCTTCAAAACGAAAGAAGGACGCTGACCCAGTCAGCATCCTTCTTTCGTTTTGAAGAAATCAAGTAAACTCCCCCTCAATGCTTCCCCTTAGGATCCAAAGCATCACGCAATCCATCCCCCATTAGGTTAAAGCCAAGAACCGTCAGCATGATGGCAATACCAGGGAAGAAGAGTGTCCATGGTGCCTGTACCAGGTACTGCTTAGCATCTGCGAGCATTTTGCCCCACTCAGGGTTCGGGGCCTGGGCTCCGAGTCCGATGAAGCCTAGGGCAGCTGCCTCGATGATGGCCGTTGCGATGGCCAGGGAGGCTTGTACGATAATGGGCGAAAGGCTGTTTGGCAGCACGTGCACGAAAAGGATCCGTGTATCACTTGTGCCAAGGGCTTTGGCGGCCATGATATACTCTTCTTCTTTTACGCTGAGAACCTTTGCCCGGATCAGTCTTCCAAAGTTCGGAATGTTGATGACGGCGATAGCAATCAGGGCATTTTGAAGGGATGGGCCAAGGATGGCTACGATCGCGATGGCAAGCAGGATGCTTGGGAACGCGAGCATGATGTCAAACACCCTTGAAATGATGCTGTCGATGACGCGGCCGTAATATCCGGCAAGGATTCCAAGCAGCGTTCCGATCACAGCTGATCCAAGGACGGAGAAAAATCCCACCCAAAGGGATATACGCGCGCCGAATAATACCCTTGAGAAAATATCTCTTCCAAAGTCATCTGTTCCAAACCAATGCTCGGATGACGGAGGAAGCAGGCGTTTTGAAAGCTCCTGATCATCAATGCCCTGCGGTGCAATAAGCGGGGCAGCTATGGCAATAAAGATAAAAAATAATACGAGAACACTTCCTGCGATCGCGAGTTTATTTTGCAGAAATAAACGGAGCTTCTGCTGAAAAGGGGTGATGACCTTTTCCTGTTTGATGATGGCTGTCTTTTCTTCTTGAAGTGCCGGCAGTGACATGGCATTCTCCCCCTTTTCTAGTATTTAATCCTCGGATCAATGGCTGCATACAAGAGATCGACGATCAGATTGATAAAAACAAAGATGGCGGCAATGACTAAGATGCCCGACTGGATGACCGGATAATCCCGGTAGCTGATGGCATCGAAGATATACCTGCCCATCCCCGGCCAGCCGAAGATGGTTTCTGTCAGGATCGCGCCTCCGAGAAGCAGTCCTGTTTGAAGTCCGATAATCGTTAAAATTGGAATGACTGCATTTTTCAAAGCGTGCTTGTACACAACCCAGAACATGTGAAGGCCTTTCGCTCTGGCTGTTCTGATAAAATCAGATTCCATCGCTTCAATCATGGTTGATCTTGTAATTCTTGCAATAATGGCCATCGGGATTGTAGCAAGAGCAATTCCCGGCATCAGAATATGCTTCAGCACCTGAACGAACTGATCAAACCTTCCCTGCAGAAGGGTATCAAGCAGGTACAGATTCGTGATGCTGTCTACAGGATTTCTGATTTCCTCCCTTCCTGTTGTCGGCAGCCAGCCAAGCTTGATCGAGAAGACGTACTGCTCCATCAGGCCAAGCCAGAAAATCGGCATCGACACACCAACTAAGGCAATGATCATCGCTATGTAATCGAACCATGAATTGCGGAACCAAGCGCTGATGATCCCCGCATTAATGCCGACAACGATGGCAATGACCATCGCAAAGATTGTCAGTTCCATTGTAGCGGCAAGATAAGGCGTCATCTCTTTACTTATGGCGGCACCTGTCCGGATGGATTGACCGAGATTACCTGTCAGAAGTCCGCCGACGTAATCAAAATACTGTATGTACCATGGCTGATCGAGTCCAAGCTGCTGTGTTAATTTTTCAATGGCCTCCTGTGTTGCACGCTGCCCGAGAATGACCTGTGCCGGGTTCCCCGGTATGGCTCTGATGATGGAAAAGACAACGAGCGTCATTCCGATCAGAACAGGTATGAGCAGACCGATTCTTCTAATTGTATATGAAACCATTTTCTCACCTCTCTTAAGCGAATAGTGCCTCTTAAAAAAGAGAGGAGGACAGGTCCTCCTCCCAACTCATTACTTAAATTCGACCTTTGTCAGGATGTCAGAACCTGTTGGATGCGGCTTGAAGTTCGTCAGCTTGCTGCTTCCGGCCAGGATTGGCGTAGAGTGGGCAAGCGGAATCCAAGGTGCATCTTCTTTAATGATTTCCTGTGCTTTTTTGTATAGCTCGTTTCGTTTTTCCTGATCAGCATTGGATTGTGCTTCAATTAAAATGTCATGAAGCTCATCGTTGCTGTAGTACGTGTAGTTGTTGCTGCCGATGCTGTCTTTGTCAAGAAGCGTGTAAAGGAAGTTGTCGGCATCACCGTTGTCGCCTGTCCATCCAAGCATGAATGAGTCAGCTTCCCCTTTTGCCGCTTTATCAAGGTAAGTAGCCCAGTCGTACGTTTTGATTTCTGCTTCAACGCCGATTTTGGCAAAGCTTGATTTGATGACTTCCGCTACTTTCATTCCTTCAGGCATATATGGACGAGGAACAGGCATTGCCCAAAGCTCCATTTTGAATCCATCCGGGAAGCCGGCTTCTGCAAGTAAGGCTTTCGCTTTTTCAAGATCATACGGATAAGGCTCAATGTCATCATTGTAGCCTTCAAGTGACGGAGGCATTGGATTTTTCGCAGGCTCTGCAAGTCCGCCGTAGAAAGAATCGATAATGCCCTGCTTGTCAACCGCATGGTTCAGCGCCTGGCGCACAAGCTTGTTGTCAAGCGGCTTGCGGTTTGTTGTCAGGCCGACGTAGCCAATGTTCATAGACGGACGTTCAAACGTCTGAAGGTCGCTGTTGCTTGAAATAGATTTCGTATCAGATGGGTTGACGCCATCCATTAAGTCGATTTCGCCTGTTTGAAGGGCATTTAGGCGTGCTGAGTTTTCAGGAATCGATTTGAAGATAACCTGATTTAATTTCGGATAGCCTTCCATCCAGTAGTCTTCATTCTTTTCAAGAACGATTCTGTCGTTTGGCTTCCACTCTACAAATTTAAACGGGCCGGTTCCAACCGGATTTTCTCTGAATTTGTCTCCGTGCTTCTCGATGGCTGCCGGGCTTGCAATGCCGAATGGAGACATGGCAAGGTTCTTCAAGAACGGAGCCTGAGGGCGTTTTAATGTGAAAACAACTTTGTTGGCGCCGTCTGCTTTTACTTCTTTAATGACATGTCCTTCGTCCTTTTTAAAGCCGCCGAACATTGTGTAGTAAGGGAATTTGTCTGCATCCCCGTTCATCCAGCGTTCAAAGTTGAAGACAACCGCGTCTGCATTGAAGTCTGTGCCGTCATGGAATTTGACGCCTTCTCTTAGAGTAAGCGTGTAAGTCAGGTTATCTTCTGACACTTCCCATTTCGTTGCAAGGCCTTCCTGTACTGTTGTATCCTGTTCACCATAGTTTAAGAGTGTTTCAAAAACGTTGACTGTTACTTTGAAGGCTTCCCCTTCTGTTGTTGTAATCGGATCAAGAGAAGTAGAGTCACCGCCGCGTCCAAAAACGAGGCTGTCCTGTTTCTTTTCACTGCTTCCGCCGTCGCCGCCTTCTGATGAAGAGCTGTCAGAACTGCAGCCCATCAAGGCAGCTGATAAAAGCAGCACAAACATAATTGAGACTAACAGACTTTTCTTTTTCACGCATACATCCCCCTATTTTCTAGTGATGAATCTATCAATCACGTCCCGTGTCACTCATACAAGTGACATGCGACATAATGACCTTCTTTAACTTCCTTCCATTCCGGCTTTTTGACCATGCATGGTTCAAAGCATGCCGGGCACCTCGTGTGAAACGCGCACCCTTTTGGCGGGTCAGACGGGCTAGGAAGATCCCCTTTTAACACTATCTGCTCTTTTACCGCTTCCGGATCAGGCAGCGGCACAGCCGACAGAAGCGCCTTCGTGTACGGGTGCAGCGGATCTGCATACACCTTTTCGCTGTCTGCAAGTTCTACTAAACTGCCTAAATACATGACTCCGAGTCTGTCGCTTATATGGCGGACAACCCCGAGATCATGGGAGATGAAAATATACGTCAGGGAAAATTCCTTCTGCAGATCCTTCAGCAGATTCAGGATTTGCGACTGGATGGATACATCAAGGGCAGAGACCGGCTCGTCTGCAATGATGAGCTTCGGATTTGTCATCAGCGCTCTTGCAATCCCGATTCTCTGGCGCTGTCCTCCGCTGAACTGATGAGGGTAGCGCTTGCCGTAGGCTTCATCAAGCCCGACAATCCCAAGCATCTCTTTCACCTTTTTGCGGCGTTCTTCTTTGCTGCCGATTCCGTGGACAATGAGCGGCTCTTCAAGAATTCGTTCAACGGTCATCCTCGGGTTCAGGGAAGCATAAGGATCCTGGAAGACCATCTGCAGCTCCCGCCTCATTTTTCTCATTTCCTTAGGAGATTTCGTTAACAGCTGCTCCTCGCGGAAGGAGACCGATCCGTCTGTCGGCTCAATCAACTTAAGCAATAGGCGCCCCATCGTTGATTTGCCGCAGCCGGATTCCCCGACAATCCCTAGGGTTTCTCCTTCGTACACTTCAAAGGACAGGTCATTAACCGCTTTTACCGCTCCCACTTTTCTGCCGAGAACCCCTCCCGTAATCGGGAAATGCTTTGTGAGCTTTTCTACTTTAAGCAAAGGCTTCGTCATGCTCTAAAGCCTCCTCTCTCGCTAAAAAACATCTCGACTGGTGCGAATCCTGCAGTTTATAAAGCGGAGGCGAATGCTTCACGCACTCTGCCATCGCATATTCGCAGCGGCCTGCAAACAGACAGCCTGTCTGCACAGTGCCCGGACGCGGCACCTGGCCCGAGATGGAATACAGCCGTTCATTTTTCTTCCGGATGTCCGGAACAGATTTCATTAAGCCCTTTGTGTACGGATGCTTCGGATTTTTAAAGATGGTTTTGACGCTGCCTTCCTCCACAACCTGTCCGGCATACATGACCATGACTCGGTCGCACATTTCCGCGACCACACCAAGGTCATGGGTGATAAACACGATGGAGGTATCCATTTTTTTGTTCAGATCCTTCATCAGCTTCAGAATCTGAGCCTGAATCGTCACATCAAGCGCCGTTGTCGGTTCATCTGCAATCAGCACTTTCGGATCACAGATCATCGCCATGGCAATCATGACGCGCTGCCTCATTCCGCCTGAAAGCTGATGCGGATACTCCCCGTAAAGCTCTTCAGGGCGCGGCAGGCCGACGAGCTTCAAAATTTGAATCGCCCGCTCTTTCGCCTGTTTTTTCGTCAGGCTTAAATGAACGCGGAGAGACTCTTCAAGCTGGTTCCCGATTTTAAACAGCGGATTAAGCGAGGTCATCGGTTCCTGAAAAACCATCGCCAGTTCATTTCCCCGCAGTTTGCGCATCGATTTTTCGTTCAGCTTCAGCAGATCTTTCCCCTGAAACAGAATTTCACCTGAGAGCTTTGAAGTTTTTTGGGGCAGCAGCCCCATAATGGATAGGGAGGTCACGCTCTTTCCGCAGCCGGATTCTCCGACAATGCCGAGAACTTCCCCTTTATGTACGTCAAACCTGATCGAATCAACGACACGCGTTTCTTCTTTTCCCTGCAGGAACGTAATGCTCAAATCTTTGATTTCCAAAATCTTTTCCCGCGACAGACCGCTCACCCCCAGTTTGGACACCCTAAACAGCATATGAAGCCGGGTGACCCGCTATGTCATGTTATTTCTGTAAGATACTATTAAAACTACTTAAAATTTGGATATGTACAAATTATAGACTAAAAATTCTAAATATTAAAATAGTTCATTACTCCTATTTCCATCTGTACCTATCTTTTCCATAAGACGGTGAATATGGTGAAATTCATGTCATTTGAAGCATAAAAAATAAGCAGTCCGCAAAGGACTGCTTATTTTTACTTAATTTAGCATTTTATATCTGCTGAAAAGTATTTTTATTATGATAGAAAAATATGGGTTAATCCAGCTGCTGAATCTGGAACAGGGAATAATAGTGGCCCTGTTTTTCCATTAATTCGGCGTGGGTGCCTTCTTCGACAATCTTCCCGTTTTCCATCACGACAATCTTATCGGCATGTGTGATGGTCGACAGTCTGTGAGCAACAATGAAGGTCGTTCTGTCTTCAGCAAGCTTCTCGAGAGCTTCCTGAATAAGATGCTCACTTTCAAGATCCAGTGCCGAGGTTGCTTCATCAAGCACAAGAATCGGCGGATTTTTCAAAAAGACCCTTGCAATGGCAAGGCGCTGCTTCTGCCCTCCCGAAAGCTTGACTCCCCGCTCGCCGACCTTTGTGTTGTAGCCTTCAGGAAAACCAAGGATAAAGTCGTGTGCATTCGCAGCTTTTGCCGCTTCAAACACTTCTTCATCGGTGGCTCCCGGCTTCCCGATCAGAATATTTTCTTTCACAGTCTGGCTGAACAAGAACGTATCCTGAAGCACCATGCCAATCTGATCTCTCAGGCTTTGTGCGCGGTATTCCCGGATGTCTGTGCCGTCAAGTAGAATCCTGCCCTCGGTTACATCGTAAAACCGCGGGATCAGACTGATGAAAGTCGACTTTCCGCCGCCGCTCATTCCAACAAGCGCAACGGTTTCTCCCCTGTTTACCTCAAGTGATACGTCTTCAAGAATCATCGGTTCCTTCTCATCGTATTTAAAGGAAACACGGTCAAACTTAATGGTGCCGCTGATGTCTTTTGCTTCTTTCGCATCAGGCTTGTCTGTTATATCGTATTTTTCATCAATCAGCTCAAAGACGCGGTCCATAGACGCAAGAGCCTGCGTCAGCGTTGTGGAAGATGTCACAAGGCGTCTCAGCGGATTGTAAAGCTGATCAATGTAGGCGATAAACGCCACCATGGTGCCAACTGTCATGTTCCCGTGAATGACCTGGTAGGCCGCAAAGCCAATGACAAGCAGCGGGGCAACGTCCGTAATCGTATTTACTACGGCAAAGGTCTTTGCGTTCCAGCTTGTATGATCAATAGCTTTGTTTAAAAAGTTATGGTTTTCCTTATCGAACTCTTTTTGTTCATGATCTTCAATTGCAAAGCTTCGGATGACAGGCATCCCCTGCACCCTTTCATGAAGATGTCCCTGAACCTGAGCAAGCGCCTGCGATCTCACTCTTGTCAGATGTCTAAGTCTTCCGTAGAAATACTTCACCGAAAAACCGTACAGCGGAAACAGCACGATTGAGACTAGTGTCAATTTAATATCCATCGTGAACATAATAATGACCGCAATTACAATCGTAAAGATATCGAGCCACACGTTCATAAGCCCTGTGATGACAAAGTTTTTCGTCTGCTCCACATCATTGATGACGCGGGAAATAATCTCTCCCGCTCTTGTATTCGCATAGTAGCGCAGACTCAGCTTTTGAAGATGGGTAAACAAACTATCCCTTATATCATAGAGGATTTTGCTACCTGTCCACTGCGCAAAATACTGTCTGTAATATTCAATCGGCGGCCTTGCCAGCAGGAAGATCGCAAACATGATGCCCATGATGGCGAACAGCTTTCCCGTTTTTTCATCAGCGGACATGTTTCCGCCGAGAATGTCATCTACTACATATTTAAGAAGCAGGGGCGTAAGAAGAGGTATGGAAAATTTAATGATTCCAATTGCGATTGTCCCTGTAATCTGCCATTTGTAGGGTTTAACAAATTTCATGTAGCGTTTAACTGAACTCAAGGTTTTGTCTCCCCCTCTCATTTCTTTTTATTTTGTGCTTTTGCGCGCGGTTCATGCCGACCCCATGCAGAAAGAGCCTGCTTTAGAAAACAGGCTCTTAAAAAAACAACCCATTCATTTGTCTTGTGCTTGTCATTTCACATGTGTCAGATAGCGCTCGTACCACTCATCGATAAAGTCAGGTGAAAAAGGACCTTTCCGCTGTCTGATCCAGCGAAGCAGCTTTTCAAGATTGCTTTTTAAAATCAAGTCGATCACATTCGGATAATTCATTTTCTTACGGTGATATTCGTACTCATCTTCATCAAGAATGATGTACGTCATATCGGGAAAAATTTTCACATCCAGGTCATAGTCAATATATTTAAGGGCTTCATCATCCCATGCAAATGGCGAACTGATGTTGCAGTAATAGTAGATTCCGTCTTCCCGGATCATGCCAATTACATTGAACCAGTATTTTGTATGAAAGTAACAGATGGCCGGCTCCCGGGTGATCCATGTTCTTCCGTCAGATTCCGTTACGATCGTCCGGTCGTTTCCGCCGATGATGCAGTGCCCGCTTGCCTTCAGGACTGTTGTCTCATCCCAGATTCTGTGGATATGCCCGTTATGTTTGTAACTATGTATCTGTATGCTGTCTCCTTCCTTGGGAAATCCCATTTTGCTCCCCTACTTTCTATATCGCCGCTCCGCAAATAAGCAAAGATTGTCAACTTTTCGTTTTTACCATTATACCGCCTGCCGTTTAAAAAAGAAAATAAAAGAGCCGCCCGTATACCGGAGACTCTTATGGTCGGTCATTTATGCAGAGGCTCCCTGATCTGATAGGACCGGATAACCTCTTCTGTCTGTTTTTGAAAAACCTTCTGAATGGACTGCAGCTCCTCTTTCATGATCTCAATTTCCATCTGGATATCCCCGCACGCTTCACCCGGAAGATTGCTCAGCTGCTCTTTCAGTTCCTGGCATCTCTCAATCTCTCCCTGGAGATCCAGCAGCTTATCCATTGTCTCAAGCTGGCGGCCCACCAATGCATCAAATTCCTTCAAGTTCATTTGCACCTCCGCTTATTTGTCCGCTATACCAATTCGTTTTGCAGGAGCGGATCTCCTTTGACTTTATCTGTTGAGGAATCGGAGGTTTTGTCGGAAAAATTTTGGGCGGGCTCAGCACATTCTATGCGCTTTAATTGGTTTGCCGGTCATAAAATAGGGGAATTGGATAAAAGTTGTAATCCTATTCAAAGGAGATGAGCCGTTCTTTGATTTCCCTTCTCTTTTTAGTGATCACCGTCAGCTGGATGGCTGAATTCATTCTTTTCCGGAACAGGGGAACTTCTGAGGGTGAAATGCAGGAAAGGCGCTCCTATCCTTTTTTGCTTTTAGTCATTGCCCTCACAATTTCAATGGCTGTACTGATGAGGGAATGGAACATCTTTTATGTCGGCAGTACCCTTGTTCATGGGGCTGGCATTGTTCTATATGCATCAGGGGTTCTTCTGAGATACTGGGGGATTTTTCACCTGAAAGAGCAGTTTACCCGCCATGTATCCTTCCGCAAAGGGGATGAGCTTGTCAGCTCCGGCCCGTACCGCAGGCTGAGGCATCCTCTCTATACAGGACTCCTGCTCATTATCATCGGCATATGCCTTTCTCTCGGCAATGCGGTGCTTGCAGGCGCAGGCGGGACAGCCGCCGCTCTTGGCCTTCTTAAAAGAATTCAAATTGAAGAAAAGATGCTGATCGAAGCTTACGGAGAGGAATACCGGAGCTGGGCAGAGAAAAGATACCGCCTTGTTCCGCCTATATATTAACCATTACCTGGAGGTGCTTGCATGTTAAATCAAAAAAAGAAAGCCGTTGTAGTCGGAGCAGGACTTGGAGGCATGTCTGCTGCAATCAGACTTTCGGCAGACGGCTATGATGTGACAGTTTTAGAGAAAAACAGCAATGTCGGAGGCAAGCTTAACCGCAGGTCCGGGAAAGGCTTTACGTTTGATACTGGCCCTTCCATCCTGACAATGCCGTGGGTGCTTGAGAAGCTCTTTAAAAGCGTCAACAGGCATCTTGAAGACTACATAACCGTTGTACGTGTGGAACCTCAGTGGCGCACCTTTTTCGAAGACGGCACATCCATTGATGTATCAAGCGACCTGCCGACGATGATCGCCGAGATGGCAAAGGTGTCGAACGAACCGCACGGCAGCATGAGCAGTCTCCTTTCCTACAGCGAAAAAATGTATGATCTCTGTCTGAAAAGCTTTTACAAATACAGCCTTGAAGACCTGAAAGATCTGAAAAAACACCACACACTGAAAGACTTGATGGCGATGGATCCGCTGAGCACGGTTGCCGATGGAACAGAGAAATATCTTGATTCAAAGCACCTTCAGCAGCTCTTCAACTTCTTTGTCATGTACGTCGGCTCAAACCCATATTCCGCCCCGGCGATACTGAATCAGCTGATCTATGTGCAGCTCGGCCTCGGCATTTACTACGTAAAAGGCGGAATGTATGAGATCGCAGAAGGCATGAAGAAAGTCATGGACGAACTGAGAATCGAAGTGAAAACAGACACACCTGTTGCCCACCTTGAGCTCGAAGGCAAAAAAGTGACGGGCGTTGTGACAGAGAGCGGAGATGTTTACCGCGCTGATGTCGTCATTTCAAACCTGGAAGCCATTCCGGCCTACCGGAACCTTGCCCCGTCAACCGGGGAAGTGAAGCGTGAAGTGAAAAAGCTCGGCAAGTCTTTCATCCCGAGCGTATCCGGACTCGTGCTTCTGCTTGGGACAGACCGGAAGTTTGAAAACTTAAAACACCACAACTTCTTCTTCTCAGAAGATCCGAAAAAGGAATTCCAGCAAATCTTTGATCAAGGGGTTCCGGCAGATGACCCGACCGTTTATATCGGCATTTCCGCAAGATCTGACGCAAGCCAGGCGCCTGAAGGAAAAGACAACCTCTTTGTGCTGACGCACGTCCCTCCTCTAAAAGAAGGAGCCAAAACAAGCTTCGACTGGGACGAATACAGAGAGCTTGTCCTGAACAAACTCGAGCGGATGGGCATGACCGGACTCCGCGACTCCATCGAATTTGAATACCGTTTTACCCCCGAGAACCTTGAAGAGCTTTACGGTCCAAACGGCGGATCCATCTACGGAGTCGCATCAGACAAGAAGAAAAACAGCGGGTTCAAAATCCCGTCCAAAAGCCAGCTGTACGAAGGCCTGTACTTTGTCGGCGGCTCAACGCACCCAGGCGGAGGCGTACCGATGGTCACCCTCTCCGGCCAGCTGACAGCGGATTTGATTAAAGAGAATGAGCTTGCTGCTGTGAAATAGGTTTATGTATATTGAATGCCGCGTTGCCTTTTGGGGTGATGCGGTGTTTTTTTGTGTATATTTTTAAGGACCATTAAGCTAACGAGTACCGGGCTTTGGTGGTCTATTCTTTGGGATAAGTGCCGCCAAGGATACGGAATCCGCTTTTGAGGGTTCTATTCTCTCCGATCAGTACCACCAACCAAACGAAATCCTCTGTTG
This sequence comes from Bacillus sp. FSL H8-0547, assembly GCA_038002745.1. NCBI lineage: Bacteria > Bacillati > Bacillota > Bacilli > Caryophanales > Bacillaceae > Bacillus > Bacillus sp. FSL H8-0547. The sequence goes on from JBBODD010000001.1 coordinate 1,155,371, forward strand.
AAGGTTTCATTCTCCCCGATAAGTGCCACCAACCAAACGAGATCCTCTGTTGATGGTTCCATTCTCTCCGATAAGTACCACCAACTAAACGAAATCCGCTGTTGATGGTTCCATTCTCTCCGATAAGTACCACCAATCAAACGGAATTCGCTTTTGATGGTTCCGTTCTCTCCGATAAGTGCCGCCAACCAAACGATTTCCTCTGTTGAGGGTTCCTTTCTCCCCAATAAGTACCATCAACCAAACGATTTCCTCTATTGATGGTTCCATTCTCTCCTACAAGTACCACCAACCAAACAAAATCCTTTGTTGATGGTTCCGTTCTCTCCGATCAGTACCACCAACCAAACAAAATTCTCTGTTGATGGTTCCATTTTCTCCGATCAGTACCACTAACCAAGTGATATCCGTTACTTTGCTCTGAAGGTTCATTTGCGACCTTGTTTTGACCCTTCAGCTCTATTGGTTTGCTCTGAAAGGTCATATGCGATCTTGTTTTGACCCTTCAGCTCTGTTGCTTTGCTCTGAAGGGTCATATGCAACCTTGTTTTGACCCTTCAGCTTTGTTGGTTTGCTCTGAAGCGTCATATGCAACCTTGTTTTGATCCTTCAGCTCTGTTGCTTTGCTCTGAAGAGTCATATGCGACCTTGTTTTGACCCTTCAGCTCTGTTGCTTTGCTCTGAAGGGTCATTTGCGACCTTGTTTTGACCCTTCAGCTCTATTGGTTTGCTCTGAAGGGTCATATGCTATCCTGTTTTGACCCTTCAGCTCTATTGGTTTGCTCTGAAGGGTCATAAGCTATCCTGTTTTGACCCTTCAGCTCTGTTGCTTTGCTCTGAAGGGTCATTTGCGACCTTGTTTTGACCCTTCAGCTCTATTGGTTTGCTCTGAAGGGTCATATGCGACCTTGTTTTGACCCTTCAGCTCTGTTGCTTTGCTCTGAAGGGTCATATGCGACCTTGTTTGACCCTTCAACTCTCATTTATTAAGCCCGCTCCCCACCCACAAACAAAAAAGACACCTCTCCACACAAGGGAGAAGTGTCTCTTTTCGTTTTTTTAACGGTTTTATTATGAGTTTTGGTTCTTTTTAGCTTCAGCTTGCTGGTTGTACTTCTTTACGTGTTGAGCGTCAGTCTCGCTTGCGAACTCAGCACCGTATTGTTGTTGACCTTGAGCAGCTTGAGCGTTTTGTTGTTTCACGTGTTGCACGCTTGTGCCAGATTGTGTTTTGTTGTTTTGTTGTTGGTTTGCCATCTTTATCACCTCCACGAAATTTATCATGTCCCGGAGGTGATTTTTATATCCGCTTTTTTTTTCGATCTTTTTTCCGGACCGATTTACATCAAAAGAGAGCGGCCGCCATCTACAATAATGGTCTGTCCTCTGATCATCGAAGCTTTTTCCGAGCAAAGGAATTCAACGGCATCAACCATGTCTTCTGTTTCGACCATTCTGCCGGCAGGGGTCATTCTTCTTGCATCAGCAAGCAGTTCTTCGCGGTTTGGGAAATGCTTGAGTGCTTCTGTATCGACCGCTCCGCCGGATACGGCGTTGACCACGATATTTTTGGACGCAAGCTCTACAGCAAGATAGCGCGTCAATGATTCAAGCGCAGCTTTTGAAACGCCTACAGTTGTATAGTTTTCAAGTACACGGATGGAGCCGAGGGAGCTGATGCTGACAATTGTTCCTCCGCCGGTTTTCTCCATGCGCTTGGCCGCTTCCTGGGCACAGAATAAAAGGGCCTTGCTGTTAATATCCATTGTCCAGTCCCAATGCGTTTCTTCAAGCTCCATAAGAGGACGGAGAACGCCTGATGCAGCGTTATTGACGAAAATATCAAGTCTGCCGAACGTCTCATCGATTTCGGCGAACATTTCTTTAATTTTTTCAGGCTTGCCCACATTCGCTTTCACGACAAGCGCTTTAACTCCAAGTGCTTCAATTTCTTCCGCTGTCTGCAGGGCGGCGCTTTTGCTGCGCGCATAGTTGATTACGATGTTATAGCCCTGTTTGGCAAGGCGGAGGGCGATTGCTTTGCCGATGCCGCGGCTGCTTCCTGTAATTAGAGCGGTTTTGTTCTGGTTCATATTGACATCTCCTTCAATGCAGTAGTTCGTATAGTTGCCCTTATTGTATCAAACAATAGGAAAAGCGAGTAGTAGAGGAGGAATTCATCATGTACGTAGGCAGAGATATGACGGAACTGTCAATGATGTCCATACACGAATGGAAAGACAGTGAGCTTGCATACTTTCACCACGGGCTTCAGCAGATGATGCCGTATTTAAACGCAGAGGGCCAGACGATCCACCGTGAAATTATGGAGGAGATTGAAGCGCGCGGAGGTCTTAAGCGCGGCGAGGCGGATTACACCCACGGAACCAGAGTGAGCTATGATTGACGAAAATCCGGCCGCAACCGGCCGGATTTTATTTGTGCACTTCCGTCATCTGATAAATTTTCTGATGGGACACGGGAAAGGCATATTTCTGCATTTCTGCTTCTGTTACTTTTAAAAGATTATCGGGGCTGCTGCCCGGCTTCAGCCTTCCAGCGTAAACAGAGATATTCCAGACGAGATGGGAAAAAATATGCTGAATGGTTCCTGACAGGGGCTCAAGCTCGGCTTCCGCTTCATATTCCTCATGCAAGTACTTAATAAGCTGCTCTTTTTGAGAAAGCAGCCCAATTTCTGTTTCACAGTTCGGGAACTCCCACAGGTTTGCAAGCAGTCCTGATGATGGACGTTTATGAATATAGAAATTTCCGGCATCGTCTTTCAGTACAGCAGCTGCCATCATTACCGGTCTTGGCTTTTTCTTTTTGCTTTTCACCGGAAGTTCTGTCTGAACCCCTTCTTCAAATGCCTGGCAGTGTTCTCTCACAGGACAGATCAGGCAGGATGGCGACGTCGGTGTACATACAATTGCACCAAGCTCCATGAGTGCCTGGTTAAATTCAGACGGCTGTTCTTTTGAAATGACTTCATACAGAATTTTTTCAAAAATGGTTCTTGTCTTCGGTTTCGCGATGTCTTCCCAGATTGAAAGAATACGCGACATGACTCTCATGACATTTCCGTCAACAGCGGGCTCAGGCACCCCGTATGCAATGCTCAGGATCGCCCCTTTTGTGTAGGGACCGACACCTTTCAGCTTGCTGATTTCCTCAGGCGTATTTGGCACGATGCCTCCGTAAGTACTTACGACTTCTTTAACAGCAGATTGAAGATTCCGGACGCGCGAGTAGTAACCAAGCCCCTCCCACGCTTTCAGCACATCTTCCTCATCAGCTGCTGCAAGGGCTTCAAGAGTCGGAAATTTCTCCGTAAAGTTCAGGAAATAAGGAATGACCGTGTCCACCCTTGTTTGCTGCAGCATGATCTCAGACACCCACACCTTATAAGGATCCTGGTCAAGCCTCCACGGCAGATCTCTTTTTTCGCGCAGGTACCATGAGATTAAATCGCGCCTGAAATCTTCTATATGTAATGAGTGCAGATTCTTATCGGCTGCATCAAGCATATTTATCTTTCCTCTCATGTTATTTTTATTGGATATTTGGGAAAATAAAAGGGTATCTTTGTTTTCAACTTAGAAATCATACAGCATTTATCCGTATTTAAAAAGGGAAAGCATGTTAGTGTTTGACTCTTTCATGCCGTTCCATGCAAAATGCCATAAAGAGCACACTTATTCTTTTCATCAAGGGATAGGAAAAGCTCAGTCTTCATAAGAATGTGACAGGAGGTTTTGCAAAGTGGATACAGGCACACACGTTGTGATGGGCATTGCCCTTGGCGGACTTGCGACACTGGATCCCGCTGTCGGTTCAGACCCGGTAACAGCTCAGGCAGTCATGATTGGAGCGATTGCCGGTTCACAGGCTCCTGATCTTGATACGATACTCAAATTCCGAAATAACGCAAAATATATCCGCAATCACCGCGGCATCACCCATTCGATTCCGGCTGTTATTCTCTGGTCGGTGCTCATAACCGGCTTGCTGTACTGGCTTTTCCCCGGCTCGAACTTGCTGCATCTTGGGATATGGACAACAATTGCCGTCGTGCTGCATGTTTTCGTTGATATTTTCAACGCGTACGGCACGCAGGCTCTAAGGCCGTTTTCCCACAAATGGGTGGCACTCGGCATGATCAACACGTTTGACCCGATTCTGTTTGCCATTTACTGTGCAGGCATTCTGTCCTGGGTTTTCGGCACACCTGCAGGGTACACGTTTCTGACTGTATTTGTCATCGTGTTTTTCTATTACATTTTACGCTTCTTTATGAAAAGAAGCATTGTGAAAAAAATCCATCAAAAATACAGCGAAGTGGAAAAAATCATCATTTCCCCGACGATGAAATTCAGACGGTGGCGCGTAGCGATTATTACAAAATCACATTTCTATGTGGGACGGTCGCTGAACGGAAAACTAACGATACTTGATGAGTATGACCGGGTTCCCGTCCCGCAGACGGCCATCATTCAGGCTGCTGAAGAGGATGAAAACATTTCGGCCTTTCTGTCTTTCTCTCCCGTGTACAGGTGGGAAGTGGATGAGTATACAGACCACTATGAAGTGAAATTTATCGATCTGAGATACAGAAGCAAGGGACATTATCCCTTTGTCGCCATCGTCCAGCTCGATCAGGACTTGAACATTGTCAGTTCTTACACCGGCTGGATCTTCAGTGAAGAAAAGCTCAGGAAAAAATTAGACCTTTTGCCGGAATAAAAAACTTGGCCTCCTCTATGGAGCCAAGTTTTTTCGTTTAATGGAGCATGCCGTCGCTGTCATTCAGCAGATGACTGTATTTCGGATTCGTCGCCAAAAACTGGTGCAGCTTGTCTCCGTAATTGACAATCCACTGCGTGACGATCTTTTCCGTCATGTTTTTTCCGCGGTACTTCTCCCCCGCTTTGGCGTACGTTGTCTCAAAGTCATCCCAGAGCAATTCAACCCATGTTCTCGCCTTGTCATAGGACAGGGCAGGATTTTTTTCCATAAGCAGCCGGGCAAGCCGGTCGTGATACATTTCCATTTTTCATCACCCCGTTCTGTTTATAGTTTTTGCGGAAGCATCACATACTATAAGTAGGCTTCGAATGAAGCTAGTTTAAACCCATTGGAGGTCATACGAATGCGGAATAAAGCGAAAGACTTTCCGATCCAGTCAAGCAATAAGTTTGAAGGAGAGCCAAGAGCAAAAGATGATTTCGCGTCCAAACGGGCCGACGGAACCATCAACACACATCCGCAGGAACGCATGAGAGCTTCCGGCGAGCGCGAAAATCAGTTTTAAAAGACTGCACACATTTTGCGGAGGTGCTTATAATGGGGTCAACACACAAAAAGTTTTTTGAAAATCGAATGGCTAATCCGTTTCAGCAGCCTTGGGCCAACCCAAAGCATGCGCATGCACAGGTAAACGGGCAGACGCAGCAGACTCAGGACTTAATCATTCTCGAGCGTCAGACACGAAAAAGATCATAGGCTAAACGCATAACGAATCATGCTGAATGAATCAGATTCAGCGTGGTTCGTTTTCTTCTTTTTTTCGTCCAAGCATGGAAATCGGTATACCTTCCTCTTCTGATTCCTGAGAGTCAAGACGGTTTCCCCACGCAAATACACCATTCATGTAGTCAATTTTAAAGTATGAGCCCGGTGCACCTTCTATTTCATACACTTCCCCAGGCTTAAAATCATCGGGATTAAGCAAATAGGCCTTTGCCATCGTAATCTTGCGGTCAAGCACCGCAAATTCATTGACCATGCCTAGCTGCTCCGCTTTGCGGGCTTTCTCGGAAAGAGCGGCGATTTCTGTTTTCAGTTCATATTCTGTCATCGTGCTGTAGCGTTTTGTCTGCATGATGGTACTTCCTTTCTTTTTTGCCCTTTAAAAGGATAAAATAAATGTATGACATCTATAGGAGTGATTTTATGACAGCACTAGTCGTCACAGGTGCAGGCTCAGGACTCGGACGCTCACTCGCCTTGGCCTACAGCAGGGATTTTGACGAGATCATTCTTCTCGGGCGCAGCACGGAAAAGCTGCTGGAAACAAAACAGCTGCTGCCTGATAAGCAGGTATTTACATATGAGCTTGACATAAGGTCTCATGCGGAGATTGAACGGCTGACAGACACCCTCTTCAGCCGTCATCCTGTCACTGCGCTGATCAATAACGCAGGAGTGGGCCACTTTGGTCCAATCACGGACATGCCCGCTGATCGAATCAAAGAAATGCTCGATACAAATGTGTTTGGCACCATTCTTTTAACACAGGCATTTCTAAAGCATTTCAAAGAAAAAGGAAAAATCGTGAACATTATCTCAACAGCAGGCCTCAGAGGCAAAGTGAATGAAAGTGCCTACTGCGCCTCCAAATTTGCCCTGAGGGGCTTTACTGAGAGCCTTGTGAAAGAATATGAAGGAACAGGCATCGTTCTGTCGGGAGCCTACATGGGAGGCATGGACACTCCGTTCTGGAACGAAACCGATCATATTAAAGATAAATCGCGGCTTCGGTCACCCGACGTTATCGCAGAAAAAATATACAGTCTTGATGACGGGAGACCTGAAATCATTGTGGAGTAGGGCGTTCAGTCCTGCTCTTCTTCTTCATTCAGGAACCGTTCGATCATGTCGATCTGGAATCCTTTTCTGTATAGCGCCTGCTTCATCTTGAGCCGGTATGCAGACGGCTTTTCTTTGGCGTACTTCCGCTGAAGTTTTTCTGCCTGCTTCACCAGAGACTGATATTCCTCATCGTCATTGTTCTCATAGGTCATTTCTTCCGTGACGATTGAAATGACATCGAAATTGAACCCTTTTCGAAGCAGTGTCTGCTCTATTTTCTGCTTCGTCTGAACAGTAGAGCTTTTTGCTTCTTTTCTCACCGTTTTCTCAGCATGAACCATTGCCTGTTCAATCTGATCCTCTTTTGTATACTGCTCCAACGCCTTCTCAGCGGTTGCTTTATCAATCCCTTTTAAGGAAAGCTCCCTTTTAATCACGCCGGGTCCCTTTCCCCCGGTTTTCCAGTGCGTCCGCACAAATGCATCCGCGAATTCACTGTCATTAACATATTTATAATGCCGAAGCTGATGGATAACCTCTGTCACAACCGATTCAGGGTACTCTTTTTTCAGGAGCATATCGGCCGTTTCCTTCTCTGATCTCATTCTGAATCCGAGAAATTCAATCGCTTTGTTAAACGCCTTTTTAACCGCATCCCCGTACTGGATCTCAAGAATCTCCATCTCATCCAGTTCAAGGCCTTTTTTCAGGCCAAACTTTAATAGAACGTTCTGGTCGACGCTGAAGGCGAATTTTTCACCTTTGCCATCATTCAAAAACACATTAAACCGTTCTTCACTGCTCTTTTGAGTCGTTATTTTCGATATTGTTGGCATAGGAACACCTCCCCTTTATTTTATCACATTTCCCTTTTTGCACCTTTTAAAAAGCACTCCTTCCGTCTTCACAAAAAACTTTCTGCAGCAGAGCATATTAAAAAGGATTATTGGGGTTTGAGTGCTGAATTATAAGGAAAGAGAATAACAAGGAGTGATGACCGTGAAAATAGCAATCGCAGGCGGAACGGGCTTTGTCGGAAACGAGCTTACTGCCTTTCTCGCAGATAATGGAAACGAAGTACTGATCTTAACGCGATCAAAAAAAGAAAGCGAAAAAAGCGGCGTGCGCTTCGTTGAATGGATGACAGACGGCGCTGCTCCTGAGAAAGAACTCGAGGGCATTGATGCCTTTATCAACCTTGCAGGCAAATCCATCAACGACAGATGGACAGAGGAAAATAAAAAAGAAATCGTGGAAAGCAGAATCAAAACCACCCGGGAAGTATACAGAATCATCGACAGCCTCCAGAAAAAACCTGAAGTCCATGTAAATGCAAGCGCAGTCGGCATTTACGGAACGTCAGAGACCGAGACATTTACGGAAGAATCTAATCCCGGCGCCTCTGATTTCCTGTCAGAGACCGTCATGAAATGGGAGCAGGAAGCGTCGGAAATCGGAAAACTTGGTGTCCGCACCGTATTTGTCCGCTTCGGGATTATCCTCGGTGATAAAGGAGCTCTTCCAGCCATTCTGCTTCCATATAAATTATTTGCCGGCGGGACAGTGGGCTCAGGCACACAATGGATGTCATGGGTTCATATACATGATGTAGTGAGACTTATACATTTCGTCATGAACGACAGCACAATAGAAGGCCCTGTGAATGCCGTTTCGCCAAATCCGGTGCAGATGAAAGAATTCGGAAAAACGGCAGCAAAAGTGATGAACCGCCCCCACTGGATTCCTGCCCCGGGATTTGCCTTGAAAATGGCTCTTGGGGAACGAAGCATTCTTGTCCTTGAAGGGCAGCGTGTCATCCCGAAGGCAGCGGCAGAAAACGGCTTTACTTTTTCCTTTCCATTACTTGAAGACGCTTTGTCAGACTTATTAAAATCAAGATAGGTCACTCAGAATAGGAGTTTGCCATGGACAGTTTTTTATTTAAGAACGCAACCATTTATCCCATAACGTCAAAAACGCTCTATCAATCAGATCTGCTCGTAACAGGAGGAAAAATCAAAGCAATCGGCAAGAACCTCTCGGCCCCGCCTGATTCATCCATCATCGAGTGCGGGGAGCAGTTTCTTTTCCCCGGCTTTATCGATGTTCATACACACCTCGGCCTTTACGACGAAGGAACAGGCTGGGCAGGCAATGATGCAAACGAAACCATCGAGGTGCTCTCGCCCCACATCCGTGCCCTTGACGGGGTACACCCGCTTGATCAGGGCTTTAAAGATGCAGTCCGGTACGGCATCACAACTGTGCACGTCATGCCTGGCAGCGCGAACGTAATCGGCGGAACAACATCCGTCATTAAAACCCACGGCGTCAATATCAAAGACATGCTCGTAGTAGAAACCGCAGCTCTCAAAATTGCTTTGGGCGAAAACCCGAAGCGGATTCACAGCCACGGCAATAAGGATTCCATTACAAGAATGGGTATCATGGGCATGCTCAGGGAAGTTTTTTATAAAGCCAAATGCAGCATGAATGACTGCGATGACTTCAGATCCATCCCCATCAAAAAAGTGCTGAACCGTGAAATTCCAGTCCGCATTCATGCCCACAGAGCAGATGACATCCTGTCTGCTATAAGATTTGCAGAAGAATTCGACCTGGATTTCAGGATTGAACACTGTACAGAGGGCCATCTGATAGCAGATGAATTTATCGGAAAAAACATCAAAGTAAGTGTCGGCCCGACCCTTACCCGCAAATCAAAAATCGAACTCAAAAACAAAAGCTGGGAAACGTATCAGGCACTCGCTGACCGGGGGGTCGAAGTCTCCATCACGACGGACCACCCCTACACCCCGATCCAGTATTTGAACGTGGTCGCATCCATCGCCGTAAGGGAAGGTTTTGACGAAAAACTCGCTCTTGAATCGATCACCATAACCGCTGCCAAAAACCTGATGATCGACCACCTAGTCGGGAGCCTTGAACCAGGAAAAGACGCTGACATCGTCCTGTGGAACCACCACCCGTTCCACTACCTCGCAAAGCCCGGGCTGACAATGATAAATGGGAAAATAGTCTATCAAAAAACCTGAATTTCCCTCTTGAAAAACAGCGCTTTCTCAGTCTCAAAAAATGTGCTCAAATTCACATAAAATTAACAAAAAAAATTGTTCCATTTTGAAAAAAAATCGAGTATGATACTTGAGGAAAGAGTAATAAACTAGAAAAGCGGAAGAGCCCGTTTTTCTCCGGCAGTCAGATAAGAAAGTCGAGATTTTGTTCCGACAGAGGAGACCGAGAGCTGCAGCTGGACATTAATTACTAAAAACCGAATGATGCAATTGCGTGGGAAGGCAAATGGTGCGCCACCAGTAAACTGGTCCTAGTGGGTTCGATTCCCACCCCGAAATTTTTTGGCTAATTTAAAAAATTTCGAGGGTGGGACTTTCACACGACAAGTCTGTAAGTCTGCCCTCTGGTTGGAGGGACAGCAAATGCTTAAAAAACGTGATATTCATGACAGTCAGCCGCTATATGATCATATGATCCACCCTGATGTCTTCCCATTTGTGCGCCACAAAGCAGCATCAATTGATGAATATCTTTTTTTAACCAAACAGACAATTGAAGCAGAAGAGCGCGGGGAATTAATTTCACGTACCATTCTTGATGAATGGGGCTCTCCAATCGGAACGATCAGTCTGTTTGACATTCAGGACAACGCAGGATTTCTCGGCACATGGCTCGGGAAACCCTACCACGGAAAAGGCTATAACCAGGCCGCAAAAGATGCCTTCTTCAATGAACTCTTTTTTGAGCTTGGCATCGATCGGATTTTCCTTCGCATCCGCAAGAAAAACGTCCGTTCAACAAAAGCAGCCGAAAAGCTGCCGTACGTTGTCTACGCGAACGAAACAAGAAAACCGCTCCTTGATGAAATCAATCAGGGTGAAGATATCTACAACCTTTACGAAATTTCAAAAGACCTTTACACCTTCTATACGGTGCGCACCGCTGCAGAAACAGAGGAACAGCATCTTAAAGAGGCCTAATAAGAAAAGCGGAAGCGCCCGTTTAGCTCCGATAGGCAGATAAGAAATCGCCTAAAAAGTCCGGTTTTGACTTTTTAGGCGATTTTGTTCTGACAGAGGAGCTGGGTGCTGGAGCTGGGTGCTGGAGCTGGACATCTGTGCGCAAACCTCATAGTACGGAAGTTTTAAGAAAAGCCTAAAAAACCTGCTCATACAAAGCAGGTTTTTTTGTATGAGATTTTGATGGGATGACGAAAATAGATGTGACACAAATTCGAAAGGGTGAAAAAGCATGTCGGACAAAAGAAAACGCGAAAAAACACGCAACTCTCTAAGCGGCGCTCAAGAAGTAACCTATTCACGGGAATTTAAAATGGCAGACCGCGCGGGCGGGTACATAGGCAGTAAGAGCGGACGCTGAGGCAGGAGTATAAGCTTTGGTGAATATTTTTAGAAAGTGCTGTGAACCTTGGTTTGCAGCACTTTCTTTGTTGATTGCTTTATGGAAAGTGCGCTTAAGTTGAGTTTGCAGCACAAACATGGATGATTGGGCTTTGGAAAATGTTCTTAACCTGAGTTAACAGCACAAACTTTCTTGATCGCTCTTTGTAAAGTGCTCTTAACCAGCACAAAAACTAATAACCGCTTCACCGTAAGTGAGCTTAACCCCTAAAGTCAGCAACTACCAGCATAAGTCCTCACAAATAATCCACACTAAAGAAGAACGTTTCGTTCAACTTTTTTTAGGGGGGCTTTTATCATGGGAAGAGCAAACAGCCAGCAGTCCAAAAACAAGAGCAACTTGCCTCAAGTACCGAAAAACTTAAAAAAAGAAGCTGACGGTGTTTACGAGGAATATTCAGCTGAACTCGCAGACAGTGCAGACAAAGAAGCTCAGGCTAGAGCAAAAGCTGCCGACCAGCGTCAGGGAAAATCATTATAGCAGAAAAAAAACAGCCAGTGACGGATCATCCGCCGCTGGCTTTTGAATGGGGATAAAGTTATCCACACACCTGTTGATAATGTGTACAAATCTATTCCAGCAGGAACACGCCCACTATTTCACAACGCCCTCTCCATCCACAGAATTATCACGCAGACTGTGATAAAACTGTGGATAATGTGTATAAGTTATGTAAACACTTTAATTTCCAGTTTAAATACTTCAATTATCTGTGGATATCTTCGGGCATGCCTCTTTTATCCCACTGTGGATAAACATGTATAGTTTCTTCAAGATATACACACTTTAAAGATACATCCAAGATTGGCCCCATGATATGTACAAAGCTGCCTTCCCGGCGGCTTTTTCTTTTTTATAGCTGTATAATGTAAAACCAGCTGAAAAAGCCCCGCACTAAGTGCAGGACCTTCACTTAACTCACTTTGAATCCACAACTGCTCCATGGTAAAAACGCTTTTTGTGCAGCTCAATTTTGAGGTTGCGGCACAGCTGCTTCAATTCGCGTTCTTCACGTTCTGTCACAAGAGATACGACCGTTCCACTGGCACCATTTCTTCCTGTTCGTCCTGAGCGATGAACATACTGCTCAGAGGTTTCCGGCAGGTCATAGTGAATGACGTGCGTCACTCCTTCAATATCAAGGCCCCGTGCGGCAACATCTGTTGCAAGCAGCATGGAGATCTCCCCTGTTCGGAAGCTCTTCATCGCTAGTTCACGATCGCGCTTTGAGGAGTCGCCGTGAAGAATGCCGAGTTCAATGCCTTTATACATCAGCTTTTCAGCAAGGACCGCTGCATTGCCGATATCCTTTACGAAAGCAATCGCTTTTGTCCCTTCCATTCTTGAAAGCTTTTGAAGAAGATCAATCTTGTCGCGCTGTTCAGATGGGAAATAAATATGTTCAACATCCGACTGAACGGCTTCCCCGCGGCTGATTTTAATCAGCTCCGGATTTTGCATCAGCTGTTTTGCTTCTGCTTCCGTTTTTTCAGGAAGAGTCGCCGAGAAAAGAAGAAGCTGTCTGTCTTTGAACGTTGTTTTGATAATGTTTTTAATGTTTGAAAGATGCTCCGGCTGCAGCAGCTGATCGCCTTCATCAAGAACGATTGTCTTAACCTCATGCATTTTGATTTTTTTCTGATTGATCAGTTCGTAAACACGGCCCGGTGTTCCAACGATAATCTGCGGGCGCTTCTTCAGCTTCTCGAGCTGTCTTTTCACATTGGCTCCGCCGATGAAGCTTGCTCCGAGAATGCCGCTCCCTGCTGACCACTTTTGAATCTCCTCATGGATCTGCATAACCAGTTCTCTTGAAGACGCCATGATCAGTGTTTGGATATTTTTGCTCTCAGGGTTGATGCGCTGGAGGACAGGCAGCAAATAGGCAAGCGTTTTGCCCGTTCCCGTCGGCGATTCTGCAATCACATCGCGTCCGTCCAGAATGGCAGGAACCGCCTTTTCCTGTATAGCGGTTGGAGTTGTATACGAAGCCTTTTCCCAGGCTTCCTGTAAAAATGGTTTTGCTTCTTCAAGCAGTGACCATGTGCTGTTCATGTGTTTTCACCTTTTCGTATCTGAAGTCCGTCTTTCATAAAGAAAGACGCATTTTCTTATTATATACCATTTCGGCAAAGGGAAAAACAGCTCTTGTTTTTACGCCTGCAAGAATATCCTGAAGATTACCAGTTATTGTTTTAACTTTTCGTTTCCAGCTTATATAATAGACTCCATAAATAGAACTTTTCACAGAGGAGAGAACAGAATGACTGTCATTGGCATCGACCTGGGCACATCCAACAGTCTTGCAGCGTTTTGGTCTGAAGAAGGGCCGAAAATTATTCCAAATGTACTCGGCAGCAATTTGACTCCATCCATTGTCAGCATTGATGATAACGGCGAAATTCTCGTCGGCGAAATTGCAAAAGAGCGCCAGATTTCACATCCCCACCTCACAGCTTCCGCTTTTAAGCGTTATATGGGCACGGCTAAAACTTATGATCTTGGAACCTATCATTTATCTCCGGAGGAATTGTCCTCCTTTGTTCTTCAGTCTTTAAAAAGAGATGCGGAAACGTTTTTGAACGAAGAAATTACACATGCGGTCATCAGTGTTCCAGCATACTTTAATGACCAGCAGCGAAAAGCGACAAAGCGTGCAGCCGAACTTGCAGGTCTTACGGTTGACCGTCTGATCAGCGAACCGACAGCTGCAGCTATTGCATACGGCTTTCACCAGCAGAATGAGGACACCCGCTTCCTCGTTTTTGACCTTGGCGGCGGAACCTTTGACGTATCGATTCTTGAGCTTTTTGAAGGCGTCATGGAGGTTAAATCTATTGCAGGAGACAATTTTCTCGGCGGCGAGGATTTTACGAACCTGCTCATGCACTATTTTCTGAACGACCACAAGCTTGCGGCAGATGACCTGGATGCACGGGCGCAAGCTGTCCTGTTCAAGCAGGCAGAAACATGCAAACGGGAAATTGGCAGCCATCATATGCGCGGCCGGATGGTGCTTCATCACAACGGACAGGAGTATTCAACCAGCGTGGACAGGGTCACTTTTGAAAAAATATCACAGCCTCTCGTGCTGAAACTGCGGAATCCTATCGAACGCGCACTGCGCGACGCCGACCTGCAGACAGACGAGATTGACGCTGTGATCCTGATTGGCGGAGCCACAAGACTTCCTATGATTAAAAGCATTGTCACAAAGATTTTCGGCAAGCTTCCGTTTCTGACGATTCATCCTGATGAAGCAGTAGCTCTTGGAACCGCCGTCCAGGTGGCGCTGAAGGAGCGGAATGAAGCCGTTGACGAGCTCATCCTGACCGATGTGTGCCCTTATTCGCTTGGAACAGATGTCGTGAAACAGCATGATGCAGACTCCTACACCTCCGGCCATTTCCTGCCGATCATTGAGCGGAACACGCCGATTCCCGTAAGCAGAGTCGAACGCCTCTACACCATCAAGGACAATCAGGACCGGATTGTCATTGACATCTATCAGGGAGAAAGCAGACGCGTTGAAAACAACTTGAAGATAGGGGAACTGACTGTTCACATTCCAAAATCGCCTGCTGGAAAAGAAGCTGTCGATGTGCGCTATACATACGACATAAACGGCCTGCTTGAGGTTGAGGTCACAACCATCAGCACCGGCAGCAAACAGAACATGATGATTGAAAAAAATGCAGGGAGCATGACCCCTCTGGAAATGGAAAAAAGAATGGAAGAGCTGAAGGGTCTTAAAATTCATCCGAGAGACCGCACGGAAAACAGGCTCCTTCTTGCAAGAGGCGAACGGTTATATGAGGAAACACTCGGACGCGAACGGGAAGCTGCAGCTGCAGCCCTTGAACAGTTCGAACACATCCTTGCCTCACAGGATGACCAGAAGATCCGCGCAGCCGCAGTGCGCTTAAAAGAGATCCTAGAAGAGATGGAGAACTGGAGCAGACAGCGATGAATTCAGCGTGGAAGATACTAGGGATCGAACCGACTGACGACATGACCGCTATTAAAAAAGCCTACTCGGCAAAGCTCAAAATTCATCACCCCGAAGACGACCCGGAAGGCTATCAGAGGCTGCGGGAGGCCTTTGAAACGGTCAAAAAAGCATGGAAAAACCGAAACTTACGTCCGGCTGAAGAAAGAGCGTATGAAGAGACCGTACATGTACCTATGGAGGAGGAACCTGCCCCTCCCCTCCCGTCTCATTTCCCATTTTCAGAATGGCAAGAGACAGAAACAGATTCCCGCTCAACCATCGATTTGTTCATGGAGAAAGTCGAGCAGCTCTATGACCACTTTCCTTCGCGCATAAACAAAGAGAAGTGGCTTGAACTTCTGAATGATGATGCACTGTGGGATATGGAACAAAGAGAGTATCTGAGTGAACGGCTCCTGACCTTTCTCGAGCTGAATCCTTATCTCCCGGACTACATCTGGAAGCTGCTTGAAGACACCTTCCAGTGGACTGACATGCTTAGGGAAAACCCGTACATTCTCGGCGAGGAAGAAACCGAAGCATTTCTGCGGCGCCTGAAAGACAATACAGGGCTCTATCCATCGCTTTCGTATCAGCCACTTTTACATATCGAGGATATTCCATATGATCTCTATCTGATGAACCGGGAAAGAGCCCTTGACGAACTCCTTGAAAACCGGCTGGAAGAAGCAGAAACCTATGTGAATACTGCCTTGTCCATTTTTCAGGATGATCCGCAGCTGCAGACAATTGCCGGAATGATTTATGAACGGAGCGAAAGATTTGAAGAAGCTGCCGCTGCTTTTGAAAAAGCATGTGCACTTCAGCCTGAAAACATCAAAAATCGAATGCTTCTTGCACAGCTGCTATTTAAAACAGGAAAACAGGAAGAAGCCTGCCTGAAAATCCTTTCTGACCATCCGGATCACCCGGATGCTCTCAGCCTTTTAGGCAGAATCCATTTTGAAACAGAAGAATGGCAAAAAGCCCGTGAGCACTTTATGCACCTGGAGAGGATTCAGGGGAAGGATGCAGAGACGATTGTTTACCTGGCTAAAATCAATGATTTTCTGCTCAGAAACAGCTATAAGCGAAAGCCGCTTACGAAGAAGGAAATTAAGAAAGAGATCAGGCCGGATACGTTTGAGAATAAGCTGGCTATATTTCTGGGCTGCCATTTAAAATGGAGAATGATTTTCGCTTTAAGTTTTTTAATGGTCAGTCATTATCAACTGAACGCTCTTGGCGGAGAGGAATGGTTTGATCATCCAATTCTTAAAGTTCTATACGCCATCTTTTCCATCTTTCAGTATATTAATTTCTCCTTCTATTTTGAGGACACCTTAACTCCGCTGTTTTGGGCAGTCTTATGGATCGCTTCCATCATCACAATCCTGAGAGAATGGAACCGCGTCAGAAAAACGGTTTTATAGAAAGGAGGAAACATTTTATGAATAGGAAACAGAAGAACTATATAAAGACACTGGCACCCCTATGCATGATAGGATATCCTTCTTTTTACTATTCTCTCACGAAGGTTCCATTCAGCAAGCGCCATGCCAAAAAAAAGCTGAAGCATATTGAAGTAACAGACAGTCAGACCGCACACTTCAGACTTGAGTGGTTACTGACCAAGGGAAACAGATGGGAATTTAACGGCTTTAAAGGCGTCTTCCTTTTTCATACAGAAGACGAATCCCATGATCCACTTTCCGCAAACGAAGATGAAAGGCTCAAGGCTAAGCTCGCTGCAGTGAAAAAGTATATGTATCGCCTAAATCAGCACAGTCTCGGAGCATTCGATATTTCCAGCGTGCTATGGGTTACAATGCATGCCCAGAAAATCGGCTTCATTACAAAGGAAGAAGCACAAGCCTACGAATTGAGAGCCGTCACACTTGCACAAAGCATGTATACAAACTGGAGTGATTACCTTATCTCCTGCACAGCCGGAGCAGAATATCTTCAGAAAAGTATAAGCGATCAGGAAAAATACTTATCTTATCATAAAAACACTCTGATTAAATTTATGGCATCGAAGCACAGTCCGTTTAGGAAGATTGATTTTCATACTAGTTTTTCTTGAGCACATCCTGTTGATGTGCTCTTTTTTAGATTTCAGAAAAATAACCTTCCCTGTCTGAAGCAGCTGAATACGATATCAGGTTTCTGATGTGAATTTAAAGAATTTTCTGTACTCAATAAAAAGATTTAGATTATACTTTTCTTATCAACCATAAGGAGGAATTTTCAATGAGAAAAATCATGAAGAAAACCGTACAACCGTATAAGGGGGCAGCACTTCTTTAATTGTCACGGTGTACTCCCTTATATGTGTTTATTTAAATAACACATAAAGGGGTAAATCATGGATTTTCCAGTCAAAAAGTTTTTCTCTTATTATAAGCCGCATCTGAGGTTATTTTTATCCATTTTGGCGTGTGCTTTGATTGTATCTGCATTGTCTTTGGTATTCCCGCTGCTTGTCCGGTATATCACCAAGGAAGTTTTGGCGGGAGACTTGTCAACTGCCATTCAACAGGTGTATTGGGTTGGCGGTCTGATGCTCTTGGTCACCGCGATTCAAAATATCGGAAACTATATCGTGGATTACAAAGGCCATGAACTCGGTGCCAGAATGGAAAGCAGCCTCCGCACCGAGCTGTTTGAACACATGCAGAAGCTTTCGTTCAGCTTTTATGATAAGGAAAAGACCGGTCAGCTCATGGCCAGAATTACAAACGACCTGCTTTGGCTGTCTGAGCTGTATCACCACGGACCTGAAGACTATTTAAAATATCTCGTCCGCTTTATCGGAGCCTTTTTCATCTTGTTCTTTATTAACGCGCCGCTGACGATTGTGATTTTCTGCTTTTTGCCTGTCCTTGGGTTCATCATCTTCTATTTCAATAAACTTGAAAACAAGGCGCTGATCCGAAACAAAGAAAGAATTGGAGATGTGAACGCCCAGGTAGAGGATAGTCTGGCCGGCATCCGGGTTGTGAAATCTTTTGCCAACGAGCAGGTAGAAATCGGGAAATTCACCCGTGAAAATAACCGTTTTTTAGACAGCAGGATCAGCTTCTATAAGACAGAAGCTAACTTTTACAATGTCACCCAAACGTTCATCCAGCTGATTACGATCGCGGTCATCATCTTCGGAAGTTCAAGCATCGTAAATAAGACTTTGGATTTAGCCGATTTGATTACGTTTATGCTCTATATAAACTACATGCTCGAGCCGGTTCAAAAAATGACTCAAATGAGCACGTTATTCCAGGAAGGAATCACAGGCTTCCAGCGCTTTACGGAAATCATGAAGCTAAAGCCCTCCATTGAGAATAAACCAGGTGCGGTTACACTGGGGCACGTGCGTGGCGAGATTGAGTTTAAGCAAGTTGAATTCAGGTACGAAGATTATCTGGACAACGTCCTTAATCAATTGTCTTTGAAAATTAACCCCGGGGAATACGTTGCCCTGGTTGGCCCATCAGGAGCAGGCAAAACAACATTTTGCTCTCTCATCCCCCGCTTTTATGATGTAAGCGCCGGTGAAGTCATGCTTGATGGGATTGATGTGCGAACAATTGATTTAGCCTCATTAAGGAACAACATCGGGATCGTTCAGCAGGATGTTTACCTGTTTGCCGGGACAGTGATGGAAAATATCCGCTACGGAAACCCCGAAGCAAGTGATGAGGAAATTATCGCTGCAGCCAGGAGCGCCAATGCCCACGACTTTATCATGAAACTGCCGAACGGCTATCAATCAGAAATTGGCCAGCGGGGCGTAAGACTTTCGGGCGGACAAAAGCAGCGGCTCAGCATCGCCCGCGTCTTCCTTAAAAATCCGCCAGTCCTGATTTTAGATGAGGCAACGAGCGCGCTTGATAACGAAAGTGAAAGCATCATTAAGGACTCACTGGAACTGCTCGCAAAAGGCCGAACAACCATCGTCATCGCCCACCGCCTCTCCACCATTCGGAACGCACACCGGATCATCGTTTTAACAGAAGAGGGTATCGCGGAAGAAGGAACACATGATGAACTGCTTTCAAGGCAAGGCGCTTATTCGCTTCTTTATTCAAAGCAGTTTGAACCAATTGTATAAATCTTTCTGACCCTGCTCTGTTAAAAGAGCCGGGTTTTGTTTTGGAGAGAATTTTTTTAAGAAAAGCAATCTTCTGTACTCATCCTCCTGGCTAAAATCCAGCCGTTCAATCCATAAGAAGATTCAACTATGTAGTATATAAACCTGTTTTTCACAAGATAATTGCTTAATTCCTCTACATTTCTATAATCCATCGGCCAACCATAATCTTTTGATTTTTGCAGCAGCTCCTTATGATCTCCTGCAAAATCTTTGAGATCCCCTTCAGTAATGTCAAAAAGGATGCTGCCTGGCAGCTGGTCTTCAAAATAATGCGCAAAGACATCGTCAAACAGCAGCTTTGCTTTCTTGCCGAATTCATCTATTGCCTTCATTTCTATGCACGAGTTTTCAAAATCAACTTGATAGGACAGGATTTTGCTGTCGTGAAGGATGAACATGGAAGCACCTCCTTAGTTGGAAAGAATAAAGTTCTTGTCACTACCGGTCCCTCAACTGGTACTTGAACCTCCTGAAGACCTCAGGCGGTGAACAATCTGCCTCTTCATCAGGAATATAGTACTCCCGATCATGGTATGGTAGTTCTAGCTTTTCCCAATCAAAGTCATCTTCCACGCACTTAATATACATGTCATACCCTTCTCCATCTGATGGAAATAAGCCAAGCCTTGATTCTTTATGTTTCAGTGCCGTATCAATCGCTTCTTTCAATTCCAGTAACGCTGCCTCGTTGGCAACAAGGAAGGCACTGTGATGCCACATCCGCTGGCCGTACATATGGCACAACGGAACAGCCTCATCCTCACCATAAAACTGTTTGCTGTAAGCGTGTTTCAGCTGATTCAAAACACCTTTCGGATCGTCCACATCCAAATAGGCATCCATTTCGGTGGCTTCATACTGTCTTTGCCCGTCCCGGAACCGCGAAAGAAAGTCATGATATAACTCATTATTTTCCACAAACAGATATCTCTCCATCGCATCATCAGGATCCGCTATCAAGTAGTAGCAGTGAAGTTCTCTCGCATCCTTTTTATAAAGATAATGAAAAAGCGAATCTGTTATCTTCTTATTTTCTGCCAGTTGGTAGTTATGTTTCTTTAATTTATTCGGCCTGATGATCTCATGAACAAATGGGATCCCCGGTATGTGGATGGCGGTAAACAACTTGGCATCAGCCATTATGTCATCTCCTTTCTACTAAAAACCTATGTTTCTATTTTAATCCATCCTATCCTGCTTTTCCCTCTATTAAAAAGAAAACCAGATTCACTCTCATATATAGTAAAATAAGGAAAAGGAGAGATGAGCGTGTTTACAAAGGAACAATACATGCCCGAGGTTGAAGGCAGGTTTATCAATAGAAGACTTCATCCGGAGCATCCGCATATCGTGATCCTCAACTATACGGATCATGCTACATACGAAAAACGCTGGAATGATGTCACCATTCATTGCAGAGGGCTGATCATTGATGAGTTAACAGGCGAAGTGCTGGCAAGACCGTTTCCGAAATTTTTCAACTATGGAGAGATGACGGAATTAGAGTCCGGCATCCCTTTTTCTGAAACGCCGGAATTTACGGTCAAGCATGACGGATCGTTGGGCATTTGCTACAGAATCAATGATCAAATCTACTGGTCTACACGGGGGTCTTTTGAATCCGATCAGGCGAAGGCTGCTCAAATGATCTGGGATCAAACCTACTCCCATGTCCAGGTTCCGCCTGAAGTGACACTGCTGGTGGAAATTATCCATCCTGCTACGAGGGTGGTTGTCGATTATGGCGGCATGACCGATTTAATTATCATTGGGGCCGTCAACAGGTTCACAGGCCATGACTACAGCTATGCCGAGCTGCAGGAACTCGGAGCAGCTCTCGGAATGCAGGTCACAGAGCAAATCAAGCTGACGGTTGAAGAAGCCATCAAATTAAAAGACACCATGGACCATAACAGTGAAGGCTGGGTCCTCAGATGGTCCAACGGCATGAGGCTGAAAATCAAGGGAAACAGCTACCTGGACATACACAAAATTGCGTACGGCCTTTCAGATAAATTAAAAACAGAATACTGGGCACTTGGAAAAATAGAAGAACTAATCTTGAAGATGCCTGAAGAATTCCGAAAAGAAATCGAGGGCTTTAAAGCTATACTGGATCGTCAGCTCATGGAATTGACAACAAACATTGCCCATCACTATTCAAGTGCAAGCGGGAATTCATCCGACAGGAAATCCTTTGCCATCTACGTGAACCAGCATGTCCCCCGCGAGCTGAAATACTTAGTATACAAACAGGCAGACGGGAAATTGACGGAGCAAACCGTTAAGGAACACATCTACAAAAATTACCTCAGCTATAAAGGGGAGATTGAGTAATGCCATCCTTTCATATGATGATCGGTTTACCCGGAAGCGGCAAATCCACCTATGCTGAAAAGCTCGCAAAAGAAATCGATGCAGCTGTTTTCTCCTCCGACCTGCTCAGAGAAGAACTGCTTGGCAATGTGCATGATCAAAGCCGCAACGATGACATTTTTGAAGAGATGCATAAACGAATCAACCTTCACCTTGCAGATGGCGGAAATGTTATTTATGACGCCACCAATACAAACCGCAAGCGCCGGAAACACCTGATCAGCCATGTCATCAAATGCGAAAAGAAATTTGCCTACTATGTGAATGAACATTATGACACCGTAACAACACGCAACGCGGGTCGCGAGCGCAAAGTTTCAAAGCAGGTCATTGACCGAATGTACAAGTCCATGCATATCCCTTTAAAAAATGAGGGGTGGGATGACGTCATCATCATATCAGGCGAAAAGAGCATCGCAGACACCAGACAAGCTGCGGAGAACCTCATTACATCCGAAACGGACCATGATCTGCTTTTTACACAGCTTGCTTCCTATATACCTGACTTTCACTCCATCTACAATGTGCCGCATGATTCTTCCTACCACAGCTTTTCCATAAGCAGGCACACATACCACGTGTGGAAGACCATTCTGGAGAATCACCAGGGCACAGACAAGCTCCCATTGCTCTGGGCCGCCTTGTTTCATGATGCGGGAAAAGGTTTCTGCAAGTCGTTTATCAACTACAAGGGTGAGCCGACGAAATACGCCAGCTTCCTCGGACATGAATACGTGTCCTCCCAGCTGGCTGTCTACTGGCTCGCGGCTCTTGGCTACGACAAACCCTTCATACAGGTAACAAGTGACCTCATCCAAATGCACATGATTCCAATGAAGGCCACGGAAAAGAAATTGAAGGAAGTCGAGCAGCTGATCGGAGAAGACGCCTTCACTAAACTGCTCATCCTTCATGAAGCAGATATGGGCGCCAAGTAAAGAGTCTCAAAGTATTAAGCACAGGGATGGTTTCCAGCCATCTCGTGCTTCCAAATGGTCAAAAACCGCATGTCCGTACCGGCAACCTGGGCGACCTGCTGTTTTCAACTTTTATACATCATCCGTACTAACCAGGAGGAACCATGAAAGACGATCTATCTCATTTTTTGCACGAACACTTTAACAGCCTAAAACTTGAGCCACCCCTCTTCTATTCGTCTCCATACGGCATACGCTTTGAAATTGCTATACCCTGGATGAAACATGAGGACAAACGCAACCTTCGCCAAATCGAAGAACGAAGCACAGGCATATTCAATAAAGTGTTTCAAGTTGGAGATGACGTGCTTTTAATAACCGACATTCACTGCGGAAGGCACGACCGGTTTCTGCAAAAAAGACCCTCAAACGTGTACCAAAAATACATCAAAAACAAAGCGCTGCTGCAAAACCTGAAGCATACGACGCTTCCCGACGCCTTCTCAGAAGAAGAAATGGTCACACACCGTTTTATTCTTCCCTGCAAAAAAAGCGACATCCGGTACAGCGCGCTGCTGTCTGCCATCAGCTACGAAGACTTCCGGCACCCATCCACCATCCTGAAGGGCTTCCCCAAAATGGGGATCAATATTTATTTCATAAATACCACCAGGAAAATGATTTATCATCTCTACGATGACCGGGGCTGTGACGTCATTGCATCGAGAAAAGAAGATTTGCTCCCGCTCTATCACGGGCTTAAAGAGTGGATACTGGATTATGACCGGGATGAGATTGATGGGGTGTTGGGGATTAATTCTGCAACCTAATTTATAAAAACCTTGAAAGGCATTGCCAATCAAGGTTTTTTATAAACATTAGTGGTTTTTGTGAACAATAATCCCGATTATCTGGGTGAGAACCGGAGTATTGTATTGAAAGCAGATGAAGAGATTTATGATGAAAGAGGGCTGACCTTGACGAACATTTAAGTGTTTCTCCTACTCCCCTTCCAAAGGAAATTCAAGCCGGAAAACAGTGCCCCTATGTTTTACAGAAGAGACATGAATGCTGCCGCCATGGAGCTCTGCGATGGCGCGGGCGATGCTCATTCCCAGGCCGGCGCCTTCTGTCTGCTCATCTGTGCTTGTGCCGCGAAAGTAGCGGTCGAAGAGGTGCTGGACCGTTTCTTCGCCCATTCCCGCACCGTCGTCAGAGATGGTGACAACGGCGGACTCCCCCTGTCTGCTGACTGAAGCGGTAATGCTCGTTCCCTTTGGATTATGCTTGATGCCGTTATAGATCAGGTTATCGAGCATCCGCTCAAACCAGCGCCGATCTGCATGGATGTAAAGGTTTGAATCTGTGCTTTTAAAATGAAAGGGAACATCTTCAAGGGTGCGGTCGTTGGCAAATTTAAGAAGGATGTCCCTTACTAGTTCATTCAGTTCAGCAGGCTTCAGCTGATGGGGGAGCGACTGGTTTTCGAGCTGGAAGGCAAGGGAGAAATCCTCAATTAAGGCCGTCATATAATCTCCTTTTTCCCTGATCATCCTTCCCATATCCAGAAGCTCTTCTTCGGTCCAGCGGTACTGTCCGCTTTCGAGCAAATGGGCATAGCCCTGGATTGTTGAAAGGGGTGTCCTGAGGTCGTGGGATATGCCGGTCATCCACTCTTCACGCGTTTTTTCCAGCCGGTCTCTTTCCTTGTCTGCGGCAGAAAGCTTTTCGGCCATTTCGTAGAAGGCCCCGATCACTTCTTTAAAGAGCTTATACTTCAGGCGCACCTTCCCATTTTTCTTGAAGACTTTTTTGCGCTCTTTTTCTGTCAGTACTTCCCCGTAATTCCCGTATCCCATCCTTTCAAGCCAGCTGGTGAAGAGAAGGAGGGGCTGGCTGTACCTGAATCCCTGCCAAAAGGAAATGCCTAACGTTAATGTGAGCAGGACCACTCCGAGGATAATAATGAGCCTAACAATTTCGGTAAGAATGGAGAAGGTCACTGGCTCTGCACCTTGCTTGGGTGTATGCAGAATCCAAGTAAGACCAGATTTCGGATCCATGAAAATGGCTGTATGGGTTTCGAATTTTCCTGGTGAAGTTGTCCTGACAAGCACGTCCAGCGGCTTGTAGTCTTCCTTCATCTTTTCAGAGCCGGTTGACTGGACAACTTTCCCTTCCTGGTTTATCACCTGGATCGAGCCTTCCATTTTCTCTAATTCCCTTTCCAGCTGCTTAAGGTTTTCACCAGAAATCCTGCCATTGCTTGAATACAGTGAAAACAAGTGCTGGAGGCTTTCCTGCTCATTATTTTCATATCCAAGCATATAAAAATACGGCTTTTCAAAGGTGGTATCGACTTGGGAGTAGACGTAGAAGCCTTCATATTGGTTCGTTTTTTCAATCTGGAGAATCTCGCTGACTGAGTATGAGCCGGGCAGGAATTCAGGTGTATTTTCTGATCCGATGACGTCTCCTTCCATATCAACAACCTGCACCCAGAGATTCCGTTCTTCGAGCTGGTGTTTCCACACATCGCTGATGGTTGCCTTATTTTCCTCGATCTGCGTTTCAATCGCAATGTTTTCAAGGGCGCCTTCAGGGAAGTTTTGCTTCATTTCTTCTCTGTTTACATGCATCAGAAGCACAAATAGAAGCACCAAAGAAATAATCCCGACAAACACCATGATGGAAATGAACTGAAGGGAGAAGTGAAGAGCCAGTCTCCGCCTGAGCGACCTCAACCCTTTTTCTCCTTGACCAGCTTGTAGCCCAGCCCGCGCACGGTCACGAGCAGTTCAGGCTGGCTCGGGTCTATCTCGATTCTTTCCCGGATCCTTCGAATATGTACTGTAACGGTGTTGTCATCCACAATGCTGTCAAATCCCCATACGGCTTCAAGCATCTTCGTCTTAGAAATGACGGTATTCGGGTGCTGGCACAGATACTGCAGCAGGAGAAATACCTGGGCAGGCGTCTGCACGGCCTTGCCCTCGACGATCAGTTCCCCTGCTTCTTCATCCAGGATAAAGCGCCCGAAATCATGCTTCCTTCCAGTCTCTTTTAAGGAAGGGGCATGAGCTTGGTTCCGCCGGATCCTAGCCTTAATCCTCGCTGCAATTTCAAGCGGGTTAAAGGGCTTGGTAATATAATCATCCCCGCCGATCGCAAACCCTGTCAGCACATCAAGGTCGGAGACGCGTGCTGTTAAAAAAAGAATATAAGCGTTGGAGATTTCCCTGATTTTTGGGCAAATATTGAAACCGCTCTGTCCGGGAAGCGTAACATCAAGCACCACGATATCAATAGGGTGCCGGGAAACACACTCCAGCGCATCTTCTGCAGTATAAGCTTTGTGTATATGGCTAAATCCTTCTTTTCTAAGAACCGTTTCCATTAATTTAACGATTGATTTTTCATCATCCACTAATAAAATTTCTGTATTCTCCACTTTTATCCACCTCGGTGAATATCGTAGCACACAAACATTACCAGAATATTAACAACTCTCGGAAAAGTTTATCAGAAAGTAAACTTCTGTTTCTTCAAGGGAAATAAAGGCGGCTTATACTGAGTAAAAGAGAATCTTCCAAAAAGGATGCAGCAGCCGAAGATTGGTTTGTTACCCATCACAAGCGGGAGTTTCTAGAGTATGAATTTAAAAATAATAAATCGGAGGATAAATACGATGTCAAAAGAAAAAAGCGGTGAAATGAAAAACGAAGGTGCAGCTTTGAAGAATGCCCAGCCGGCCGCAGACAGTACCAGACCGTTCGGTGCCCACATCCTTATGAGCTGGTGGAAGCCACTCGCAATCATCGTTGTGCCATCGGTGGCGCTGGTTGTCGTGCAGGTTTTGTTCCGCCTGGCCGTCG
Organism: Bacillus sp. FSL H8-0547; assembly: GCA_038002745.1. Classification (NCBI taxonomy): domain Bacteria; kingdom Bacillati; phylum Bacillota; class Bacilli; order Caryophanales; family Bacillaceae; genus Bacillus; species Bacillus sp. FSL H8-0547. Next base: position 1,181,735 of record JBBODD010000001.1, read on the forward strand.
GCCTCATTGAAGGCAGCGACGATCCGCTGTCACCTGCTTATAGCCGTTGAGGTTTCTAAGCGACAGCTTAAGCATAGGCGTCACAGGTGTACTGGCGGTCTTGCTCCTCGTCTGGATGGCCAAAGTGCCTTGGCGAAGCCTGCTCAGCTCACCGCGTGCATTCGACAGACAGCGCTTCGTGCAGTACCTGCTCGGCGCGGCACTGCTAGTGGGCGCCGGAATTGGTGTGATCGCGCTCGTCGCACCCGAAGCACCGGGATGGACGGCCTTCGGTTTCACTGGCACCACGATGGCTATGCTTGCGGTCACCTTCTTGTTCACTCCGATCCAGTCCTTAGGTGAAGAGCTGATGTATCGAAGCGCCGTCATGCCGGCCGCTGCGTCCTGGGTGCGTCCAATCCTCCCTGCCCTGATCGTCGGTCTCCTGATCTCCAGCCTTCACTTCGCGGTGATGCACGGTTCCACCGACCCTTGGCTGTTTGGGTACTTCTTCGTTGTCGGCGCCTCAACAGCGCTGATTGCGATCATTAGCCGCGGCATCGAGGCGTCGATTGCGTTCCACGTCGCCAACAACGTCATGATGTCGACCGTCAACTCGCTCATGGCGGGTGGCAAAGTATACACCTTGGACCGTTCCACTGAAACGGGAGATGCATCCCTGCTCATCCTTGCCGCCGTCAACGTCGCCATGGTCGCATTTGTCTGGATGCGCGAACGGCGGGCGGGCGTTGCCCAGCAGTCGGGATTGACAAATGATATGAAATAAATACGTAAAGTGTACCATAACCAAATAATGGGTATTGAGCAGGTAAGAGACTTCATTTTAGAATTAACTGACTTTACGTTCAATAGAGTGTAACTTTTCCCTGGAGTGTTGCGTTTCATGGAGGAAAGAAAGAGAGATTCAAAGATTTAATTTTTTTTAGTAAGCAGCAAACAAACATTTTCCATAAAGGGGTGACCGTCTATGTTAACTTCCAATCCGTTAAATCCATCAGGAAAAACGGTAAGGAACGAAAAGGAGCCTGGCTGGCCTGAAATCGGAATAATGGGCCTCGTCTATTTTGTACTTGTGCTCGGTGTTGCCCAAATTATTAATTGGACCACGGAGGATGCTTCAGTTATAAGCGGAATCAGTTTTGCTGCATTATCCGGCCTAGCCGGATTAGGTGCTTTCCTTGCGGCTTATGTATTGCGTATTCGCTCCAGGGAAGCTTTCGGCATCCGGGGGACATCTGTACGGTGGCTGCTGGCTGGCATCGGGTTCGGGATTGGTGTTTTGGTATTTACTCGTGTTTTTGCTCTGATTATGTACTATATAGGATTTACCGGCAGCACCCAGTCGTCTTATGAATCTGCAGCGAGCGGAGGAACACTCGCATTCATCGCTCAATTTCTGATGATTGCTGTATTGACACCGCTCGGTGAAGAATTTGCTTTCCGCGCCGTTTTAACCAATGCGCTGAAAAAATATGGTCCATGGATCAGCATTATTGGCAGTGCACTTATTTTTGCTACCGTTCACGGTTTGAATGAAGTATGGCTGTATGCGTTCGTGACTGGTTTGGCCGCCGGCTATTTGTTTTACCGGACGGGCTCAGTGTGGCCCGGGGTGATCGTCCATGCAACCTACAATGGATCGATAACAATCCTGACTGCAGTTGTGGCTAGTTCGCTTTAAAGACTGGGCTCCTATCGTTGCAGAAATGATAAAAAAGGGGTACGTCATAATGGAACCGACAATAAGCAAGGAACGAATGGATGTTATTGATTTAATTAGAGGGTTTGCGTTGATTGGTCTTCCTTTTGTTAATGTGCTGGCTCTTTGGAGAACAAACGTTAATTTGTCAGGAACGCAGCAGGATATTTTGGTTCAGCGTTTCTTGTATTTGTTTGTCGAGGGGCGCTTTTACGCTATATTTTCCTTTTTGTTCGGATTGGGACTTTGGATTTTCTTATCCAGGGCGAAAGAGAAAAGTGACCATCCATCTGCCCTTTTTATTCGGCGTATGCTGGTTTTACTTGCAGCAGGGGTCTTGCACCACCTAATATACGATGGTGAAACCTTGCTAATCTATGCCATTATGGGGCTCCCTGTTTTTTTTCTTGATAAGGCTCCAAAACAGATGAACCTAATCTTAGGTATAGCAGGAATTATTCTAGCAAGTTATCTTGAAAATAAACTGCTTGCCATTTTCCCCTTTTTTATACTGGGTCTGGCGTTCGGGCAATATCGTGTCTTTGAACATTATAGTAAAAATCGAAAATTGTGGACGATGGCTGCTATTCTATCATTTATAGCAACTTGTATTCTAGCTGTTTTTCTTTGGCAAGAAGCACCTGACAATGGATCGGCTAACCGTATGACTGGACTTGAGTTATCCAAAGCACAAATCGACTCCAATGTTGCCTTTTATGCCTTTACAGAATTGTCCTTAGCATTTGCTCCGTTTTTCTCTGTATTTTACGTCAGTTTTCTCGTTTTGCTTGAACCCCATTTTCGGAAAATGTTATCCCCATTAAATGCATTCGGACGAATGGCGTTTACCAATTACATTGGTCAATCCATTATCCTGATTATCATTGCGGTGTTTATTCCAGTTAATACGGCAGTTTCATACACGTCTTCAGCGATAACGTGTCTCCTTGTAGTGATCCTGCAAATCATAGCTTCTTCGTATTGGCTTACGTATTTTAAATATGGCCCATTAGAATGGCTTTGGAGATGCGGAACGTATGGAAGCTGGCTTTCGATACGAAGATAAACAGATGCAAAAAATTCAAATTAAGAAACTTTGAAAGGAGAGAGTTATTCTTGCGCAATAAAAAGTGGTATTTCCCAGGAATTGCGCTGATCGTCTTGAGCTTCGCCGGAACGGCTTGCCAGCCGCTTAAGTATGTCGACAATTTGTCCTCACACGAGCAAAAATGGGAGTTTACACCGGACGAACTGAGTGCGCTCACCATCGAAAGCGAATTTGACGTGAATATGGAGTTCATCGCCAGCCCCGATGACACCAATTATGTGGAAGTCAGTGGCAATATGCAGCAAAACACGATCGACCAGTTGAAAGAGACGGAGATCACAGGGAATACGCTGGAACTCCCACTGCAGAAGGATGTGAAATTAGCAGCACCTACCTATAAGTCTATTAAGACGAAGGTAATTGTAGCGCTGGCGGATGAAACCAAACTGCAGCAGATCAGCTATAAAGCGGACTCCGGCAACACCAGCTTTACCGGTTTGAAGGCGGAAAATATCGACTTGTCCGTTTCTTCCGGCAAACTGCGCGCGGAAGCTATCACTGCCGGACGGTTGAGTTTAACCTCAAAATCCGGGGATATTACGGCGGATCGAATCCAGGGGAATGCGGAAATCCAGCTGCACTCAGGCGAAATCAAGGTGGATGGGCTGAAGGGCGCTCTGGCGGTCCAGTCCACAGCCGGCAACGTTACTGTGACGGGGCAACGTTCGGATAGCCTGGATATCTCCGTTCGCAGCGGAGATGTGACTTTGTCACCCGATCCGGAGTTCATAGGATTTTATGACTTGAAGACCACTTCCGGAGACATCACAGCTCCAGAATCCCCTAAAAAGACGACAGATGTTATCAAGGTAAGAACCGTTTCGGGTGATATTCGGATCGGGTAATGTGGATCGTCAGTGAAACCACATGGTGAAAAAATTGAGGCAGGGTTTCCCCTGTTGTTAATTTTATATACAAAAGGAGTTGAGGAAATGTTCAAAGAGATACGCAGACGTAAAGCAGCGCGGCGGGTCAAGGCCGGTAACGGGCGTCCGCTAAAGGATTTCCGCTGGTGGCAGCAGCTCTCCCGTGCACTGTTTTACCTCACATTGACAAACGATGCTGGCCGGCAAGCAGTGTTCGCAGTTGACGTCCCGTATTGGCAGAAGTTTTTCTCTGCAGATGACGATAAAGGAACGGCCCACCTATACCTCGATGGCAAACATTACGCCGAGTCTAAGCTCCCTGCCGCCTTCTCCGTGGCTGGAGGAACGATCGAGGTAGCGTCCACGGTCTTTGGCCTCAAACGCTGCCATTTCGTAACCGACGAAGGAACGGTGCACCAGCTTATTCCGGATGAAAGTTCCGCTGAAGGACGGCGTGCCCGTCTCGATCGCGAACACCCCGCTTTGAGCCGCTGGATCAGTTTCATTTCGCTGATCATGCTCATTGTTCCGATGGTTTTAGCCATCCCTCAAATCATCGATGCGGTCACCCAGGTACCCCAGATCGCTCAGCGTTTCGGGACCTTTAACTCACCCATTACTCTGCCGGCGTGGATCAACATTGGACTCGGCTTCTGCGCCGCAGCAGGGAGCGTGGAGCGCGCAACGCGACTGCATTGGAATGCATTGCTAGACGGGAACTTTTAGTAGCAGCCCGTGTGATTCAATTTATATACGCTTCCAGGAATTCTTCTTGGCTCAAATTCCCGCGTACACTCTCAATGCCAATCCGGATGACAATAGCTATCCGAATTTGTAAAGCTGTGAAAAACAGCCAATCTTTGAGCAGCCCGATCAAAATAAAACTTAGTAGGAAAATTTTGATCTGGTAAACTTTCTAACTCTGAAAACTTCCTGTTTATTTTAATTAATTTAATTTTACCCATAATTTCTTCATTAGGTCCAAATTTGTAAACTACAGTTTCATCATCTTCATATTCCTTTATTAACAAAACGTACGAAGCCAATTTCACTCATCCTCTGGTGGATACCATGGAAGCTCGGATTTAACTGTTTTCTTATTTGATGGTTAACCTCTGAATATTTCCGGAATTTTCTTTCTCCACACCAATAGCAGTTGTATGAATTGATCGGTTTCAATCGTATTCTCATATGGTTCTTCAATCCTAAAATAGTTTTTAACAACTGACACATCGTTCTTTATTAGTACACTTGCAGCATTTAATTCGATTTCAAATTCATCATAAGTGCCATCTAACACTTTTTTGATGTATTCAATATACTCATCCACTTGTTCTTCTGTAGCAATATTTTCAATGAAATCTGAGAAAATGCTTATTTCTTCTGGAAGTACTATTCCTAGGTCTCCAAAAGGATCTTTTCTAAATTCATACGCATATCTCATTTTAATCAACTCTTTTTGTTTTTATATTTAGTTACACGCTTTATACCTTTCAATAGATACTTCGACAAAGCACAGCCTGAGTTAACTTAGTACAATTCGATTTTTAAGTTTCTCCTAGAGGAACAAACTTATCCTTTAGGCAATACCAATAGTCTCCCTGGTTATCCAACAGTCGTTCTAGTAAATCGCTAGAATAAAGTTTAATCTCTAAATCTTTCCGGAATCTTTTCTCTCCATAGTAACAACAGCTCTAAAAATTGGTCAGTTTCTATCGTATTTTCATACGGCTCTTCAATCCTAAATGTGTTTTCAACCGTAGTTAGATCTCTCTTTACTATAGCGCTAGCAGCATTTAATTGAATTTCAAATTCATCGTAAAAGCCATTTAATACTTTTTCAACATCCTCTACATATTCATCTAACTCTTGTGCTGTAGAAATATCTTCAATAAAGTCGGTAAACAGCTTTACACGATCCGGCAATTTAATTCTTAGCATGTTAAGGTGGTCTCTATAAAACAGAACTTTATATTTCATCTTTCATTTCCTTTTAAGTATTTAAGGGCTGCAACCACTTCATCGTGTACCTATAACATCTTCCCTCTGAATATTCCCAAAATTTTTTCTCCAAACTAACAGCAATTTTATGTGAATCATGTGAATTAGTTTCTAGATGCAAATTTGTATTCAGAATGATCATCAATAATTATCCTCAAAAAGACAGTTAAATATTGTAACATCCTTCTCTTTTAACTCTAGAGAAACATTTGGAACTAGAGTATTCAAGATAGATTCTTCCAAAGATTGAATGCCATCAGAATTTAAGATTTCTATTATTCTTTCACTTATTCGCTCTGTTTCCTTGTTGAGTGGAGAATATGTTTCATGTAAATGTACAGCCCCATCTTTAAAAGTGTACTTACTAAATTTAATTACTGCATAAGGTGCGATTGATGAAATTAACACCATAACCCCAATAATCTCCTTCTTTTCTTTAAGAAAATGTGTAAATTCTTCACTGCCTATTCTATAGTTAGAGCTCAGTGTTAATTGAATGAAATAAGAAAAGCATGTCGAATAACTGAAGTCGGTAAGATTGTCGATGAATATTTCTTCAACCTCATTATATAGCTGACTGACCCAGTATCCCTTATCAACATATTTAGTCAAGACATATTCCAAATCACCGCTACCATACAATCTGTAATTGTATCCAATACAACTTCTATTTTTATTCTCATCTTACTGAATTGGCCCCATAAATTCTGTACGAACAAGTATATGTTCTTTTAGTTTCACAATCTTAAGATTTTCTGCCTTCTCTTCTCCTCCGAGGGCTAATAGAGGTGTGTAACCGAAACACTCATTATAATCAGGAATACCCTGCTTAATTACAACGTCTGGATAGGGCAGCCACATTAGTTCGTCATTCATAAAGGATTCATCTTCTAAATCCTCAAAAAAGAAATCTAGACCGGCTGACACAATGTGGGCATATCCTTTTCTGTAGTTTAATAAATACACATACCTGTTTTGTTCCCAGACTATGATATCACCCATAGCAGTTGTGAAAATTGGAATGGCCCTATCATGCCTAAGATAGCTGTGCTCAACAATCTCTGAATATTCATCTGGATTAATTGTTTTTAAAAATCCATCCTTAAATAAGCCATACCCATGTTTCTTCCACACTTCAATCAATTCTGCCGGAAGCTTGTCCTTAAATTTCTCAAAAACATCAGCACATATCTTTTTATGCTCAGTAAAATCATTCAATATTGTCCCCAATTACAACTGCCTCCTTTGCTTGATTTTAATGCTTTTTTTAGCTCCTTTACTAAACGATCAAACCACGCTGTGGGTATAATTAACGTGAGCGGCAATGTATTTCAGTTGCTTTAGACAATGAACATAAACTTGGCTAGTATATGATGTGACATCTATTTTATAGAACCCTTCCATACACATTGCCCATTCGCTAAGTAGACACTGCTCGGCGGATCGTCATGGAGTGATATCTCTATTAATGAACTCTTTTCCTGAACAAGCCAGTTGTAAATCCATCCTACATTAGACGATGGGCGTGTTATTATCTGATCCACTCTGAACGCAGTTGCATAATAGTCAGCATACTTAGAGTCTTTTTCATCAAACCCGTTGTTTGTCTCATAGAATGTGTCTGTTCTGCCTGCAATTTTCAGACCGCTGTTCCATTCGATAATCATTTCGTTCCCTTCATATTTTAATAATGTTTCAAATAAAGAATCTGGTTTCATAATTAACATCCTTTCCAAGCTGAGTACCTTCACGAAAAAAACCTCGAAAGATTGACCAAACAAGGTTCTTACAGGCATTATGCTTAGTTGTCTCTCCGTTTCCATATCCCTTTTCCGTTCGTAAGAGCAATTGTAATTGGCGGATGTTCTCATGAAGAGAAATTTCAATTAATGTACCTTTCCCCGTAGTTAACCAATGATAGACATCATCTTCAATAGATGCTGGAGGGGATAAGATTTTACTTACTCTAAAAACAGCTGCATCGTATTCCGCATAGTAAAAATCAGACTCTTCAAGTCCATTGTCTGTTTCAAAGACAGTATCTAGTTTCCCGCTGACTATCAATCCATTTTCCCATTCCACAATCAGTTCGCTATCTTCAAACTTTATTAATGTCTCAATTAACGTGTCGTACCCCATGCTTCAGCTCCTTATATCTAATTGGAAAAGAGAATTTATTCCTCTTCATAAGCTTGTAAGGAACTAATTAATTCTGTAAAACTCGAACACACGAAGGTTAAAGCGTTATTACGATCTTCAAATGCTTCTTCATGATTCCAAAATACAATTTCAGGTTCACTATTCCGATTAGTAAAATGAAAGCAAAACATGTTCCCCCCTGGATCTTTCGCAAATGGAAAGACTCCATCTATAAGTCTGTCTTTGATATTTGCATATGTGCTTAGCAAATCAATCGGTCTGCTCTGATCACCAATGCTCAATAGATAGTTTAGAGTTTCTCTAAAATCATTTATACATACTACATTCTTATTTAAAGGGGCACATCCATTATGATCTTTAATAAATTCCCTGTAGTCTAGGGGGAATTTAATGGACAACTCTCTCTCGACTGCAATAATGTCTTGCTCAGAAGCTTGTTTGAAGGTTTTCCTTTTATGCCAATCTATTTTTTGCATATCTTATCTCCTTAATTAGAGTCTTTACCCCAAATTTTTTGTCCACCTGTATGTCCTGTTCTTGAATGAATCTCACTGTCTACTAATTCCATTCTGCCAGGGTTTTGATGATGATGCCACGTGTATTTCTCTGGTGTTGTACCTGCATTTAAATCTATCAAGTCATCTTCATCTAATTCAAGATCTAAAATTAATCTAGGATTTCTCTTGATTTCATCAAGCAATTTCTTATATAAAATTCTAAAATGAGATGTTCTATCTTTTTTAAAATCTTTTGTATCTAAGTATATGGTGTGTTTTACATCAAACATAGGAAATCCATCTTTATCGTAAGGTACTTTCGTAATTGGATGAACATCATTTTTTAAAGACCCATTCTTAAATTAATGGTTTTTGTATTACCTTGTTCATCTTTAAACGAGTAAGCAGCAGCTCTTGTAATTAATGTATTTTTTAATTCACTTGAATCCACCACATTATAAGGAGCCCCATCATACCCATCAATATAGGCATACCTATTCGGAAAAAAACTATAAGTATTTACCGAATGAATTTTATTAGAAACAACCGCTTTCGTCTCCCTCTACACTTTATTGGAAGATAGAGCAGGCCTTGGAGCCCCTTCGTGAAAGAGTGTGAGCCAAGAAGCCATAGCTATCAAGCATTATTGCTCTGCGACCGAGGCTATGTCCACCAACATAAAGAAACCTTGAGTGGCGATTAGCCAAACAAGGACAATTTTTCTACATATAATAACTCTGCTAATCCATTTCATCATATGCATCACCTAGAGAGATAAAATCATCTCTTAACCAATACCAATATCGACCTTTATTATTTATAAGTCGCTCAAGTAAATCTGCTAAAGATGTCGCGATGATTTGAGACTCTCCTACAAGTCCGTGACGGTCAAAAAAACTATCGTAACATCTGCCTAATCTTTCTTTATTTAAATCAATCGTTAAGTACTCGTCCGTTCCATCATTACAAATAATATACCAGTCAGATGATATATCTTCTTCACACAGGTCTCCTACAATTATTGGATTTGCTAATAAAAACTTATCAGGTGACACGAAATAGACGGGATATTCCTCATTTTCAAATAGTGCTAATCCCCCACATAAACTATAAAACTCGTTTAAATCAGCAGGTAAAATATGCTTTGTTTCGTCAATACTGGGTATACCTGCAGGTTTCATGATCCGGGAATGTGGTAACGTTTTTACTTGTGTGAGCAACTGCTTTATCTTTTCCACCTGATTCACTCCCGAAAAAAATGTTAAGAACGGTCGTAGCAAATACATAGCAGACTCATCTCGTCATGGAATTTCCCAAGAATTATATGGAGCAAATTTCAACCCTCACACCTTTCCTTAAAAACCTATCAATTATATCTTGTACTATTATATATCCACCCACACTAAAAAAGCCTTAAGAGAAAATAAACTCTTTTAAGGCTTCTCATAATTAAACATTATTAATTTTGTCTTTATAAACTTTTAAAATAGTTGTGTTTAAATCGCTTATTTCAGAAAAATGCCATTCAAATGTCGTTATAATTCTATGAAGTTCAAATAACATTCTCTCTACTTCATCACCATTGTTTGTATCCACTGAACCAAAGTTTTTTAATAGACTATCTAAGTCGTTATTCAACATCTTGAAATCCTCTAAGTTCTCGTACTGTTCTTCTAAATCTTCTTTTTTGACAATATTGCTACTTGAATTAAGTTTATCTAGGATCTCCAATATTCCTTCTAATTTTTTATCCATATAAAATCCTCCACTCTTATTTCCACCCTTTAACTACCCGTCCAAGTGCTTTTTTAGTCTTATCAGGGTTTAAAGTACCATCCAAGTTCAAAACGTATTTCACATTCCCTGTCTTATCTATTACTTCTAAATGGTCTTTGTGTAAAGCGTCAAGATAAATTCCATAACCCTTTTTCAAATATGGGTTATCAGTCTTCTTTTCTACCTTATAAATTGATTGTCCATCATACTTCACTTTTGATTTTGATAAGGAATTTACTATTAATTTTCCAAAGTCCATATCAAAAAACTCATTCATATTTGAAACAGGTTCAACAGTTTTATATGTACCCTTAAAAAACATATACCCCTGCGTCTCCAACTTCTCCTTCAAAGCTACCGTATCCACCACATTATAAGGACCACCATCATAAGCCTCAACATAAGCTAACCTGTCCGGAAAAAATCTGTAGCCACTTATTGAATTTATCTTATTAGAAACAACCGTTTTCGTCTCCCTGACAGCATTCTTCCCTGCCGCAATACCCGCTTTCCCGGCTTTATCAGCCCCTTTTAATCCTACAACTGAAGTTGCGGTCGTGGCAATTGCATAGGTGACCCATCTTGCCCTGGTATAGCCGGTACCGTTAATCACATCACGTTCGTAGGAGCTGGCGATGGCTGCGCTGATTTGGGCATAGGTTTCTTCATAGTTGATGACAGCTTTCCCCAGATCCCAGAGAACCTGTTCGGGAGGTGTCATCAGGACATCCCATAAGCCGGAAGCAGTATCTTTCGTGAAGTTCCATAAGCCCGCGCTTACCCCTTTTATCCTTTCTCCGTGCTGCTTTTTCACGTTTATCAGTCTGACAATTTCTTTCTGGTCAGAGTTTAAATGTTCATCCCCGATGGACTCTGCTATTTTCAATTACTCGTCCAGAGAAAGAGTTGGCTGCTCGAGCTGTTCTTGAAGTTCCCGGATTCTGCGCTCTTCGGCCTGCTTCTTTTTAAACGAAAGATAGGCATGTGCCTGATGGTGGACGCTGTCTTTCTTTTTGTAGGGTGCATTGTTCGGTTATGTTATGCTTTTGCATCAGAACGTACGTGTGGAGAAGACTGAATTCCACTTTACAAATAGAGGAAAATCCGTTAACTTTCATAGCAATATTTTTATTTTCAAAGAAATGTTTTAAAAGGATGTACTAAAAAAAATAAAACCCAAGAATTCATTCTTTTTATTATTCTAGGGTTTCATTATGCATTTGTTGGCTTTATGTATTTTATTCGTCTTCTGTAAGAGACTCTATCAAATCTGTAAATGTATGGCAAATGAACTTTATTGCTTTCTCACGATTCTCAAATGCTTCTTCATGGTCCCAATAACATATTGAAGGGTGGTCGCTTGATCTATAATCAAAACAATATAAATTCCCCCCTGGATCATCTGCAAAAGGAAAAACGTTGTCAATTAATCGATCTTTAACATTAGTATAGGTTTTATACAAATCAATAGATTCATCTTCTTTCCCAATGCTTAGTAAATAGCCAAATGGTTCACTAAAGTTCTCTCTACTGACCAAGTCTTGAATCGGTGAACAGCCATTAAATTTTTTTATTACTGCAATATAATCCAAAGGAAACTTAATTCCAAGCTGATTTTCAACATCTTGAATATCCTTATTAGTTACCTCAATAAAATCTGAAGTATCCCATTCTACATTAATCATACTATCTCTCCTTTAATTCCTGTTTGAGCATGAATTTCTTTGTCCACTAGTTCCATTTTTCCCGGTTCCTGTTGATGACGCCATTGGTAAGCAAGAAAACCGTCCCCGTGCTACAAAGTTGTCCAAAGGGTTAATTTCTCTCAAAAAAGCACTTGTTGCCTAAAAGACAATCAAGTGCTTTATAGTTAACTAAAATATTTCATATATAGGCTTCCCTTATCTAATCTATCTCCTTGGACCGTCTGTAGCCATTAGCAAGTTCACGTTCAAGAAACTCCATATGGATAGCTGTGTGGCCGGCCAAATTCGAATCAGCCGCATCTGCTGCCACTCCGTTATGAAAGGCAATCTGCATATCCACGAGGATCAGCCACTCATCCACCAGTGACGCCTGTTCCTGGTAAAAGCTCTGGACAGCCTCCGCCCCTTCTCCCTGAAAAAGATCATGAGATTGAGCGATTTGATCCAAGGTCTTCTGTAAGACAAGCAGCTGTTCCCTAACGTTTTTATAGTCATTCGCACGCTTTTCCATTGCTGAAATCAGACTGTCCGCTTCATACACCGCATTCAGAACCAATCGCCCCCTATTGTCTTAATTTTCCAATTATAGTTTATCATGAAAAGCGGGTTGGAATCCTGTTTTAATATAAATGAAAAGAAGCAGGAACCTTTTGGCGGGTTCTTGCTTCTTGTTTTAGAACAAATTATTCCGCATTCCATAGGTGAAATGGAGCTGGGCATGTTGTGGTAATGTTTATCTCAACCTATTTATCTAGCTTCCATATTCTTAAAGTCGATAATTAACTCATTGGCAAGAAAGAAATCACTGCCGATGATTCCGTCAAATCCATACGTATCTCTGACATCACCGAGCTGTATAGATCAATTCCTAAATTGGAATTGATCTATTTTCATATCGCTCACGTTTTGTTCGATGCAGATTTCTGTACCGCCAATTCCATACACCTTTCATGTAACCGCATTTTCTAAGTCAAGTAGCAATCCAACTTTGGATGAAAGAGAACCGTTCCCGTGCTTCTCAAATAAATCAGGATTCAATAGTTGTTCTATCGACAAAATTTGAATTTTCCTTGATAATCATTCTTGAAAGGCGTCTACCTGCTCTCTTGAAAAAAAAGTCATCCGCGAACTCACTTGAATTAATTTGCGACAACTGATTGATAACTCTGTTTTTCTTATCATACTCTATTTGTCCCATTAAATCTTCATTGGGTCCATAAAGATAAACTACCCTATCTTCATCCTCAAACTCCTTCAACATTAAAACAAAAACCGCCACGAATCTTCACTCCTCATAATTTTTCTCCCAGTTCCAGTGCCTTCCAGATTCTATTGTTTTATCATGAGCCGTTCTATAGTTTGTATGAAATATCCCCTCAAATTTCGATTCGAAAATTTCGTGATGTAATAATTTTATATCAGAATCTAGATACTTCCCATCTATTAACCTTTGCCATGCTTGAGCTAGTTCATAATCAGGATCAAACCTCCCGATACCGTGATCCTTAATATGAGACTTTAAAAAGACATGTTCTTTTATCCTTTGTATTCTAGTAACCGGGAAGCCAGTATTCCTAGCAATAGCATTTACATCTTCTTTTCCTAAATTCCTGAATTTTTCATACATCTCTTCTGCTATATCTTCTTCTTCAAAAAATTGCTCTGGTGATATATTTCTTCCACCCGATTCAGCATACTGTATAGAATTATTGGTATTTTTAGAGAACAAATACACCTGCTTTTCCAGCTCACCCTTCAACCCAAATGAATTCACAGTATTATAAGGTACACCTTCATAATTAAGTACTAACTCATTTTCAGGAAAAGAGTTCAACTTCTCGGAAACAACCTCTTTCGTCTCCCGCACAGCATTCTTTCCCGCCACAAAACCCGCTTTCGCTGTTTTATCAGCACCTTTTAATCCTACAAATGAAGTTGCGGTTGTGGCAATTGCATAGGTGACCCATCTAGCGCGGGTATAGTCGTCTCCGTTGACCATATCTCTCTCATAGGAGCTGGCGATGGCTGCGCTGATTTGGGCATAGGTTTCTTCATAGTTGATGACAGCTTTCCCCATATCCCAAAGAACCTGTTCGGGAGGAGTCATTAGGACATCCCATAAGCCGGAAGCAGCATCTTTTGTGAAGTTCCATAAGCCTGCGCTGACCCCTTTTGCTCTTTCTCCATGTAGTTTTTTCACTTTTATCAGTCTGACAATTTCTTTCTGGTCAGAGGTTAAATGTTCATCCCCGATGGACTCTGCTATTTTCAAATACTCGTCCAGAGAAAGCGTTGGCTGATCGAGCTGTTTTTGTAGTTCCTGAATTCTGCGCTCTTCGGCTTGTTTCTTTTTAAACGAAAGATAGGCATGCGATTGATGATGCACACTGTCTTTCATTTTGTAGGCGGCACTGTTCCGGTATGCTTTGGCATCAAAATAGACAGGTGAAGCCTGAGCGCCCTGCCGGGTAGCATCAATCAAGGCTTGAAACCGGCTGACAATGTGCGCTTGAATGGCTTCGGACTGCCGGTACTCATAGGTCAATTTTTCAGTCAGTTCATGCATTTTGTCAATGGTGGTTCTTCTTTCTTTCTCAGCCTTGTCCATTTGCGTTTCAAAGGGGCCTGAATCGAAAGGCTGCAGGTCTACAAGGTCGCTGATGCTGCTTAAAATTCCGGTCAAGGTCGTTCGCTGATCGGCAACCATCTCCTTGGACCGTCTGTAGCCATTAGCAAGTTCATGTTCAAGAAACTCCACATTGATATAGGTGTGGCCGGCCAAATTCGAATCAGCCGCATCTGCTGCCACTCCGTTATGGAAGGCAATCTGCATATCCACAAGGATCAGCCACTCATCCACAAGCGACGCCTGTTCCTGGTAAAAGCTCTGGACAGCCTCCGCCCCTTCACCCTGAAAAAGATAATGGGACTGAGCGACTTGATCCATGGTCTTCTGTAAGACAAGCAGCTGTTCCCTAACGTTTTTATAGTCATTCGCACGCTTTTCCATTGCTGAAATCAGACTGTCTGCTTCATACAACGCATTCAGAACCAACCGCCCCCTCTTGTCGTAATTTTCCAATTATAGTTTATCATGAAAGGCGGGTTGGAATCCTGTTTAAATGTAAATGGACATAAAAGCATAGCAGCCACCAGCAGAATCATCGTGGGGCGTCATGATGCAGGGATATAAGCTGGATGAGCCGAATAGTAGGATGAAGAATTTTATACCCTGAATCAATGTCTTCGGGATTTTCAACTATGTTTCATTTTGAAAGATTACCCTAATCAGTGAGGAGATATGATGTATGCAAACAATAACCACCATTTTTTCAGATCAGCTCGACATGCATTGGCGCGAGAATGACTGGTTTGCATCCTTGGAACAGGCGCTTGATGGAGTAACCGCGCCTGAGGCATCATGGACAGGTTCAGGAAAGAGCAATTCGATATGGCAGATTGTCAACCATTTGATTTATTGGAATGATGACGTCATTCACCGCATCAAGGGCACAGAAAACCCGCATAAAATAAAGGATAATGAAGAAACCTTTGCAGATCCCGGGGATCCGGAAGACGAAAATGGCTGGGCCCAAACAGTACAGCGCCTTGATGAAGTCATGAATCAATTCAAAACCGTCATCGCGGAACTGGATGACGAAAAGCTAAAAGCCCCCTATGCAGCGAACAGGCCCTCCATTGAGCGCTTAATCAGCAGTATTATGATGCATGATTCTTATCATATTGGACAAATTGTTTTGCTTCGGAAGTTACAATCTTCTTGGGGCGGGGTTGATTGGTCTTAGTGGGCTCCTGTTTAAATGTAAATGAAAAGAAGCAGGAACCTGTTAACGGGTTCCTGCTTCTTTTTTAGAACTAATTATAACGCACTCCATCAGGGTAACAGAGCTGCCATCATATTAGTTACCTTTTTTCAAAATTGCTTCTATCTAGCATTAAAGAGTTAAAATAATCGGCCCGTTTTTCGTCAGGATGATTGTATGTTCCACTTGAGCGACATAGCTCTTTTCCGTAGCAAAGGTCCAGCCGTCATCCAATTGGAACACTTCTTCTTCAGAGGTGGAGATAAACGGTTCGAAGGCGATGACCATTCCTTCCTTCAGGATCTCATCATCCCACGGGTCATTATAGTTTAAAATATGGTCAGGGGCTTCGTGGATTTTACGGCCGATCCCGTGACCGGTAAGGTTTTTGATAACGGTGAACCCATGTTGCCGCGCTGTTTCGAATACCGCTTTTCCTATTCTGCTTTTTTTGGAACCTGGCTTTGCTTTCTCAAGGCCCGCTTCAAATGCTTTCTTCGCAGTGGCACATAATCTCGTTAAGACTTCTTCGCCTTCTCCCACAACAAATGAGATTCCCGTATCAGCAAAATAACCGTTCTTGGAAGCAGACACATCGATATTGACGAGATCCCCTTCCTGAATTACCCGGTCACCAGGAATCCCGTGTGCCACCTCTTCATTCACACTAATGCACGTATACCCCGGAAAATCATATTCGCCTTTTGGTGCTGAAACGGCCCCTGCTTGTTCAAAAAGCTCCCCAGCCAACTCATCAAGCTCTTTCGTCGTAATGCCGGGAACCGTTTTTTGAACCAATTCATCCCGAATGGACGCGATAATCTTTCCGATTTCCTTTAAACCGTTGAAATCTTCTTCTGTCTTAGCAATCATTTTTTCTACCTCTTTTTCTTTTTCTTCTATAGGTGTCATTATTCCATTGTTTAATCGAAAATACCCGGAATATGCTTCGGGAATAGGCTGCCGGACAATCTACCCTTTAGATCCTCCACTAAACTCTATAACATGTAAACCCTCAGATGCATCTGGCTCTTCGAAGAAACTTGTGACATGATGAAACACCGCTTCCGTATCAAAAGCCGCTCGTTCAGGTTGTTCCTTACGTCTTTGAGCAATTTGGCGCAAGCACTGGTCGTCACTCAGGTTGAGATAAATCAGCTGATGGTCTGCATGAACCTCTTCAGCCAAACCTAAAAACCATTTTCGCAGCTTTTGAGTGTTG
Source organism: Bacillus sp. FSL H8-0547 (assembly GCA_038002745.1). NCBI lineage: Bacteria > Bacillati > Bacillota > Bacilli > Caryophanales > Bacillaceae > Bacillus > Bacillus sp. FSL H8-0547. The sequence goes on from JBBODD010000001.1 coordinate 1,198,594, forward strand.
GCCGGAAAGTCCATAACTACATCTGTACCAACAGATAATATGTTTTGGACATGCTTTTTCACCAGTGGCTTTAGCTGCAGTGCAAATTGTTTGTAATCCTCAAATGAATCAATCTGATTCGGATAAAGTGATGAAAGCCATTCATCCTCTGACAGCAATACCGCACGTTTATCTGACGCCAATCGTTTTGACTCTGTAGATTTTCCGGCGCCCATTTTTCCGCAGAAGAAGTATAGGGTTCCTAGTTGGTTCAGTTGCTATCCCGCCTTTATTAATAATTGGTTTTATCGTTGATCGTTCTTCTTACTCAGCCTTGTCCATCTACGTTTCAAAGGGATTGGAATTAAAGCTGCAGGTCTACAAAGCTACTTACTATTCCGGTAAGGGCCGATTGCTGATCTGCAACCATCTCCTTGGACCGTCTGTAGCCATTAGCAAGGTCATGTTCAAGAAACTCCATATTGATAAATGTCTGAGCGGTCAAATTAGAATTAGCTGCATTTCGCAACTCTGTTATGAAAGGCAATCTTCATATCAACGAGGCTTAAGCATGGTAACTGCTTCAACATGTTTTTTGCCAGTAAGATAGTACTAATTAATACGCAATTTATTATCGTTTTTGCATGGAGATCGCTTTTGGGCAGGGGGAATTTCATTCATTGGCATTAGATTCTTATTGCATTTTTCCGCTAGAGTTTTTATACGCTCTAGAGCTTTGGGAAAACTGATATTAAATGTTTCTTCTTGTCCCTGTGGAATATCGGTTTTAACTATTAATGTAGTAACTCCATTTTTTTCGGTAAGAGAATAACTCTCTTTTCCACCAGTCCACTCTTTTTCGCGCTCCTGCTGTCCACTTTCTTTTGTGTCTGCACCGTGCCTGAATAAAACAAATTCATTTGATGTAAGTTTCTCTATCAGACTTGTCACACCGTAACCATTTACAGATGATATAAACTGGATTTCATTTCCTTCTTTCAATACTCCTTTCATAGATGTGCCTTCATCAATTATATCTGCCCAGTCACGGAATGTTGTATCTTCCCAAAGAGTTGTCCAGACACTTTCTTTAGAGGCATTTATTTCGATTGAGAACTGAGTTTCTTTCATATTTTCCTCCTTCAAATAAATGGTTTTACCTAGAATACACCATAGTCTCGAAACTTTTGAAAATGGGCGGCATTTACAGATGTTTTACTTCTCCACCCTTGAAATCAAGACTAGAAAGCACTGTGGCGTTCTCATGATTCCAAACTAGTAGAACCATCTCAATACTTCACCTTCAAATCTATCTATCAAATCTCTTTTTGATTAATTGCGTTTAAACTCAAAGTATCTTATAAGTGTAAGACGATAATGTGAATCATTTGTTAACAACTTCAATCAGAGTAGGAGTTAATTCTGTTTCACCTTCGAAAAACTGCATTAAATTTAAATACACTTTTTCCATGTATATAACTCCCGATTCAACCTTAGTAACTATCCAAATAATACCACATTCACTCATCCTTAATTTGTATTTTTAAGTTCAAATTTAAAAAATAGAGAGAACTCTCAACAAAAAGCTCACAAATGGATTAACAAAGTTCTCATGCTGCCAAATAGTAAAACCATCTACTTGCTAACTAAAAAAATGTATCCAACAGAAACTGCTGGATACCTTCTCATATAAATTAAATACGATAAAAATAGACTTTAATGTTAGTTCATTAAAGCCTTTAGCATAATCCTTTTTAAAATAGAGATGTTATTTTCATTAATCCAAGTTTTATCTCACTAGATGTGTTTGTAGTTAAGTTAGTGTATGATATTCAAAGCGACGCACTTTATTCAAATATGCTATATGAACAGGTATAATTTCATCTTTCAGCATCAAATATTTAATCGCATAATTAATTTTCATTTTTTTCCTTGCTTTATGTGGTGCTAAACAAAGACATTTTGAACCTTTATCAGCAACAGATGGATAGGACCACCCATCAAATTTGTAAGTAGTGTATGGATAGAAAAACTTGGCTATTAAATTTGAAACAACGTATTCGTGTTCCATTCCTGTCTCAACTTCCCTCGTAAATTCTTGTTTTAAGAAATCAGCTATTACTCGGTATGCTGGATCAAATTCGTCATTTTCATGTGCGTATTCCCCTATATCAATTACATTTATATCTTTTTTAACATCATAAACGATTAACCAAAAGTATTGGTCATATTGCATTTTCATCTCTTTCATAGCAGTTTCCATGTCTTCAGCAACGTACAATACAGATTCCCCATTTTTGTTTACTCGTCCTGTATTCGCAAACTTAACAGGAGGGTTCCATGCATCGCTTTCTATTTTCATTTCCTCTAAAGTATCTCCGCAAATTCTAACACGATAAAGAGTAGAACCCTTCATTATAAGCCGAGAAGAAGATACCATGTTTATTACAGAATGACCGACATTTGGATCTGGCTGATACGAAATAATCTCTCTAAGAGCTGATATTATGTCCCCATCGTCTGCTCTTTTTAAATCCAAACTTCTAAGCTTATTTATCTTTTTTTCTATGTTCTCTGGCTTAAAAAATCTATCATCTCTTTTGTTAATAGGAATATCCAATCTAATTTTCATGTTTAGCAATACTCCTTTTTCTCTATCATAATCATTCTATATATTGTGGGTATTTGTTACGCCAAGTTTAAACTAGACTATTTATATAAGGTTTCCTAGTTTTAATTCATCTTGGAATTTTACATGTATTTGAGAATGTTAAACTAATGAATATACTTACAAGATTTTCATGTTAACACTGCTAAACCATCCATAGAATCATCAAAAGCATTTCATTAGTTCACTATAAAACCACCAAGTACGGATGCTGCATAAATTACCATTTTATGCAATTCAATTATTAAGTTTCAAACTTAAAACTTATTTTTATTGCACTTCTTTTTACAATTTCAAGTAGGGCTTCTTTCTTAATTGTAGGATAATAACATATATATCTTTGGTCATCCGTTTCTATTTTAAGGGAAATATCAAAACTTACCACCCTAAAATCCCCCCATGTTCCAGGAACATTTTTAGGAAGTGAGTACCAGGCAGTACCATTCCTAAAAAAATTTTGTTGACCTTCTATAATATGTATCTCTCTACTCCAGTCTTCAGGATTAGTATGGACTAAATCAACAAATCCCTTATGTATATCATTTTGTTTAAGGACATTTAATCTTAAACTATCAATCTTGACTCTTATGTTTTTGAATATTAGATCAGGGCTTTCAGTGAATTCATTTCGTACGTATGGCATGGTTATATATAATTTATTAAGGTAGTATGTCAAACCAAGAAAAGCACATCCAATTGATATTAGTGATTTATCTTTTTCGATATCTGTTAACTCATCAGCACTTGGAAAACTACTGATTTTAGGGATATTGTCTAGCTTCCATAAATACACTAAAAACCATATAATTAGTCCCGAAATAATTAAACATACGATACTAATTAACCATAAATCCGTTTTTAAATATGTAACTACAGAGATAGAATGACTATGACTATTCCACAACAAACCTATAGTAATCCACCAAATTATTAGTACTGCAATAATGGACCATTTAGTTACACTTAGTACCCCACTCATGACACTATCTTTTTTGTATAATGTCTTATATGTTACTAGAGATTCATAAAAGCTTTTGGTGGTGTCATCTATATTACTTGCGCTGTCATTACTAATATTAATGTCGAAAGAAGCTCTTAAAGTGTGAATATGCCAATACAACTCTCTAACTTTTAGAAGTATATGTTGAGTATTTAGGGAGATAAAGATAGCTATTAAACCTACGAGTGTCAAAAGTGATGATGTAAAAGTAAAAACAATTCCTGTTGCATCCTTATTAATCACAATATTTGTAAACATACTTAGATCATCTCCATTTTATTTAGATTGCATTTTAGATTAAATCAACAATGCCATATGCTGAAATGCGTATGTGGGGATCCCCATTAGTAACAGAAAACACATTAAAAATATCTTAAATTTCAGCAATTATCTTTTTGATTCATTAAATCTTGCTAAGATGCTTTAGTACTATTCAGCTTCAAGTCCTTTTTTACTAGCCCGTCGTTAGTAATACGACATAAGACTCTTAAAAACCTTCAAAAATCGAATTCTAAAAACCTATTATTTTCGTATATATTCCAATTACCTAGAAAGTCCTCTATGTTCGGTGTACGGTGGTTCATACGTGAATTTGACTTACGAATAATGCCAAAATACTCTTCACGCAATACAAGTTCTTCAAATTTATCAATTGTATTTTGGATTTTTTTATTCTGAAGATTAAATAATGATATGTAACCTCCCTGAAATTAGCTGATCCTGCTCGTAATTAGTTTGAATGAAGGCTATTAATTGCTTCATAGTAGGATCTTATGACTTTATTCTACCTTCTGCATAACCTTTTTCCCCAAGCTTTAAAGATAAATCACTTTCTAAATCAGATGATCCTGGGTTAAGTAATAGACACGCGCCAATGGATGTTTCAGATTCTCCCCATTGAATGTAAGTTGAAGTTCGATAAATATTTTACTTCCCCTTTTTACAAACGAACCGTGGCCTTTGGTAAATCCAATTTCTATAACCCCTTCATCTTAAGTTATACGCTAAATCAATAAATGGCTTAATTTGTTCAAAATCATCTATCTACTCTATCCTTATTCACAATAGCGCGAGCGACGGTTCCTGTGTTTCCTTGTAACCGCAAGAACACTCAAAAACCTGTATTAATTTAAATAGTATTTCTTTGCAAAAGAATTTTAAGGTCTTAATTCCTTTTATGCAAAACTAGTGCCATTTTCAAATACTATTGGCTTATGCAACCCTTTCCTTCCCCTATCAAAAGTTAATTTTATGGGTTCAAGTAAAGCTTTAAACTTTTCACCACCTCCATTTTTTTAAATCAAAAAAGCCAACAAGATAATCTTGAAGGCTTAAATAGCATGTTCACAAATTATTTATCTACTCATCTTTCTGGCACAAATATTCGTTGTTTGTTATTTTCATTAGGAATATAAAGGATTTCTATTTCTTTAAATGGTATTTCAACGACTTCATCAATAATTTTATCAATTCCATCGCTTTCCTTGTTTTGTTTTATACCTTTTTTTACTGTGCTCAATTTATTTCTTTCCGAATCAACTTTTTCTTTTGCTTTATTTACATCGAATTTAGATTTACCAGCAACAACCGACTTGATTCCAATTTCAGCTAAAATGCCCCAACCAGTAGAACTATTATCAGTTAATTTTTCTAATGATTTTTCAAATTTTTTATTTTTATTAACCAATTCGTTAATACTTCGCTGCTCTATCATTGAATAAATCTTCTCAACTTCTGATTCATAACTATGATAAAAACTATTAACATAATTTTGTTTTAATTGGCTTGTTAGTCCATTAATAATATCTATTTGACCACCGATCTTCATTCTTGTTCCAATTTCAATTAGTTCTGCAAACAAAGATAATTTACTAGCCTCAAAAGCAATTGTGAAATCAATATCCGAAAGTTTCTGTTCCTCTTTCCCTTGTCTTTTCAAACGATATATATATTCTTCATGAATTTCATCTGTAGTTACTTTATAGTTCCTAATAGCAGATAAATCAGTAGTATCAACAAATTCTCTATTTGCAATTTCAGACAAACCATTTCTAGCTGCAATCAAACGCCCAATGTTTGTATCATGATGAATGTTTAGAAGTTCTTCTAATTTCGCATCTATATCTTTAATTTGAGCATTAATTTTTTCTAAATAATATGTCCCTGAAACAGCTGACATCACTTGCATTCCTGCTGAAAGAATAATTGCTGGATTCACTGAAGCACTTAATCCAACGCCAGCAAAACCAGCGTGCTCAACTAAACGTCCAGACGTGTCTCGCACCATTGTTGATGTAGTTCCATTTGCAAATTTAGACAAATTGGCGGGATTTGTAGTTGCAGCAAACAAGCCATTAGGTGCTTGTTTTGCAATTTGAGCTAAAGTCATTCCTTGATTAGCAACTTGCAATGCAGTTTGTGAAACGTTACCCGTCATCAATGACAAGTCAGTTACAAAGACCTCCTTGTATTTTTTCTTTGCACCCAATTTATCATCAGTTACTTTTTCCAAAGAAAGCTCACCGCCGATAGGGCTAGAGACAACAATTTCATTGATTTCATTTGAGTTATTTAACATTTTATTTTCAGACATTTAAACTATCTCCTCGGTTTTTTTTCATTAATATATTTTACCCAAGGGGCTGCTACAATGTCCGTATCAGTTCCTCCTCGTGAATCGACTGCTAAGCCCCACATGAAGAGCTTTTACTAAGTAACTATAGAGGCATCCTCGGTTCCAAGTCTAACCATCTTCTCTACTATCATGCCAATCCGCTTCTCAATTTCCTCCCTTCTCAACCCCCTGTCCAGCTGCAGGCTCCACTGATGAATCGTAAACGAACTGTTCTTAATTGAATCACTCCGCTCTCCTCCGCCTGCATACAGCAAAATGCCGTGTTGTGCTCTTCTTGCCGTTAAATAAGCGAGCATTTGAAAGACGTTGCTGTTAATCGAAGAATCGTCTCGGCGTGAGATATATTTTAAGTCCAGTATGATCTCGCGGCCGTCTCTTTTTTTTATTATTACATCAGGAATAATCCTGATTTTCCCTCCTTTGGCTAGGGAGTCATGCTTTTGTAGGCTAACTTGCATGCCGTACCTACCCAGTTCCTTTATCAGCCGTTTTCCGATATACATTTCAAATAGCTCGTTCATATCAAGAAGAAAAGAGCTGCTTTTCCTGTCCCCAAGCTCAAAGCTGAGTGCTGACGTCTGCCAATATAATATCGCCCACTGAAAGGCAGACATGTAATGCATATTCAGTCTTGTTACCGGAAGAAGCTCGATTTCCTTCAGCTGTTCTGCAGAGACTGTGCTTTTTTTCAATGTAAAGCTTTCTAACTCCCTGCCGAATATATACCTTATCTCCCGCAAATCATTTAATACAATTGGATCCTCGTACTCTCTATGAAGCATATCAGCTAGGGCGCAGACGATAATATGGTTTTCCTTTACATTTTCAGTCAGTTCGTCGTACCGGCAGTCAAATTGGTAATCATGCTTCTGCCAAAGCTGGAGAGTACGTTGCGCCTGAAGTTGTCCCCTCATAGCCCGAAGGGGTGCTTCCTCAGTAATATAACCCTTTTTGATTCCCCGGGAGTATATCTTCTTGCATTCATGAAGGAAAAACTTAACGACCCATTCCAGATCGCCTAGCTGCTTTTGAAAACCTGTTTCTGTTCTGCTCCAATGGACAGAATTCAAATCATATGCAGCTGCAAGCCAGTCCCAGATGACTGGGAGATCCACCTTTGGAGAGATTCGGAACTTATAATTTCCCACGCGGAACACCCCAGCAACTGCTCCTGCCCGTAGGCTGTAATGGCTTTCCCTGCCTGTATGCTGCAGTTGCACAACATTGGAATATGCCTGCCTTAGTATGACCGCTGTCTCTTCCGGCAGATATACATCGTTCACCTGTTCATATTCCTTCAGATTGATTACTTGTTCATCACTCATTCTCTTCAGCACCGTACTCTAGCATAAAATCCAGCTCGAACTGCTCCAGCTTCTGCCTGTCATGGACAAAGCACTCCTCAAGGTAAGGCATAATCTGATATTTCCAGATACGCCTCAGCTTCTCCATAGAAAGATCCTGCCCAATAAAATAACTGTGGCCGATAGAAATATCAGGATCACCGATCATACCATTCACTTTTTGAACTAAATCAGCTACCCACGCCATCTCCGGCTCATTGTCCAAAAGATAATTCTTCAGTACGCTCTCTGTCTCCTTCGCAGAAAATGGAATGAACTGAAACCTTCTCCTTAAAGCGAAATCAATTTGTGCCAACGAGCGGTCAGTAGTGTTCATCGTTCCGATTACGTATATATTTTCAGGTACAATCAATTTCTTTTTCGAATAAGGCAGCGGTACAGACGTATTCCTGTACTCCAAGGCATACAGGAGTTCCCCGAATACCTTCGCTGTATTTGCCCGGTTAATCTCATCGACAATCATCACATATGATTTATCCTGGTTCTCCGGTTTCCTAGCCTCCTGGCAGAGGAACGTAAAAATGCCGGGCTGCACTTTCACCGAAAGCTGCTTTGACCCTTCTTCTCCAGCAAGTTCCGGGCGTAGACCTTCAATAAATTCCTCGTATGTGTAGGATGGGTGGAACTGGATCAGCTCGATCCGCTGTGGCTGCTGGGTTAAAATTTTTGCGAGGCGCTGTGCGATAAAGGTCTTTCCAGTCCCTGGCGGCCCGTAAAAAATGACCTGCCGTTTTTCAGTGAGGAGCTCGAGCCATTCCTCCATGTTTTCTATGCTTACATATGTTTCCTTCACTGCGTCCTCAATTGTGTACGGCTTTCTGCTACCGGTTCGCTTCTGGAGAAACAATTTTAGCTCACTGATAAATTCCCTGTCATCGAGAGCCTGGATAACTTTCCCTTTCTGCAGTTCCCCTTCTTCATTTACCGTGTAAAGATCCGCATGGTAAAGCTCCTCGTCCTCCCAAATTATCACCAGGCTCATCATATCTTCTTTCGCTTCGCCCCTGTATTGCCAGATGAGATTGTCCGTGTATTCTTCGTTGAGTCCCGCTTCCTCCCAGTCGGCCGTCTGCATTTGTGAAAATTTATAACCTTCTTCAAAAAGCACATCCCGGATTTGAAGCGCGAATTCATCTTCTGCGATTGGGTCAGTTCCGTCTCCATTCGGGTTGGGCTCTGCTTGAGATATCTTGGTCACATAGTATAATAAGTTACTAATCGACATCATATCAAGCTCATATGTTTCACTTGACAATTTCACAATGTCTTTGTTCAGCTCATAAAGCTTATTGACGAAAAGAAAATACCTATTATGTTCGGCAGCCTGTGAGTCCTCAGCCAGACTGTAGCCTAAATACTCAAGACCTTCCCGGCTGGCTTTATAATAGATCGGATATTTATCCATGTCCTGGATGCCCCAGAAAAAGCTGAGGAAGAAGGTCATAAATTTTATCGTCGGGCATTTTTGCGGTGGAAAACCTTGTTCAATAGCATTTTTCTTGAGTTTTTTAATATAACCTCCAAAACGCTCGTATTTTCCTTTCGTCCAGCTGAAGTCTCCTTTTTCATGAGCTGGGATGTCAATTGCTTTTAAAAACTCATCTTGAAGCTGGCAGACTGTTTCGGTGTACTCCGCCATATTGTACAGTAGGTTAAAGAACATCTGTCCCGAGAAGCCGCTGAATCCCCATAGGTTAATGCGTTCCCCTTCAAATTCCAGCTTTGCTTTCATCTTTTGGTCAACCTTTTTCTTAAACACTAATATATCGATCTCGCCATTCCGTAGTTCGTCCAGCTCTGTAAAATTAGAAATGAACATCGATCTCTCGTGTAAAATGAAATGGTTCCTTAACCGTACTGTTTCGTCTTTATCATATAGGAGGACCCACTCCTCTAGGGATCTCGTTTTATATCCCAAAGTCTCTTCCTTCACAGTTGAGCCCTTGTACATCTCGTCCTTCAGTAAGTCTACAAGTTTATCGATATCTTCATTTGAAGTAATCATGATATCCGTTTTTTGATTCCCTAACTCAATGCCGGATTTTCTCACCTCAGCCATGTTCACCTTATTCGTTAAAATCACATGAACATGCTTATATTTTTTTCTCGGAGCTGCAACAACAATTCTCTTACCTTTTGAATAATAAAGCATCCTCCCGTACCCCCGCTCAGGTGTGGGGCTATCGGCAGAAGAATCTACAATATCATTATTGAATAGCTGCTTCTCCAGATATTCCATTAAACTCTCGGATTCTTTATTAGCCTGATATATTTTCTTCGTTTCAGATTCGTTCCAGCGAATTCCCTTATTCACCACAAAAAACCGCCTCCTGTATCGCTTTGTGTATTAGGTACAATTTTCGACATTCATAAAAAAATCCCTGCCGATTAGCCAACAATGGGACACATCAGGGACAGGTTCACTGCCGTCGAAAATTTAGGATCACGTTACTGACCTTTGATGTTGTGAAATTAATTTCTAAATAAGGATTAAAATCAAAACAAAAAGAGCCGGAAAAACAGCTCAGTTCATTAAATAACGTATACGAGAAATTTTTCAGTATGATCTAAGTTTTCTGCTTTTCCATTGGAAATGGATGAATTTTGAAAGTACAGGGACGGTGCTATTGCTTAAGAAGCAGGAGAACCGTTTCCATGTTTTGAATTCATACTCATATGATTAAAATTTAATCAAAAATGCAGGATTTTATAAAAAATTGAATTCTAATAGAATAAAGTTAGAAATGGAGGTGAGAGTAAAGTGAAAAATTTTCATAATAGTACTCAACTAAGATCAAAATATGTGACTTTATTTAAGGTTCTTAGATTTAACCCTGAATCCTTTCAAAGTACTTTTTTATTAAATGAGGATATTAATGATGATGAATTCAATAAAGATTTATTATTAGCAAAAAAAACCGAGGAAATTACTACGATGGCCTTTGAATGGTTAATAAGGAATGTTGCCAATGTCAGAGAAAATCAGTGGGAAGCAAGATATCGTTTCTTAGATGATTTGAAACAGCATTTGATATATGCTCAATCATTTAAAAGAGATGAGTCAAATTTGACAACCAGATGGAACTCTTTACTTCAGAAATTCATTGACCAAGAAAAAAGGTTAAATGTAAGAAACTCTAAAGACATTATAATAATGCTCGAAAAAATAAAAAACTTAGTACCTTCAGTAGACACACTTAATAACGCGATAAATAATTTTGGGGAGCTGACACCAGATAAGAAGAGTGAAAATTTATATCATTTAATAAACGATTATTATGAATTGTTAGAAAAAGGAATGAGGAGTGAACAAATAAATGTATCTTATGGTAGCAAATTTATCATATTTTTGCAGACAGAACTATTAGCCAAAAAGATTCAAAAATATAACCAAAACTATCAAAACCCTAAAAGTTGCTATGAATGGATATTACATCAAGAACATAATCACTTTAGGGTTACTCTTCAACTATGTAACTATATCAAAAATTTGTTAGGATACAACAACTCTATTATTTATAAAGAATTAAAAAATGATATTGAAAATCTTAATCAAGAGCAGTGTCCCTTTTTTTATACTGAGAAATTAATTAATCAAGCTTATAAAAAGGAAAAAAACCAAAGAAATAGTGCTTATTCAAAGAAGTACAAAATGGATACAATTAATCAAAAACATTTGTTACATCAATTTGTAGATGATCTATACAAAGAAACCGACTAACAGGCAAAGGTGGCATCAATAATATGAACTTTAAAATTATTGTAGTTATTTTAAATGAATTTCTAAAAGCTGTTAACAATGTTCGGACGACTCTTGAAAGAAAGGTTGAACAAAATGATTGACACTAACCCTCCCTACAAGTCAATTGAATCGGTCTTAAAAGGCAAAGGGAACAAACTAATTCTATCAACCGGTGTTTCCATAGGAGTCACTTCTGGGGGAGTAATTGGTGGTTTATCAGGTGCAACAATAGGAGCAGGCATTGGCTTTGTAGCTGCAGGCCCTATAGGGGCTAGTATTGGTTATGGCATTGGTACAGTATGTGGTACCATAACAGGAACAACAGGCGGAGCATTTCTAGGAAAAAAAGCAGCAAAAATTATAAATAAATCTTTATCGGAGGAAGATGTATGAAAGACAAATTCCTTAAAGGGGCTAAAGTTGGTTATGAAAACTTTATTCTAATGATATCTGATATTTTAAATAAAATAAACGATAAATAGTTAAGTCTATGAATGCACCGTACATTCCATTGCTTTCGAAGGCTTTCTACACCTATTCACCAAGGGAAGATAAGCAGCTTATATTTTGTGTCAGGAAATCCATCCACATTATCAAGAAAGAAAAAGTACGTATTCCGTTCTCTTGCTTTTGCGTGTATCCAGAAGACTCAAATTGAATTTTTTATAGTCATTCGAAAGCATTTCTATCGCTGAAATCAGAGTACCCGCTTCATATACCGCATTCAGAACCTACCCACCCTCTTATTTTCGTATTTTTCCGAAAGGCATGGGTGATACCTGTTTTAACGTAAATGAAAAGAAGCAGGAACCTGTCAACGGGTTCCTGCTCTTTGTTTTAGAACAAATTGTCTAGCTTAAAGCTTCAGTGAAATAGAGCTGTGCATCATGTAGAATGGGTTACCTTTTCTTAAATTTGTTTCTAACAACCTTTAAAAAGTTAAAATAATCAGCCCGTTTTTCGTAAGGATAATCGTATGTTCCACTTGAGAAACATAGCTCTTTTCCGTAGCAAAGGTCCAGCCGTCATCCAGTTGGAACACTTCTTCTTCAGAGGTGGAAATAAAAGGTTCGAAGGCGATGACCATTCCTTCCTTTAGTATCTCGTCATCCCACGGGTCATTATAATTTAGTATATGGTCAGGGGCTTCGTGGATTTTACGACCGATCCCGTGTCCAGTAAGGTTTTTGATAACTGTGAACCCATGCTGTCTCGCTGTTTCAAATACCGCTTTTCCGATTCTGCTTTTCTTGGAACCTGGTTTTGCTTTCTCTAGGCGTGCTTCAAAAGCTTTCTTCGCGGTTTCACATAATCTCATTAAGACTTCTTCGCCTTTCCCCACTACAAATGAGATTCTCGTATCAGCGAAATAACCGTTCTTCGAAGCTGACACATCGATATTGACGAGATCCCCTTCCTGGATTACTCGGTCACCCGGAATCCCGTGTGCCACCTCTTCATTCACACAAATACACGTATACCCGGGAAAATCATACTCGCCTTTTGGTGATGAAACAGCCCCTCTTAAAAGAATATTTACGTTTACCTGATTACAAAAGTGGAGGCTAATAAATACTAGAATAAATTTCTATTTGAATGAGATGGCCACATTTTAATTCAATTCAGATTTAACCTTTTAAAACACCTCTATAAACATAAAGAGGCAACTCCCCGAGGGTTAGTTGCCTCCTTTTTATTCAGTAAAAATAAACTCTTACTACTTTGTACATTCTTCACACATTCCTGCACCACCTAATTTATACCATCAAAATAAAACTCTGCACTTCCCCAATAATTAGGAGAAATACAACTTAGCATTAATATAAAATAGTAGCAAAGAATCTGTCAAATAGTATATCATGTAAATTACTTGTTAAAAAAAGCCAAGAATACCGATTAATCAGTGTCCTTGGCTTTTTATTTTGTACAATATAGCAAGAAAGTGAATTTCCCCAACCAATTTCCATTCATAATCTACAATAAATATGACCATTTATTTAGCATGTAAGCAAGTGTATTTTCCCCTAATCAATGAAAATCTACGAATATTGAATATTTATTTAATATCTCTTCAAATGTACCAGTGTCTTTAAACAATAAATATTCAATGTTAGTACAATTCCTATGCATTAAAGTGTATAATTCTGTCATAACAATGCTATCATTCTTCTTAAGTAAATTTTGACATATTGGACAAAAAATTTTCATCTTTTTCCCTCTCAGTTTTTCTAAAAGTGATATTCGCAGAATGAAAGATATAGAATACTGTAATTCATTATTGCTTTTCAGAAGAGTATCTCGCTACATTTTTATTCTATAAAAGTGCAAGCATATAGGGAACCAACTCTATGCTCAAGCGTTTTAGAAGATTTGAGAAACTCAGAACAATTCTCTCTGAGGAAATATCATAATTAAGAGCTTGTCATTTCTGACAAGCTCTCTTTAATTATTTATGAAACATCACTAATAATCTAGAATGTTTTTTTCTCGAGTGGTGTTTCCGTGGTTCACATCTTATCCGTTCTGCACTTTTCTAATTTGATTTCATCTTATCATCCTCATATAAATTATTTCTTTATTATATTCTATTCCTTTTTAAAAGTATTATTCTAAATTTTCAATCATACTCAATTATATCTATGCTTTATCTCAGCAATCAACTTTGGAAAGTTCTCAGTTAATGTCATTATATGTCTTAACCTGTTGCCGGCCGTTTGATTTTTTGCTTTCTCAAAATCAATACTACTAATGAGCTCATTGATGTAGGGTACAGCATCTGGCTGTGATGGGGAATATGAGCTAACTGATTTTCCAAGCAGCTTGCTATCTAGTCCCCACTCCAAAGAGAAATCATTTACTGCTTTTTGCATTTGATTTGCTTTCCATATTTCAAATGCCTCATCAAAATTCATATTACTAGATAAATTTCCTGGTACCAACTCGGTATCGACAAACTCCCTTAATAATTGGGCTTGTTCATTATCTCCCATATTACTTAATTCTTGAATTTGTTGATAAATGATACGTAGTGTTTCACTATCTACTGTTTGCACGCCATTTGATGAGGTGATTTTTGAATCGATTAAACTAAGAATATGATCCGCATCAATTACTTGGGTGCCTGCTAATTTTGTTTTACCGACAAGAATATTGACAGGTGACGGCAGGGGAGGAGTGCCGGGTTTCCAGGTTAAGTTTTTAAACGCACCGACATATTGCAACCACGTATGCTCATCCATTCCAAAGGCACTATCATTCCATTTAAATTCGTAGTATTGTTCCACCAGGTTCAACTGCTCAGCAGCATCTTTGAAAGCAAGTAGGAATGCTTCTTTTTTCTTCTCATCGTGTTCGATCGTTTGCCAATCTGTGGGGTCAGGTAAAGTCGGCACCAATTCAGCAATTGTTATTGCAAACTTCTCAACGGAAGTCTCATAGGGTTCTACAATTGCTTTGCTACTCTTGCCACCACTTCCATACAATTTCAACGCTTGATTTACTATTTCTTCAGTAATTCGAGGGTACTGGAAGTTAATAATCGTACCGAATTCTTTAGTTGGACCATACACACGATTTGTTCGTGAGTAGGCCTGAATTAAACCTTGAAGTTCAAGTGATCGGTCAACATAAAGCGTGTTCAGACGTTTAGAGTCGTAACCTGTGAGAAGTTGGGCTGCCACGATCACGAGGTCTATATTCTTAGGATTTCGTCCACTTCCACCCCGAGTAGCACGTTCCACAACGTCTTCAAAGTAAGCATCCTCGCCGTGTTTTTTATCACCGGCAACAAACGAAATACCTGTAAATGAAGCGTAGTCCTTAAACATATCTTTTACAATCTTAGGATCTAATGGTGTAGGGTCATTTTCGTTACCGAAACTAAACGTCATAGCCACATTCAAATTTTCCCCGCGCCCTGTCAGTTGTTTTTTGAATTCGTCATAATAAGCGATGACACGATTTTTATAAGCAACTGTCAAAATCGCATTAAATTCCCTTCCTTGCGATTGTGATTCCCAGTTATTCAGAATCTCTTCTACAACGCGTGGAATATGTGTTTCATCTTGATATGTAAGCAGCGCTCTTTTTTTTGCTTGCGTTTCTATTTCGGCTTCGGATAATTCTTGAACTTGGCGTTCGATTTCTCTATCAGTCATATCAGGACGTTCTTCTTTCATTTTCTCAACAAGTTGCTCTCTTAAATCTTCATAGCTTTTAAATTCCCCAGTGTTGATATAGTCAACGTGGAATCCTAATACGTTTTTATCTGCGATTGCTTCATCAATCGTATATTGATGCAACTTTGGGCCAAACAGCTTTTCGGTCGTATTGATGATCTCACTTTTTTCGTTAATTTTACCTTTAATCTTATTTTCATCAAATAGAGGTGTGCCTGTAAAGCCATAGAAGAGACCATTTTTCTTAAAATAGCTTTTTATGGTTCCCATCATTTGCCCCATTGTCGTACGATGAGCTTCATCGATAATAAAAACAATTTTCTTATCTGCTAAACTAGCATCATGCGCTTCTTCCATTTCTTTAACTAGCGAATTCAGTTTGAATGTTGTCGTTACCACAATGCCATTTTGAGCAGACTTCAGTTTCTTTTTTAGCTGGTAGGTAAATTTCGTTTCATCAACGGAAACTGATTCATAAACAGCGTATGCTTTAAACTTTTCACGGGTATTTTTATCTAGCTCACGTCTATCAACAAGAAAAATCACTTTATCGAATCCTGCTCTCGTCGATAAAAACAAAGCCGTTTTGAAACTTGTAATCGTTTTTCCAGAACCAGTCGTGTGCCATACAAATCCACCGTGTGGCAATTTATCTTTATTGTCCCAACCGAATGCTGCGCCTTCTACAGCCTGTAAGGCATGCACTTGATAGGGACGCATGAGCATGTGCCGTCTGTTTTCTTCCTCACGTGCTTCATCAATGACTAAATAATCTCCTACCATTTGATGCGCCATGGGAATCATCAAGAATTGTCCTATGACTTTTTCCCAAGCATTTACAACATTGTTTTCTTTATCTGCCCAATGGAAGACAAAACTAAGATTAAAGTCTTCAGCTGATTTAGGTGTAGCAAAATAGCGAGTAGCGATTTCAGAAGTGATTACCATCATCTGCGAAAAAGCCATGAAGTTATGACTGTACTCACCGTCTCGATAATAGCGCATAAATTGCCCATATGCTTCATCCAGCGTTTTGTCCGTACGTTTTTGCTCAATATTGATTAATGGTAAGCCGTTGATAAGTAAGACAATATCAAAGCGGTTGTTATTTTGCGTCTGTACCTCTCTAGCAATCCGGTAGCTTGAATCTCCTCCACGTACTTCAGCTTTTTTAAAGATTGTCAACGTGATTTGTTTTCTCATGATATTGGGGTTGTCATCTCGGTAAATACCGTCAATCTTGCCTTTTGATTCTTCGATGGCTAATATTTTTGCTGCCTCATAGCTGTTGCTGATTTGATTAACTTTTGACATGACTTGATTGAACTCGTTATCCGTCAATTCGACGCCTTCAAGCTGGTCAGCATTAATACGGTTGAGTTCTCTACGCCAGTGTTTAACTAAGTCAGCAACAGTAACTTTTTGCTTGTTTCCGTCTAGAAAATCAGGAGCTTCCCATTTATATTTTTGTAGTTCCTTAACAAAGTTCTCTTGAAAAGTCTTTTCTGCTACACTTTTTGGTGCATTACTCATGGCTTTTGCCTCCTCTAGACAAACATCTCAGTTAGGTATGCTTTTTTCATGCTTTGTAGTTTTTCTAATTTACGTTGATGAATGGCAATGAGGTGATCAAGTTGTGCAAAGAAGTCACCAATTTTCTTTTGTTCATCTTTACTTGGTAATCTAATCTCTTGATTCTTCACTAAATCAGAATTCAAGTTAACTTGACTGCCAGGCTGTCCATATTTTTGCCATTGCGGGCGGAACATTTCCAACCACTGGAACAAAAATTCACGGTAAAATACTGGATCTTGAAAGATTAAAAATCCATCATGTACGCCAGTCTTAACATAGTTTACAACGGGTTTTCCAACTGTTGCAGCGATACTTAGTAATAAATGTGGTTTAGTTAATACACGAGTTTTTTCTTGCCCGGCTGTTGATAAACGTTGTTTTAGAAAATAAATACGTCCATTTTGCTCAGTAACATCTGCAATACGTAACCATCCAACATCAGATTTATCATCGAACCATTTTGAATCTTGAATGGGCCGCGGACTTGCACCGCGTACAATATCTGCTAATTCTCCAATCTTCCGCTGTTCCCAAGATTGGGTAAATCCTGCAAATCTTCGTTTTGGTTTACACTCACCTTCAGCTGGAAACATTTCCGAAAGGTAAGCAGATTTTAATAATTTTAACTTTTCTAACTTTCGCTGATGAAGGGTTATACGGTGGTCAAGGTTCATAAAAAAAGAACCAATCTTGGCTTGTTCTTCAAGATTTGTAGGTAAGGTAACTTTTAACTGTGACATAGATTTTTGACTTACTCCTTTAGCTGTTCCTCCACTAGACAAAGCAGATAGTTTTGCAAATGTTTTAGGAGAGCTTAAAAGTACAGCAAGAAAGTCATCGGTAATCTTTTCTGGATTAACATCAAATGCAATTGTTCTTTGACTTAGGATATAGCCATTATCATCAGGTACTTGGGCCACATTTCCCATTGGCGCTTCAGTTGTAAAAAGCACTTGTCCTTTTCTTAATTCACGTCCAGTCATCCATTTATCGTATAATTCTTGATTTCCATAATGAGCATCTGCACTAGGGTCAATATATCCATTTTTCACATTTAAAGCAGATAATGCCAAATAACCGGTTTCGCTCCAGTCTAGTCCTAACTTTTTCGGTGTTCTTCCACGAAAGTCAATAGTATTTTTGATAGTGTCGAAGAAATGGTGATCTTCCCAAGCGTGAGTGTTTTGAAACTCCTTAAATCGTCTAGTGGGTATTAAATTTGTTTGTTCTGTCATGATTCCACCACCAATTCATTCATCAAGGCTTCAAATGCTGATTTTAAGTTGCGACTTTCTTCATCAATCGCTGACAACGTATCAGCATAGCGATTGTGCAACATTTGTAGCGTATTTAACTCGGTTTGTAACGGCAGTTCTATTAAACGAACCAAAGCCTTCACTGTATTGCCAAACCACTTTTCATACATCAAGTTGTCGATTTCTTCATTTGTCAACATTAAGATTCGTTCTTGTACAGCTTCTTTTAGTGCTTTTTCATCTGTTTTCACTTCTTTACTGAGTTTTGATTTATCTGCATGTAATTGTTCAACATTTTTCAGATAGTTATATTCACTAGTCCCCATGCTAGCTTTTTTCAACTCTATTTTGACCAGCTTATTATCAAAAGCTTCACCGGCTTCATTCAACGTATCTCCTAAAGCATTGGCTTCTTCACTGTCCTCTACTTTCGCAGCTTCAACTAAATCAGATAGCTCATTTTCAATTTCTTGAATGCGTGTTTTCTTTGTTTCTATTTCATCTAGCTCATCACTGTATAAATGTTTAGCAATCAACTCATTTGAGACGATACTGCCGATCCAGCCGTCTTGCTCGACACGTTTTTTGTTGCCAGTTCCCTTAGTTACCATATTTGGTTCACGTGTGCGTCCGGCTGTGTAAAAATCACTTAATGCAATGATTTCCGTATCATGGGACAATGAATTCTTCCAAATTTCTGCGACAATTTGATAGCCATCATATACATCAATATTATTGAATGCTGACAAAATTAATTTTATTTCATCGAGCATGTCGTCCATCAACTGGGGCAACTTACTGATATTATCTACATTTCGTATAGTATCGAAATGTTTATTAATAAAGGATACTACTTTTCCTTCGATTTCTTTTGACTTTTCAATAACGCGTGAATCGTTCAAGACCATATAAGAAATTTCCTCAACTGGTTTTAGTAGCTCAACATAGCCGGCACGGATTTCTTTCAAAGATCGTTCTAAAATATCCGGCACTGTAGACTGCAAAACCTTCAAATCGTCTATATTTTTTTGAGGAATCCCACCAAGTAAGTGTGCATCTACATCTTGCGGAATTTCTTCATCAATAGCTTCAATATAACGAGGAATGTTCATATTGTATTGATTTTTGAGAATATCCTCTCGTTTTACCAATTGGCTATAACCCTTTTCTTCTCTACGTTCAACGAACGTATCAACAATTTTAGCAATATCTTTCTCTAGTAGAACATTTTGTTTCCCTACTTTAGTAAAGCCACGAGAAGCGTCTATAACAAGTACAGGCTCACCGGTTTCTCGATTTTTCTTCAATATTATTATGGCTACAGGAATTCCTGTATTGGTAAACAAGTTACTTGGCAAGCCGATAATGGTATCTATGTAATTTTTCTCAAGTAAACGCTCTCGAATCTCTCCTTCTGCAGAACCTCGGAAGAGCACACCATGAGGCAACACTATCGCCATAGTTCCATTTTGTCCTAAGTGGAATAATCCATGTAAGAGGAAAGCAAAATCTCCTTTGGAGTCTGGTGGCAATGCACCAGCTACTTCGAATCGAGGATCACTGACCTTAAGTCCTGCTTTGTTCCAGTTCTTCGCAGAATAGGGTGGGTTCATAACAACCGCATCAAACTGCACGCCTTCATTTGGACGTTCTGGATCTTCTGGCCAGTCTTGAGTAAGCGTATCACCATTCTTTATGGTCATCTTTTCTGGACGCACACCATGGAGCAATAAATTCATACGAGTTAAGTTGTAGGTCGCTGTATTCTTTTCCTGTCCGTAATAACATAAATTCTTTTGAACATCTTCATCTAAATGTTTCTTTACAGTTAAAAGTAACGAGCCAGAACCAACAGTTGGGTCATATATTGATTTTATATCTGACGTTTTCGCTACAATTTGTGCCATGACTTCACTGACTTGTCGAGGGGTATAGAATTCTCCTGCCTTCTTCCCCGACTCCATCGCAAACTGACCAATGAGGTACTCATAAGCATCGCCCAGTACATCGCCTTTTTGTAATGCAACCATATTTAAGTCTGCAAACAGCAAAATTAGTGCCTTAATATTTTTGCTGCGCTCA
Source organism: Bacillus sp. FSL H8-0547 (assembly GCA_038002745.1). Lineage (NCBI taxonomy): Bacteria > Bacillati > Bacillota > Bacilli > Caryophanales > Bacillaceae > Bacillus > Bacillus sp. FSL H8-0547. The sequence continues at coordinate 1,219,073 of JBBODD010000001.1, forward strand.
TTCAAGTTACTACCTAAGGCGGTATCCGTTAAATCCAGCGTAGAACTTGAGAACAATCCTTTGAAGTCATTCGTATCACCAGATACGGCAATCGTACGTTCGAAGTTATTCAAGCTATCCGTTACTTTTTGAACTTCAAAATCTCCAGAATTAATATCTTTAATCCAAGTTTGATAAAGATACTCAGGCGAAACATAATAACCGAGCACATTTTGAATCATTTTATTTAGCTGTTCTCCGTATTCTGCTTGTGCTTTTGTATATTCCTCTACCAATTCAGATTGAGTAAATTTCTCTAATCCACTGGTCACTTTAAATGTTTCTAAAGTTTTATCACTCAAAAACTTATAGAACATTAACCCAAGCATGTAATCTTTATAACGGCTGGCATCCATTGAGCCACGCAGTTCATTAGCGCCGTCCCATAATCTACGTTTAATTTCTTCTGATGTAATCACTTTGTATCCCCCATTGAACTTTCTGATAAATTCTTTGTATTATGTTGGTATTATTCTTAACTTATAGCAATATTTCTTCTCTATTATAGCAGTTTAATGATATACCCGACTAAAGTTTTGTTACAAATAGATGTAGGCAAAAAAAGAAGAGAATGACCTGAAATATAAGGATAGAATACGGGCGGCTGCACTACAGACTGATCAGAAAGCAAAGAACGCTTTCTGTCATTCTATACATGTCGCTTCGGTACTAAAGAGAGCGAAAACCACGGTCTGTATGGCTGAAGCTTACATGCCGTAGGTTCCTGCTCTCTTTACGGCTCGCGCCGCCATACCAAACAAGCCGTAAATACAAATTCCAAAATCAAGATCCACGAGAGAAAAGAAAAAAGGGAACTAAGCTAACGCCTGCTTTGATTGGTCTTTTTCCCTTTAAGAACCAACTTCGTTTCGTAAGCCAAAAGGGAAAACACAGAAAAAAACGAACGATCAAAAACAAATAGAAAAAATGAAGAGAAGAACCTGCAGAGAAAGATATGGTATTCCAGCAGCCGAAACCGATCAATTCGCGTTTTTAGAATACGAACGGGCAAGGCGCAAATGTTGCCAGAAAAGAACGAGGAGACATCACCAGAATCAGCATGCCAAATATTGTATTGTTATTTCATTTGAAAGTATTGAAATATTTAATTTCTGCAATCCAGCAGAACTGTCCTAGAAATTACTGTAATTAATGCAAACGAAAAAAAGCAGGAACCCCGCTAAAGGTTTCCTGCTTTCTATTCCTACTTCAATACAAACCTCACCACACACTCCACATGAGCCGTATGCGGAAACATATCCACAGGCTGAATATACTCAACCTTATAAGCCTTCGAAAGTGTCTTTATATCCTTCGCAAGTGTCGACGGGTTACACGACACATAAATAAACTTCTTCGGTTTAACCTTTAATATCGCACCAAGCAGCTTTTGGTCGCAGCCTGTTCTTGGCGGATCGACTACCACAGCGTCGGGTCTCCAGCCTTCACCAAGCCATTTTGGGAGCCAGTGTTCGGCTGTGCCTTTTACGTAGGTGGCGTTTTTGAAGCCGTGTTTTTTGGCGTTCTTTTTGGCGTCTTCGACGGAGTCGGCGATGGTGTCCATGCCTCTGATTTCTTTGGCGCCGTCTGCGAGCCACATGCCGATGGTGCCTACGCCGCAGTAAGCGTCGACGATTTTTTCTTTGCCGGTGAGCTGGGCGGCTTTTTTGACTTCGTCGTAGAGCTTGACGGTCTGGACGGGGTTGAGCTGGAAGAAGGCCCGTGCCGAGAGGTCAAATGTCAAATCTCCTAGCTGTTCCTGGATGACTTCTTCTCCATCTAAGTGGACGGTTTTTTCTCCGAAGATCAGGGATGTTTTTTCCCCGTTGATGTTTTGCATAATGGATTTGACTTCAGGGAGACGTTTGTTGATTTCGCTGACGATCAGGTCCTTGCGCGGCAGGTTTTCCTGCGCGGTGATGAGGACGATTTGAACTTGTCCGCTTTTGAAGCCGACTCTGCTGACGATGGTCCGGACGATGCCTTTGCGTTTCCGCTCGTCGTAGATCGATACTTTCAGGTCCTGCAGAATTTGCTTGACGGTCTGTACCGCTTTGTTGGTTGCTTCGTGCTGCACGATGCAGTGATCGATATTGACAAGGTGGTGGGAGTTCTTGCTGTACAGTCCTGCAATGACTTTTCCGTTTCTTAGCCCTGTCTGGAACTGGCTTTTGTTGCGGTAGTTCCACGGGTCCTCCATGCCAATCGTCTGTCTGATGTCGGTTTTGCCTAGATCAAGTCCAGAAAAACGCTCCATCGCCTGGACAACAATGTCTCTTTTTTCATGCAGCTGTTTTTCATACGAAAGGTGCTGAAGCTGGCAGCCTCCGCATTCGTGGTAGATCGGGCAAGGCGGGTCCACTCTGTGAGGGGAGGCCTTCCTGATTTTCTTCACTTTTCCCTCGGCAAATTTGGCGCTGATGTTCGTTGCTTCCACGACCACTTCTTCATTTGGGAGAGCACCTGGTACAAATACGACCTGCTTTTTGAAGTAACCGACTCCTTCTCCGTTGATTCCGAGTCTTTTTATAGTTAATGGAAAGGTTTGTCCCTTTTCCAGAGGCACACCTTTGTTCTTTTGTTCCTTGGTCTTCATGTTTGACGCTCCATTTCTATTCAATGCTTCTCCATAAATAAAGGGAAGCATAGCTTAAATAAGGGTCCCACTCCCTGCTCAGCTCCTGCATTTCTTCCAAGGTAGGCTTGCGGTCGAGTCCAAAATGCTTTTTCATCGCGTTTTGAATGCCGATATCGGCAACCGGGAACAGATTGGGCCGTCCAAGTCCGAACAGGAGCAGGTTCTGGACCGTCCATGGCCCCACTCCGCGGATTTTCACGAGCTCCTTCAGGATGTCCTCGTCCGGCTGATCCTTCAATTCTTCCAGGTTTATTTTGCCTTCTGCAATCAGCTTTGATGTATCGATGACATACTCTGATTTGCGCCCGCTGAACTGCAGCTCCCGCAGGTCGCTGTAGTCGAGTGCCGCCACTTTTTCAGGAAGCGGATAAAACCAGACTCCGTCCACCTGCTCGCCGAACGTATGGACGAACCGCTCTGTCAGCGTATGAGCGAACTTCAGGTTCAGCTGCTGGTGGATGATGCATTTCATCAGGCACTCATACAGGCCAAATTCAAGCACGAGCGGCGTGCCGTCGTGCTCCTGAAAAATACCGGCGATGTTTGAGGAACGAAAATGGGTCTGAACGTCTAGCAGTGACGTATCCCACTGAAAAATGCGCATCGTCTCTTTTAGAGCAGCCTCGCGGTTCCCGCTTCCGCTCACTGAAAACTCCGGTGCATCCTTCGTTCCAAGAGCCTTCACCTTCACAACAAACGGCTTTTTATCTCCGTCCCTCATCGGAATGGATACTTCGCGCTCAGACATCATCACGTGATGCAGCGGATCCATGGATAAACGGTCAAGGACACGGTCAAAATCATATGGAGGATCTATCTTTACTCGCTCTTCCCACATTCGTTCTCAAACCCCTTATTTTTGATACTGACTATTATATCATGAAACGCCCGGGGAAAAGGGAAAACTCCCTGTGACCACTGTCAGAGGGAGAAAAAGTATGGCTGATGGAAGGTCCGGTCTATCATCAAATCGTCCAGGCTTTTGAAAATATAGCCTTGTTTGCGCAAATCCGTAATGGCTTTGTCAAGCGCCTCCGCGTTGTCCTTTGAAACGGTGTGCAGCAGAAGGATGCAGCCGGGATGGATCTGGCTCATCATCTGATCATAGGAATATCTCCAGCCCTTTTGTGCATTCGTATGCCAGTCTACAAAGGCAAGTGACCAGAAAACCGGCTGATACCCGAGCTCTTTCGACTTAGCAAGTACCCGCTCGCTGAATACGCCCCTCGGCGGACGGAGATACTGAATCCCCTGATAGCCTGTTAGCTTTTCCGTCTTTTCTTTCACAGAGTCCAGCTCTTTTTTCAGTCTTTCATCCGTGACTTTTGTCAGATCGGGATGGTGCCACGAGTGGTTTCCGACAATGTGCCCCTCATCTGCCATGCGTTTTACAAGGTTTGGCTGGTCAAGCAGGTAGTGCCCCGTTACAAAAAAGGCTGCCGGCACCTTTTGTTTTTTCAGGACATCTAGAACTCCTTCTGTGTAGCCATTCTCATAGCCATTGTCGAAGGTGAGATAAATGTATTTTTGGCTTGGATCTCCCATAAAAAAAGCGTCATATTTCTCAAGCAGCTTCACTAGCGGTTCCCCGGGGTTCGCGGATTTATGGTTTCTGCTTTTTTCAAAGCCCCAGTTGATCGGCTGGTTGGAAACAGCTGCTGCGGGCTGAATGCCTGACAGGAAAAACAGCAATAGGCATGTTGCAAGTGTCCAGTATTTCAACTTCTTCACTCCCCTGACATTGTTCTACTTATAGTGTCGGGAAGTGAGGGAATTACATACTGGGAATAATTATGTAATAAATGGAATACAAAAAGCCGGATTTCTCCGGCTTTTCATTAAATGAATACTGGTTCTTTAAATTGTGACAATTTTTCAAGAGACGATTGGTCAACATCCGCATGAAGGCTGTTTCCGTGGGAGTCCATCGTTACAACAGCTGTAAAGCCTTCTACCTTCAGGTGCCACATCGCTTCAGGAATTCCAAACTGCATAAGGTCTACGCCTTCAACAGATTTGATGCAGTCTGCATAGTACTGGGCAGCTCCGCCGATGGCATTAAGGTAAACGCCGCCGTGTTCATTCAGTGCTTTCAGTGTTTTCGGACCCATGCCGCCTTTTCCGATCACAGCGCGGATTCCGAATTTTTTCATGATGTCGCCCTGGTAAGGCTCTTCACGGATGCTTGTTGTCGGTCCGGCTGCTTTTACATGCCAGTTTTCATCCTCATCCTTCAGCATAACAGGTCCGCAGTGGTAAATGATCTGGCCGTTGAGATCCACAGGTGATTCGTTCGTTGAAAGGTACTTGTGGATGGCGTCGCGCCCTGTGTACATCATTCCGTTGATGCGGACAACATCTCCGACTCTAAGCTCGCGGATTTTTTCTTCTGTGATCGGCGCTTCAAGCACCACTTCACGCGGACTTTCTGCTGGCGCCTCTGCAGGCTCGTCGTCCTGGAGGTTCGGCCTGTCGCCTTCCTGGTACAGCCAGTCCTGAATCGCTCCGCTGCCGGCATCAATCGTGACGCCTAAACGGCGGTATGCCCAGCAGTTGTACGCAACAGAAACAAAAAAGCTTGCCGGAATCCGGTTCATCACGCCGACTTTACAGCCGAGAAGAGTCGCTTCCCCGCCAAAGCCCATTGTGCCGATGCCGAGCTTATTCGCTTTATCTACGATATATTCTTCGAGTCGCTGCAGATCCTGATTCGGATTCGTGTCATCCGCGCTTCTGAAAAGCTGATCCTTCGCAAGCTCATAGCCTGAAGTACGGTCTCCTCCGATGCCGACGCCGATGAAGCCTGCGCTGCAGCCCTGCCCCTGTGCCTGATACACGGAGTGAAGGATGCATTTGCGGATGCCGTCAAGGTCGCGTCCGGCTTTGCCGAGTCCGTCAAGCTCGCATGGAAGGCTGTACTGGATGTTTTTATTTTCACAGCCGCCGCCTTTTAAAATCAGGCGCGCGTCGATGTAGTCCTTTTCCCACTGCTCGAATTTGATGACAGGCGTGCCGAAGCCAAGGTTGTCCCCGCTGTTGTCGCCAGTCAGCGAGTCAACTGAATTCGGGCGCAGCTTTCCGTCCTTTGTTGCCTGTGCAATCGCGCGGTAGATGTCTTCTTTCATATTCAGCTGATTGGCTCCGACAGGAACCTTCAGTTTAAATGTAGGCAGTCCTGTATCCTGGCAAATCGGCGACACGTTCTCGTCCGCCATTTTGATATTCTCGGATATTGTCGCAAGGGACATCGCAGCGCGCGTGCCTGCGTTTTCCTGCTGCTTCGCTCTTAAAATCGCGCGGCGCACATCCTTCGGAAGCTTCGTTGATGTTTCCACGATCAGTTCATACATGCTTTCATAAAAACGATCCATCCTGTTTCTCCCCTTATTGTCTATAGAATTCGGTCAATTTTATTCAATTTTTATTATACTCCTTTGTGATTTGGTTGGAAAGGCTTTCAGTCTAGAAATGCGGAGGCTCCCGTTTAGCCCTGACAGGCAGAAAAGAAATCACCGGAAAAGTCCGGGTTTGACTTTTTCGGGGATTTCGTTCTGACGGAAGGGTTGGGAGGCGGAGCTGGACACCTCGAAAAGCGGAGCAGCCCGTTTAGCTCCGGGAGTCAGATAAGGAAACGGCGGAAAAGGCGCTTTTTGCCTTTACCGACGATTCCGTTCTGACAGAGGAGCTGGGTTGCGGAGCTAGACACCACGAAATTACCCGTTCCTTTCCGCTCCAGGAACTTGCTTTCCGCGGGGAGTGCCGGAAGCTTCCTCGCTGCGCTTGCGGGATCTTCCGTGCCCTCTTCATCCCGCAGGAGTCAAGTTCCTTCTGCTGCAATCCACTGGCGTTTCATTTAAAGACCAAAAACTGCCCGGCCAATGACCGGGCGATTTTCTATTTCTGTTTTTTAGGGAGGATATCAATCTCCATGCTTTTTTTGATATCAAGGTACTGATATGAAATGGTCAGGGTTCCGCTTTTCTTTGTTTTGATTTTGCCGTTTTTCCATTCTGCGAGGTCAGGAGGTGAAAGCTCCATGAAGAGCTTGTCCGGGTCCATGGCAAATCGGTTGCCGTCTTTGTCGATGGCGGTTGCTGTCAGGCGGATGTTCTTTCCTTCAATGACTGTTTCGTTATTTGGGTTGAGTTCAACGTTGACAGGCTTGATTGTGTTCGGGTCAACCACCGTTACTTTAATGGTGCTGCTTTTTCCTCCTGAAACGGCCGTGATGTTGGCTGTACCTGGCTTGATTGTCTGAATGGTTCCGTCCTGAAGTACTTTTACAGCTTTTTCGTTATCAGAGGTCCAGATTGTATGAACGTCTTCGAACGAGCTCAGGTTGACGAGATAGTTTCCGTAGATTTCCCTGAAATCACCGAAAAGGTTGAGTGTGCGTTCTGCACCTGCTGCCATTTTCATTTCGCGCTGTTCATTGAGGGCGTCATCGACGATGGATACGTCCGTCAGCAATGGATTAAATTTATAGTCCATTCCAGACTTCGTCACTTGAAGTACTCCGCTTCCCAGGATATTTCCTTTGTCGTTTGAGACATATCCTTTGCTTGCGCCGTTGCCTGTGATTGTGTAGTTGACGCCGTCTTTTTCCCATGACTGCAGGAGATGCAGGTGACCGAACAGCACTTGAACGTTCACGCCGGTGTTTTTCTTTTTATAGGCTCCGAGAATGTCTTCAAATTGCTTGGCATCAGCCGGGTTCATTTCGTGCTTCGTGCCGAAGTCATCTTTTGTCGTGTTGTGTGTCACGACAAGGACATTCTTCTTTTTATTTTCCTTAAGAAGCTTTTGAAGGTAATGGAACTGGGTAGAGTCTGATGCTGAAATGCTCTGTCCAAACGCACTGTTCAAGCTGATGATTAGTGTGTTTCCATATTCAAAATGGTAGGTTGGCGATCCAATGATGTCTGAGTAGAAATCAATGTTTCCCTGGAATGATTCATGATTTCCCGGTGTTGCGAAAAACGGTTTTTCTCCAAGCAGGGAAAGGTCGCTCACGGCTCTGTCCCATTCTGCCTGTGAAGAGGTATCCACGATGTCGCCTACATGCATCACGAAGTCTGTTTCTTCTTTTGCAGCCCGGTCAAACAAGCGTTTCGAGTACATGAACCCTTGTGTATCAGGCAGGACAGAAATGGAGAATTGATTGGCCTTTTCCGGCTGCTGAAGCTGCTTTGTTTCGAATTCTTTCACAAACGGCGTCATGACATTTCCGCTATTGTCTTTTGCTTCGATGATGAAGGAATGCTTTCCGTCTTTAATCGGCTTTTCAGGAACGGCATATGCCCAGCCCGTTTTTTCGTCGTAATGAACAGGAGCAGGTTTGCCGTCAATTTTCACAGCGATGCTGTTTTTCTTCACGCCGCTTTTTACATCTTTCAGTTTAAAAGTAATACGCGGTTCTGCTGTTTTCTCAACCGCTTTTCCTGTCGGCGTCACGTTTGAAAGAACCGGTTTTTCTATATCATCGCTCAAGTCTACTTTGATTGTTTTATCAACGGACGGAACAGATGCATTTCCGTTTGTATCGCGTGCTGAGGCTGTCAGATGATAGGTGCCCTCTGTCAGGTTTTCAGCTGCTGCTTCTACTTTTCCTGTTTCAGCATCATAGGTATGCGGAAGTTTTTCTCCGTTTAGCTTCACTTCGATCGATTCAGCATCTACACCCGATTCTTCATCTATCAGAAGGGAAGAAAACGCGATTTTGTTTTCATATACAGTATTTCCGGCAGGTGTGATCTCTTTGAAATCCGGACCGTTAAAGTCTTCTGTTTCGTTCGTGTAAATATAGCGCATGTGATCGATGTAAACACTGCCGCTGTAGTCAGGGATGCTTTTGTTCGTTTCGACAAAATAGAGATAGTTGAAAACGATCGGCAGCGCCCAGTCCTGCGGAAGCTCAACCTCAAGGTATTTCCAGCCGGTCCAGTCTACTTTCGGTGCAAGATCAAGCGTCTTGTTGACGCCGTTTGCTTTGAAAATCAGGCGTGCCCACGGCGCTTTTCCGTCACCGTGCACCCATACGCCGAATTTCTTCGGTCGGATGTCTGTTTTATACGTTTCATACATAGAATCAGCGAGCTCGTCCGGCCATGCTCCAGTTGCTGACTTGTACCAGTGTGGAATGACATTGATTGTACCGTTGTATTTGCGTTCCCATTTTTTTGAATCGTAATCCACACGCAGGCTGCTCTCTCCGAATTTCGCCTCGTCCCCGGACAGCTGATGTGTGCCGCCCATGAAGCCGGATACTTCATAGCCTTCTTTTGGATACGTTTCATAGTCATCGATGACTTGTTCTTTTAGCCCTATTAATAACTCAATCTGCCTTTCAATTGAGCCAAGCTTTGCCGTTACCGTTGTTCTTGTTCCCGCAGGTACATCTTCTCTTATTTGGATGGTGCCGTCTGGAGTGATTTCACCAAACTGGCTGTCAATCTCCCAGTCAATTGCATCTCCTGTGAGAATGACCTCTTTTCCGTCTTTCACTGCTTCAGCTTCCAGTTTCTTTTCCTCGCCTGGCTGGAGAATAACCGGTCCCTGATCGGCAAATTGGAAGTCATCCACCTGGTCGATGACCGTAACAGATGCCTGCCCGCTCACTCCGTTGATGACAGCTTCCACTTTATCTGTTCCTGCATGAGCAGGCGCTTTATAAAGACCCGTTTTATCAATGGTGCCCTTTGAAGCTTTCCACTGGATGGAGCGGCTTGCAATCATGACGGGGTTGCCGTTGCTGTCTGTTGCTTTTACGCCGAACGGGAAAGCCGCATTTTTGAAGATTGTCAGATTTTTTTCTACGATGACTTCGCCAATTTCACCTGTTTTAGTTGAATGATTGACAAAGAGAAGGCCGTTTGTGATCGATCTTGACTGCCCGTCACTCGGGCGATTGGCCGTTTCAAGCGCGCTTTTTCCTTTTGGCTGAACGAGCATTTCTGTCGATCCTCCGCCGTCAAGGCCAAGAGCAGAGACTGCACCATGCTCTTCCATGATCTCAGCCATTTCGACAAGCGTTACCCCCTGGCTTTTATCAAAAAGAGTACTCGGTTTATCAATGGTCATCGTGATGACCTTTTGCTCTGCTGTAATTCCGATGGCGGTTCTGGCGCTCTTAAGGTTAACGTGGCTGCCGTATTTGGACAGGAGCTCGTCTTTTGTAAGGGCCTTTCCGTCCTTAACAAGCCAGTTGTAGCCGCCTGTAGCCTCAGTAATATCATTTTTGAGGACTCTGTTTTCTCCCGTGAAAAGATCAAACTGGAAGGAGATGTCCATGCCTTCTTTTAATTCATTCCGGATCATTTCTGCTTTTGACCCGAATCCGGCAATGATGACACTGTCTGATGGAATATCAATGCTCTCATAAGCAGGGTAGATCTTTTCAATTTTTCCTGTGTAAGCCTGTCCTGCTTTGATGGCAGAAGCGTCCTTTACCTCTTTTACGACGGCCATGGCTCCATTTTTAATGAAATTCTCATTGCGGTCATCGAAGGTAAGGACTCCCTTCTGGTTTAACTTTGGTGTGAAAATGCCAAGCTTTTCTCCCGCGTTTTCATTGCGGTTCAGTGTATCAACCTTTACATTTTTGCCGCTGTAGGTCAGCGAGCCTCTCATTTCAACTTCTCCGATAAAAGGTTTCTTGTTTTGGTCAATTGCAAAAACAGGATGAAGAGCAACGCCTGAAGGATAGCTGTGATTGATAAGAAGATTGCGGTTTTGCACCTGGAGCGTCATATTGATGCCTGTCTGCATATTGAACATATCCGCATTCACGCCTGCAACAATGTCTTTTCCCTTGAATTCTTCTCGGGCAGCCTGTGACGGCAGAGTTTCTGCAGCAACAACTCGTTCAAGTGCTTTGGATGTGACAACGGATACATTCGGATTCGAAAGATCTGCCTCGAGAACATTCACTCTCTGGCTGTTTCCCGCTGTTCCCCCGAAATTCTCGATTTGCTTTTCAGTGTGTGTAATGCCTGAAGAAATCTGTTCCGCTTTTAACACTGTGCTTTTTTCTGACGGCACGGTATCTTCTCCGAGAACGGAAACCGGCTGAATCAGCAGCGTGCAGGCCATCAGCATGACGGCAAGCTTGTTTTTCCCTTTCATCTTGCACCTCCGGATAGTAGTATGTACTCTTCTATTCTAGAAGGTAATTGTTGATAGGATTTGGTATTTTTTTTAATGCTTGTAAATTTTTTAGGGCTAAAAGTACCGGTGAGTGTGGATTTAGTGTAAAGGGGTGAGGTATGGACTAGATAAAATAGAAGAAAATTACATTTGATTCAGGTCTTTGGGTTGGCAAAGGATGGAGGCTGTTTTGTTTTTTGTTTCTATGGTACCTTTTTTGCAATCTGCACCCGTTTCTTTCCTGCGGGTAGAGAGGAACAATCCCACTGGTTTTCTTTTGGTTGATGGTACTTATCCCGTATAACGGAACCATCAACAGAGAATTTCGTTTGGTTGGTGGTACTTATCGGAGAGAATGGAACCATCAGCAGAGGATTCTGTTTGGTTGATGGTACTTATCCCGAAGAACGGAACCATCAACAGAGGATTTCGTTTGGTTGGTGGTACTTATCGGAGAGAATGGAACCATCAACAGAGGATTTCGTTTGGTTGATGGTACTTATCGGAGAGAATGGAACCATCAACAGAGGATTTCGTTGGGTTGGTGGTACTTATCAGAGAGAACGGAACCATCAACAGAGGATTTCGTTTGGTTGATGGTACTTATCCCGTAGAACGGAACCATCAACAGAGGATTTCGTTTGGTTGATGGTACTTATCCCGTAGAATGGAACCATCAACAGAGGATTTCCGCTTTCTGAAGGGCACAATCCAAACGTTTTCGTGCCTGCATCCCGCAGTAGTCAAGTTCCTTCCGCTGCAATCCACTGGAGTTTAGCTAAGAAACAGAAAAACAAAAAGAACACCTTCATCAGGTGCTCTTTCAACATCTATTCTTTGTTCCAGTCTTTTTTAAACTGCTCCTGCTTAATTTCAAGTTCGTCCAGCATGTTTATTAAACGGTCGATATCTTCAAGGTCGGTTGATTCGGGATCCATGGAATCAATCACATTCATGAACATATTCAGCCGTGATTTTAAATATTGTAGTTGTGAGTCTTTATCATGAACGGCGTTGCCCAAGATGTATCTCTCCTTTCACTGTTACAGTTATCGTAGCTTATTCAAGGAACTTTGACAACCGCCCCTGAGCGCGAGGTGTTCCAAACTGACGGGTTCATGTTAGAATGTTCTTTATGTGAACTTGAAAAAGGAGTTTTATGAATGAATGCATCAGCTGTGAATCTGCTGCCAATTACCCCTTCTCATGATCCATGGGAAGCTTATTTAGATGTAAAACAATATGGAAAAATGACCCTTACGAATGTGGAGTTTACAACGACGACACTTTGCAACATGCGGTGTGAGCATTGCGCCGTAGGGTACACCCTTTCTCCAAAGGATCCCCAGGCACTTCCGCTCGAGCTTATTATAAAGCGGCTTGAAGAGGTTGAGACGCTCCGCTCCATCAGTATTACAGGCGGAGAGCCGATGCTATCCAGAAAATCCGTTGACCAGTATGTGCTTCCTCTATTAAAGTATGCCCGGGAACGCGGGGTGCGTACGCAAATAAATTCGAATTTGACGCTTGATCTTGCCAGGTTTGAAAAGATTGCCCCGTACCTTGATGTGCTGCATATCTCCCATAACTGGGGAACACTCGATGATTTCGCTGAAGGCGGTTTTGCAATGATGGAGAAAAAACCGTCTTACGCTCAGCGCACGGCTTATTTTGACCGGATTGTTGAAAACAGCCGGGCGCTTGTTGATGCCGGCATCATGGTCTCGGCAGAAACAATGCTGAACAAGCGGACGCTTCCTCATATCGAAAAGATCCATAAACAGATTACAGAGGATATGAAATGTCAGCGGCATGAGGTACATCCTATGTACCCATCTGACTTTGCGAGCACACTCGAAACGCTGTCTCTCGAAGAAACACGAGCTGCCATTCATCACCTGCTTGATATTCGAAACGAGGATGTCTGGATGCTGTTCGGCACACTGCCGTTTTACGCGTGCAGCACAAATGTTGAGGATACAGAGCTGATTAAAAGGCTTCGCGCCTCCAAAAATGTTACCGTGAGGAATGATCCCGACGGCCGTTCAAGACTGAATGTCAACATTTTCAATGGCGACATTATCGTAACGGATTTCGGCGATACGCCTGAGCTTGGGAACATTCAGCGAGACACCCTCCAGTCGGCCTATGACCGCTGGAATGACACAGAGCTTGCGCGCGGCCTGAACTGCCACTGTCCTGCCGTATCCTGTCTTGGCCCGAACCTGCTTGTGAAAAACGCCTATTACCCTGATGTGGATTTTCAGTCTAGAAAATCAGTGATTTAAACGCAAAAAGCGAGCCATTTGGCTCGCTTTTTATCGTGGCTGTTCAGAAACGGTAAAACCGAAGGAAGCGTGATCCTGTACAGGAATCCAGGCTCCAATTCCCTGTGATGTTACGTTTTGGACAACGATTTTGCGCTTGTTGCCTTTCAGCACTAAGTACACTTCGCCGTAAGTCACCTTGCCTTTTTCACTGACGGCAGGTGCGTAGGCGTTCAAATAGCCAAGGCGCTTAACCGGGACATTATAGACCTGGTCTTTCTTTGAACCTGTCCCAATGATGGTTTGAAAAGACAATGGAAGATTTGTTTTCTTCATCGCTTTGAGCAGCATCATCTTTTTCACGTCTTCCTCGTTCGGGATCCTCGCTGTCAGTCCGCCTTTGACCTGCTTTTGAGACTCCTGCTTGTAATGAATCTGAACGGCCGCTTTTCCGCCCCTGTTGTCAAAAAAGTTCGTGTTGATCTTTTGATATTCCCAGTTTACTGCGGTTTCGGACGACTCATAGTTCAGTGCCCACTGACCAAGAAAAATCGTTGCTCTGTAGCCGATTGCAAGTTTATTATCCGGAATCGATGATTCGTTTAAAAGACGAATCAGATTAGGATTTTCAATCGCTATTTTTGATGTATCGATTAACCCCTGTGTAAACTCGCTCGGCTGCAGATACGGAAGATCCTGAGTGGGATTCGGATACGTGTTTTCTTTTGAAATATCCAAAACCGAACTTGGTATCTTTGCTTTCGGTGCTGCAGACACAGAGCCTGAAAAACTGATTGATAAGAGCAAAGCCATTGAAACGAGCATCCATTTTCTCATTTCCTAAACCCCTTTCGGTTGCTTTCCCCTTATTGTTTTCAAGCCCTTATGTCTTTATCCAAACTTTCATTACGTTTTTGCGATCCACTTTCCAAGCACCGCATGTACCCTTGGATTGCAGAGCTGAATAAGCGGTCCAATCGCAAATGTGATAATGATGGTGCCAAGGCCGATCGGTCCTGCGAACAGGAGCGCTAGCAGCAAAGCGCCTACTTCACCGATCGTTTTTGCCGCCATCAGGCTGAGACCAAATTTTTCATGAAGCGTGAGCATCAGCTGGTCGATCGGATTTGCCGGAAAGTTAGTTTGAAGGTAGATGGAGACTCCGATCGCGATCAGGAAGATTCCTGAAAGGAGGATTCCCGCTCTGCCTGCAAAGCTCTGCATCTCAAATTCCTGAAAAACGCGCAGCATCCAGAAATCGACGAAAAAGCCGATCAGCAAAATAGTCATCACACCGAGCACTTTCGGCGCCTCGCGCATAATCAGCGCATTAAGGACAATAATCAGTATCCCGACGATAAAAATCCAGCTCCCGACCGTCAGGCCAATTTGATCTGTCAGCCCTACATTCAGCGCATCCCAGGCGCCGGCGCCAAGGTTTGCTTTAATCGTTAATGTCACCCCAAAGGCCAGAATAAAAAGACCGGCCGCAAAAAAAATCAACCGAAAAATCATGCTCCCCCAACTCCTTCATGTTCTATATGTATGTCCAGGCGGTCATTCTAAATAACTGAATATTTACAAATTTTAAACTATATGTTACCTTAGAGGTAATCGTTACAAATTGTTTCGTCCTACACATAAAAGACTCTGTGCCGCCTGCACAGAGTCTCTTTTTTTACAGAAGATAAAACCCGATGCCCATAATCAGGTAAGCTGCAAGCAACGTCGCCCCTTCAAACCAGTTCGTATCACCGTCATTGGTGATGGATATCGTCAGAAGTACAGCTGTAATCATGGAGATCAGTTCCGGCACTGTAAAAACAAGAGGCATTTTCTTTGTAAACAACAGTGAAATCAGGACGAGAACAGGCGCCACGAACATGGCCACCTGAAGCGTTGACCCGACGGCGATTTCGACTGCAACATTCATTTTATTTTTATAAGCCATAATGATCGCAGAAGCATGCTCTGCAGCATTTCCGACGATCGCTACGATGATGACCCCGATAAACAGTTCGCTCCAGCCGAATCTCTCTCCCACTGCTTCGAATGTATGTACAAGGCTTTCAGACACATAGGCAACAGCGGCGGTGGCAAGCAGGAGAATCAGCAGCGCCTTTTTCGCGGTCCACTCCGGCTCCTCATCATGTCCCGCTTCATCCGTCTCATGCTTGTAAACACCCCGGTGTGTGACAAGCTTGAAAAACAGCGCTGCTACATATAAAAGAATTAAAATGACGGATATTCCCACACTCAAGTTTAACGTCTTTGTCTCATCCATGTCCATCGAAAAAATCTCCGGAATGACAAAAGCGACAATCACTGCAAAGATCAGCAGCCCTGAATTATGCCTTGCATCATAAACGCTGAATTCCTGCCGTTTGTATTTTAATCCCCCTACAAAAAAAGAAAGACCGGCGACAAGCAGCAGGTTCCCAAGTACTGATCCAGTAAGTGATGCCAGCACAACCCCGATTAAACCAGCTTTTAAGGCGAAAATCGAAATGATCAGCTCAACGGCATTTCCAAACGTAGCGTTCAGCAGACCGCCGACTCTCGGCCCCGCTACAACAGCAAGACTCTCTGTTGCCCGACCCATATAGCCTGCAAGAGCAATAATGGTCAGGCAGTATACGGCAAACATGATGACTTCAGGCCAGTGCAGCAGCCGTCCAATAACCGAAAGCGGCACACCGGCCACAACGACGATAAAAAAGATTCGATTCACTTATTTCCCACCCTTCTTTGTCTTATTCTTCCTCTATTCGGCAAAAAAATAAGCCGGTCTCTTTTTCGCGTATGAAACCGGTAAATTGATGCAGATTAATGATAGATATGAAAGGAGTGGATAGTTATGAGCGATTCAAAACAAAGAGTCATTCAAATGCTCAAAGACCATAAAATCGGAACACTTGCGACCATTCGCGAGAACAAGCCATTCTCGAGATTTATGCTGTTTTTCCACGAAGATTTGACGTTGTACACGGCAACCAATAAAGAAACGCACAAAGCAGATGACATTGAAAGCAATCCGAATGTCCATGTTCTCTTGGGGCTTGAAGGCAGCGGATGGAACAATGAATACGCAGAGGTTGAGGGAACAGCATCTTTTGAAGAATCTGCCGAGCTAAAAAAGAAATTCTGGCAGGAGGATTTGAAAGAGTGGATTTCCGGTCCGGATGACCCGAATTATGTGCTGCTGAAGATTCAGCCTTCTTCGATCCGGTATTACCAAAAGGCAGGAAGCGAGCCTGAAGTCATCAAAATGTAAGCAAAAAGACCGTGCATGCGCACGGTCTTAGTTTTTGATTTCAAATGTTTCGGTGATCTCAATACTTCCCTCAACGGAACGCACCATCGGGCAATTTTTTCTTGCAAGTTTCACGGCCCCATCCACTTTTTCTTCTTTTAAATCATTTCCTTTGATGACGTAATGAATGGCAATGCTCTCAATGCGGTTTGCTTCCTCTTCGTTTCGTTTCACGGATGCCTGAATCGTGATATCCTCTACCTCAAGCCTTTTCTTGTCAAGAATTCCGCGAAGAACACCTCCGCTGCAGACAGCAATCGATGAGACCATCAGCTGATACGGACGGAACCCGTAGTCTTCGTTCCCTGCCACATGCAGTTCCCCGTATTCAAATTCTGCGGAAAAGCCAACTTCCCTCATTTTAAATTCCAATTGGATCATCCTCTCTTTTTTGCCATCATACTGAATTTTCTCGGGAGGAAAAAGAAATGTGCTTGTCTGCATGGAAAGATGCGTGTAACATTCAGGATGGAAAATCAAGTTAGGAGTCAACCTCATGTCAAAATTCAAATTTGCGATTTTAGTC